>JAGWAX010000140.1:854-2800 GCA_021296175.1 Nitrosopumilaceae archaeon | reverse complement strand
GCCCAAACGGGACACGAGAGCCAAGTGCCTGCGCGCTTCCCCCCTCAAGGCAGGGCGGAGAAAAACGTCAGAAGATGCAGTACGTGGCCGCAAGGTCGTGAATCGCACCGGTTCCTGGTATAGCATAAACCCGTCGCCAAAGAACTGCGCAAGCGTAAAGTGCAAGTCCCCGTACTGGAACAAGGAAAGGGTGCGCTGACGGCGGATAGGCAAGGGCAGCGATGGATGGGTCGGGACCATACGTAAGAAGAAGCAGGTGCAGGTGGAGCGCGCGGCGAACTAAGCGACGTAATTCCCATAGAGATGTGATTTTCGAAGTAGGTTTGTAGGCGGTTCGGATTCGGCGCTTATGCCCGTCGTTTCTGCTTTGCCAGGGCGGGGCCTACTCCGTCGTGCTCGATTGAAATCAGAATCAGCGGGAAGTGTTGTATCTCTTTGAACTCACTTTCTATGTACTTGCGCGTCTCGGACAGTGTGGGAGCCCTGTCTGGAAGAAACCTTGACATGTGGTCCGAGGGGACAACCAGTACCACCACGTCCACACTCCCCTGGGTCATGTTCTGCCGCATGTGCATGAGGTCCCGTATGACCAGATCGCTCCTGGCCGACACCTGTACTTCCACACCGACCCGCACCTTCGTGGCGTGGTTGGATTCCCTCTCCTTTGTCCAATCCAGATCACCCGTAGCGGTCTTCGTCCATCCCCCCCTGTCTTCCAGCGCGTCGTCAACGGCGACCCGTACGGCCTTCCCACTGTTGGCGTCCTTTTTCTCCTTGAGCATGATCTGTGTCTCCGTCAGGACGCACAGCAATTCGAACAAGATGCCTGACACGCCCAGCCGGGTCACCTTCTCAAGGGACCCGTTGTAAAAGCGGACTGTCGTTATCTTCATCAGACCGCCTCCGCCTGCAACTGGGACTGCATCCTCTGCAGGCGAGTCCGTATGACCGAACAGTCGTATTTTTCAATCCCTATCCACTTCCTACTATGTTGTTCGCATACCTCATACGTGGACCCCCCTCCGCCGAACGGATCCAGTACGGTGTCGCCGGGGTTGGTGCTCAGCAGGACTGCCCGTTTCGGTATGGTGATCTTCAGCTCGTTCACGCCAGGCCGCACCTTGTATTTGGCGTGCCTGTTCGGGGACGTATCGTCCCAAAAGTCAGTCAGATTGAGGCCGAGCGGGTTGAGGGCCTTTCTGTGCCCCCCGTAATCCTTGATTTCCCCACCGCAGTGTCTGCAGGTCTGGACGGGTGTGCGTATGCTGTTGAATGTCTTGGGTTTTCCCTTGGTATAATACAGCAGCGCATAGTGCGCCGGATACAGTTTTTTCCCTCGCGGGTAACTGCCCTTCATGGTCAGGGCTATCCAGTGCCTGAACGTCAGGAGGCGGTTGAGCCGTTCCACGAGGCGCACCGCTATCGACGGCATACAGTATATGAAGAGCGCCCCCCCCTCGGTCAGTATGCGCGCGCCCTCCGCCATCCAGTCACCACACCAGTCCACGTAGTTTTCATTCTTATCGACGAACTTCGTCCCGTAGTCCTTTCCAAGGTTGAACGGTGGGTCTGCAAATATACAGTCGATTGAGTCGGACTTCATGAACCTCATGATCTCGATCGAGTCGCCGTTGTACAGGGCGCCGTCGGCCGTCTGGTAGTAGGGCTCAAGGTTGGCAAGCCCGTACTTCCTTACGACAAGAGCCACGACGCATGTTGTCAAGTCTCATGTATTAGTATTGTGAGGTTGGGGGAACCGGTGCGAATTCATGACCTGCCGGCCACGTACTGCATCTTCTGACGTTCTTTCTCCATGCCCCTGGCAAGGTGATGCGCCGGCGCTTGGTTGTCGCGCCGCCCTGCGGCGCCCCCAACCGCCGCAAAGCAGTTGAGGCGCGCATCCAGTTCGCGTCTGACGAAGGGTGTTCCTACCTCCGGAGGGCCTG
>JAGWAX010000140.1:0-492 GCA_021296175.1 Nitrosopumilaceae archaeon | reverse complement strand
ACGTGCGCCGGTTTGCCACGCGCGCCATCCTCTTGCGTATCTTGCGGTGCAGCCTCTGGAGGCGGCTTGAGCGTTTGTTTATCTTGGACATCTTGCGCTGTTGTCGCTGATACCACGCGCGGTTCTCTTTGAATGGCGTCGCTGTGTCGTATGACGTCTTGTCCACGGCCTCTCCGCGCTGGTTCAAAGCCACCACCACGGTGGGCTCCACCGCTCCGCGGTCGATGCCCTTGACCGTGGCGCGTCCGGCAACGGCCGCCGCCGTTGTAGTTGCATTCCAGGGCTCCGGCATGCTCACCCTGCACGACACGTACAGCATGTATCGCGGTTTCTCCCCATCTCTACGTCCTGATGCATCCACGAACTCGTACGACCTGGGCTCGTGCTCCAGCAGTTTGTCTGGTACGGGGCCCCTGCACGCGACTGTTCCGAAGCTCGGCAGTTTGATCGTGCGCGAGTCAACGCCGACCGGGGGCCGCGCGCCCCTGAACT
>JAGWAX010000139.1 GCA_021296175.1 Nitrosopumilaceae archaeon | reverse complement strand
GTTTCCTTCCGCATATGGGCGTCGTTTCATACATGCATCACAAGAAGGCGGCATGGGATTCGATTGCTACGTATGCGGTGAGAACATATCCACTGCGTTCTTCGGCGGCGACGCCACGATCACGTGCGACAAGTGCGGCAAGACCACACATGGCAAACCGGGGTGCCGCGAATTGGTGGACGGCCGCATCTTGTGCGGCATGTGCGCCGCAAGGTAAACCTACGCGGCGGCGGCGGCAGCTTCAGGCGCCTTGCGTGTCCTGCCGGCGGCGGGCTTCCCGCCCCTCCCCTTTTTTCGGCTTGCCGTGCGCCTGCAACAGTCCACGTCATGGCTCTCGCTCACCACGCGCCTGCCGTGCCTTACGCTCACGACATGACGCATGGAAGTCGGCGTCCGACGCGGCTGCATCTGCAGACGAGCCCTCTAGTTCCTTCACGCCTAACAGTACGTGTTTCTGCAGCCTGCGCGCCAGCCTCACGTTGGATGTGATGCCGGCCAGTCCCAACCCGCACGTAAGCATGGCGGCAATCGCGTTCTTCCCCCACTCCCCCGTATCTATGGATATGGTAAAGTCGTCAGGCTGCCCCCGGATTATGACGTGCATGGACTTGCGGCCGCCGCATACGGTCCGCAATACGCCCGTCTTATCGCCGCGCACCTCCTGCCACGTGGACACACGCGAATCGCCGTACCGCACGATCTCCGTAAATTTACAGTCCAACATGAACGTCTGCACGAGGTCTGCCAGCTTCCAGAGGGCTACGGACCTGCCGACCCACCTGGACTCGCGCATCATGCACTGCGTGATTGCATTCGCATAAAAGGCGTTTTTTCAACGGATTCGACCAGTGTGCCGGCCTCCGTATTGGGAGAATTACGCGGTGCCCATGGAGAGCGAACAGTACGGAGCCTAGGACGCCAGTATCATGCGCCCGCACGCGTACGACCCGAGCACGCGCAATGACACCGTACTCTTTCCCAGGCCGTCCAATGCGGACCGCCCCGTCACTTGCCGCCCGCAGCCACGCGTATGCGGCCCCTGGCATCCACTACAAACGTAATGCTGTCCGGCTTGCCCAGCATCTCGACCACGGGCTTTGGTATGATCGCAATGCAGCCGCGCCTCTCGTCGTGGTTCAGCCTGACCGAAAATTCATTCTTGTCCTTTGCCCATCTCGGCATACCCGTATTACGTCCCAGAGTTTTTAAGCCTTCCTTAAGGAAAAATTATATGCCTTAAGGATAGTAGTAATGCGTGGCGTGGTCACCTAGTTTAGTTAGGGTGCTTGGCTCAGAACCGAGAGTGCTACCAAGCACACGTGGGAGCAAGGCCCATCCACGCCGCCGTCTCTTGGTTGTAGTAGCTTATAATGTTTGGCCGTTCCGGTTCGTATGAATTCACCTACCCTTTCCAAACGTGGCTGTCAGAAGAATGACCAGTGCATGAATTCTGGATGTTTTGGGTACAGGTGAATTCATACTCCTATTCCGTGGGGTTCTGGAGCCGGCGTACGTCAGGCATGAAGGCCCGGCCAGGCCCAGTTCTGCAAGTCTGCACCCGTGTCGTCCTGCATCTGCTTGCATGCTTGAAAGATCGCGCCGGGCAGCAGCCAAGACAGCCGGGTCTTGGTGATCTACGCACTACTTTGAATGACACACACCGCCGTCATGCGGGGTGGTGTACCCTGCAGTCGTCGTCTTCGCACTCGTGCTCCTGCATGTCAGTCACGTTGCCGCACTCCACATACTGGTGCCACGAGCGGCGCCCGAATCCCGGTATGCAGTCCGGTCCTTGTTTTGCACCGCGTTTTTGGCGCCGCATGACTCGCACGTCTCGCTGGACATCATACACATGACAGCGTGTCGCCTTTAAGGGCCAGCGGCAGGCTCGCGTATTACGACGCGCAACGGCGCTACACTCAAACGTCACGGGCAGGATGGCACGACATGTACGGCTCCATCACGATACGGCCTGACGTAAAATGGAGGTATGGAACGTGAGTGACGCTGGGGTACGCGCCAGGGCCGCCCGGTTTGTCGAGCAGTGGCGAGGCGAGACGTACGAGAGCGGCGAGTCTCAGACGTTCTGGAACGAGTTCTTCGAGATATTCGGCAGGAGCCGCAAGTCCGTGGCCGTGTTCGAGCGGTACGCCAAGAGGCTCGCCGGACACGGCTTCATAGATCTATTTTGGCCCGGCGTGCTCATCGTGGAGCACAAGAGCGCTGGTAGGTCGTTAAACCAGGCCATGAAGCAGGCCGAAGAGTACGCCGTGGGCCTGTCAGAGAAGGAGATGCCAAGGTACATGCTGGCCTGCGACTTTGAAAAGTTT
>JAGWAX010000041.1 GCA_021296175.1 Nitrosopumilaceae archaeon | reverse complement strand
TCTCCTCCCCTCCCTCTCTCCTCCCCTCCCTCTCCCGCCCTTGCCGAGTCAGCTCAACAATTAATTATCAAGCTCTGACACACAGGGCATGATCCAGACAGAGGCCAGGAGGACGCTCAAAGATGCGCCCATCATGTGGAGGAGGATAAACTCGATAGGGGTCATAATCGACTGCAACAGCACGTATGCTGCAAAGCTCCAGTACGCAAAGTCGGAGATAATAGGCAGGACGGTATTTGAGCACGTCCCCAAAGAGTCGTGGGACAACATGACCAGGTCGCTGACCAGATGGTTTGAGACAGGCAAGGTCACGGATCAAAAGATCGTTTTTCTCAAGGAGAACGGCACCAAGTTCCCCGGACTGCTCCAGGCCACGAGCATCTACGACCATACAGGCGTGTTGATGGGCAGCAACACTGCAATATTCGACCTTGAGGAGATGGCTGCGAAAAAGTCCCTAATCAAGACGTGCAATGATTTCATAACGGACGCCAACAGGCGCCTCGAGGAGATCAGAAGGGAACAGTACGAGATGATGGACGACACCTCAAAGTCCGAGTACGACGGACTGAGACAGATGTTCGAGATGCTGGCAGGCGTCGACCTGGCAGGCATGGTGGGCGACGACGCATGAGGCGGCGGCGGAAGCGGCAGCAGCGACACAGAAGATCCACAGCTCAGGGTTTTTGTGACGACAGCAGCCGCCTTATCTCCCCTATCACATCGGCATCCTCAAGCGTGCTGGTGTCGCCGACCTCGCCGCCGACTGCAAGCGACTTTAGGAGCCTCCGCATTATCTTTCCGCTTCGGGTCTTTGGCAGTCGCGGCACCACGTATACGGCACCCGGAGTGGCAATCGAGCCCACCTCGCTGCGTATCCTTTTGACGATCTCAGATGCAAGGCGGTCGTGACCAATCTCAGGCGTCCCGCTCCTTGATACTGCAAAAACCACTATAGACTGGCCCCTTACCTCGTCGGGGATTCCGCATACGGCGGACTCGGCCACCGCGTCGTGGGAAACCACGCATCCCTCCAGCTCGGCTGTTCCGATCCGGTGGCCGGCCACCTTCAATACGTCGTCGGCCCTGCCCAGCAGCCACACATACCCGTCCTCGTCGATGCGCGCATAGTCCCCGGGGTGGTACAGTCCCGGATACCTCTTCCAGTACGCCTCCCTGTACCGGTCATCGTCGCCCCACAAAGTCATCAGCATGCCCGGCCAGGGCTTTCTCACCACAAGCTGCCCCTTTGCACCTACAGGGACCGGGTTTCCCTCGTCGTCAAGCACGTCAATCTCGATGCCGGGAACAGGCCTTGCGGCCGAACCGGGCTTTGGTATAGTGTCCTCAATTGCAGGCAGCGGCGATATCAGCATCCCGCCGGTTTCAGTCTGCCACCAGGTGTCTATGACCGGACAGCGCCCCTGCCCCACCCTTTCATGGTACCACCTCCAAACCTCGGGGTTTATCGGCTCCCCCACGGTGCCGAGCAGCCGCAGGGTGTCAAGCCCAGACGGGCCCCCGTGCCGGCCGCCGTCTTTCCCCGGACTGTCAAACCGCATCAGCATTCTCAGCAAGGTTGGTGTTGTGTAAAATATTGTCACACCATGATCCCGTATCAGCTGCCACGTTCGGGACGGCCCCGGATGGTCAGGCGCCCCCTCATACATTACGGACGTAATCCCGTGCATCAGCGGGCCATACACCACGTAGCTGTGCCCTGTCACCCACCCCACGTCGGCGGTGCAAAAGTACACGTCGTCGTCGCCGGCCCCAAAGGCCCACCCGAACGTACTGTGCACGTGCGTCAGGTACCCGCCTGTCCCGTGCAGCACCCCCTTGGGCCTGCCCGTGGTCCCCGACGTGTACAGTATGAACAGCGGGTGGGAGCTCTCAAGCGGCACGGCAGGGCAGGTGTCTGGCGCCGCGTCCACCAGATCATCCCAGAATTTATCGCGCGGCCGTGACATCGCAATCTCATGCCACGTCCTTCGCAGCACCACCACGTGCCGGACAGAGTCAAGCCCGGAGAGGGCCTCGTCTATCGTCCCCTTGAGTTCTATTATGCGCCCACGCCTGTACCCGCCGTCGGCCGTGATGACGACTTGGGAGCCCGAGTCAGAGACGCGTTCCCTGACGGACGCGGCGCTGAATCCGGAGAATATCACGGTGTGCACGGCCCCGATCCTGGCGCACGCAAGCATTGCAACTGCAAGCTCGGGCACCATCGGCAGGCATATAGTGATGCGGTCGCCGCCCCGGACGCCAAGCGATTTCATGACGTTTGCAAAGCGCTGCACATCCGCGAACAGATCGCCGTATGATATTGTGCGCCTCTGATTCCCGTCCTCGGCCTCCCATATTATGGCCGGCTTGCCGGCGCGAGCCTGCTGGTGCCTGTCCACCGCATTGTAACAGGCGTTTGTGGTGCCACCTACGAACCATCTTGCAAACGGATGGTCCCACTCAAGAGCCGCATCAAAGGGCCTGAACCACTCCAGCCCTTCTGCGGCCTGCCGCGCCCAGAACGATTCGGGGTCGGCCTCGGCCGACTTCCTGAGGCTGTGCCCGTCGCGGGCGCGGGCGGCGCCGCGCGCGTCGCCCCCATCGTTGTGATTACCGTCGCGACCGGCCGCCCCAATTTCATCGGAGCCGCCCCCGCGTGCGATGCTACTGCCGCCGCTGTCGGCATCAGACATGAGCTTGGCATGCGCCCACATTATCTAAATGTTAAAAAAAAGAAGTGGCAGTGGTTACTGGGATTCCATGCGTGACAGCCAGTCGTCATCGTTTTTTGGAGACGTCTGGGTGTCCCGAACCGCCGTGTTGCGGGGAGGTTCTGGAAACGCAAACTCCGCACTAGCGGGGGGTTCTGCGGATTCCGGGGCTCCGGGTCCTGGCGCATACGGGGAGTCGGCGGCCTCTGCCTCTGCTGGCGGGGGGGCCGCAACGTCCTCTCTTGGCACGTTCCGGTCTGGTACAGTAGCCGCCCCATCCGCGCCTGCAGCCGCGGCGGCGCCTGCGTTTAGGTTCGCGCTGGAAAAGGCATCCTGCATGTTGGACGTCCCAGGTGAAGAGGACTGTTCCTCGTCGTGGGACCCTGCTGCCTGCTTCAAAGTCCCCGGTGCACCGTCCGGAGATGCCATTCCTGGTCCCCCCGGTGACGGCGGCGTCGTAGCTGCTGTCGCGGCGCCTATAGCCACTTCATCCGGCATGATCGCGTGTTCTGCAAAGCCGCCCCTTGGCGTCTCGGGTAGAACTGCCTGCATCGGTTCTGGGGATGCTGCCAACTGCTCGGCATGCGGCTGCGCCGCACCTCCTGCAGTGATCCCCTCGCCGCTTTTCACAAGATCGTTGACCTCGCGTATCTCAGTCTCCAGTCCACGGATCCTCTCCTTGATGTTGCTGATCTCTGCCGTCTCGTGAGACGCGTTCTCTATCAGGCCGCCTGTTGCCAGCTTTACGGACTCGAACGTCGACTCTTGGATCTCGTTGCTCTTGTACTGGATCTTTGCATCAAAGAAGAGCATCTTGGCAGATCGTGACTGATCCTCTAGCTCGGCAAGCCTTGCATCTAGGGTTGCCTTGAGATCAGCCATCATCTTCTGGAGTGAGTCGAGCTTGGTGCGGTACCTTTCTTCTAGGATCTCCGCATCCACGCGCATCTCGTCGTTTCCTGCCACGATCTCTACCATTGCCCTCAGGCGGCGCAGCGTCAGCTGGTTCTCCCGAATCAGCCTCTGCGAGTCAAGCCGCCATTTTGGTATGAAGATGACTACGTCGCCCTGAACCACCAGGTGTTCGTCGGGGATCATTTGCAGTCCATTGGAGCCGCAGTCGACGCCGACGGACTGGATTGAACCGTCAATCTCAGTTATCGTGCCGACTATCTTGCCCACGTATGAGCCGTAGATGTCCTTGACGGACTTTCCGATGATCTCGGTGTCGTCGTGTGTCATGTCGTACAATGCGGCGTTTGGTATAACCTACGACGTGTAAGAAATGTTGATCCGTTTTGTTAGATTGTTTTTACTAATCCACTTTGGGGGAGTGGGGGGGAGGGAGAGGCGGAGTGAGGGGAAAGGCGGAGGGAGAGGGAGCAGACAGGCGTATGACATGCGGCGCGCCTGCACATCGGGGCAGGGGTTTGCCCGTGGAGTCGCGCGCGGTACGCGGCAGCCCCCCGATAGGGCGTCATCGCAGGTCGGCGTATATGGTGCGCGGCGCCGGCTGGCCCTCCTCGCGGATCTCCGTCTTTATCTGAACGTCTCCAAATACCGGATGGCGCACCTCGGAGACCACCGGATGCACCGCCCAGCCGTATTTTGGCACGGTTGGAAAATGCACGGATGTGGAAAACTGTGGGCCGGTAAATTCCCTCCGGTACGTGTCGGCCATTCCAAGTACCTCCACCGTCACCGTGACGTTTACGCCGGTGTTGTCGACGTATGCAATTACCGCGGTTTTGTTTTGTTTATAGTATATCGCGTCAATGCGTATGGATTCTTGCGCGGTTTGCGCGTCAATGCTGCCGCCGCCGGAGTCACCGCCGCCGGAGTCACCGCCATCAGAGGTGCCGCTGCGCGGCAAATCCGTCGCCACGTGCGCAGAAAATACGACGACGAGCGCGATCACGGCCACCGCCGCAGACGCCAGCGTCGCGGCGAGAATCCTAGTTTTGCGGCCGCGTCCTGCGTTAAAAGAAGAAGAAGAGTCGCGCATTAATTGTCACACCCGCCGCCAGTCAGAACCCGCGCGTCCCTGCGCCCGGGCCGGCAAACTCCCTTTTCATGCGCTCGCGCATGGCATCTGCAATTCTTATTCTTTCGATCGTCTGCGCAACGGTGCGCTCAGTGCCCGGCACGGGGTTTTTTGAAAAGAACCCGCGCACATCGGGTATGTCCCTGCGCTCACACACGTTTGCAAGCGAAGAGATCACCCTTCCAAGCAGCGGATTTCCATGGCCCACCTTTTCTGACACGAGGGGCCAGTTTTTCCGAATCCACGCCCACAGCATGCGGGATCCGTAGGGGTTCTCAGATATCCTCAGGACGGGCGCGAAAAAGTTCTGCGAACGCACCTCGTCGGACAGTGCGAACTTCAGGGTGCGCTCGAGCAGTACGGGGTCCCCGAACCCGCACATGGCCCCAAGAAAGCGCATCTTCTGCTCGGTGGTGTCGGCTGCTCGGTACAGCGCTGCAAGCCTGCGGTGCATCCTCGCAGGTGTTTCACGCCTCCTCTTGGCAGGCTGCTGCTGCTGCTGCTGTTGCCGCCGCTGCTGCCGCCACGCCTGCTGCTGTTCCATGCTGCAACCGTACAGACGGGATCCACCAGGTCGGGATGAATCGCGTCCTGTGTGTGCGCCCCTCCGGATGCAGACAGTGCGTCATACATGTCCATGCACCTCTCAACCACGCCCCGGTCGCCCAAAAATCCCAGCGACGTAATGACGGGACCGCGCAGGAGCGAGACCGTGTGCGGCTCGCCGCCGCGAATCTTCCACCCCACCACGTCGTGCACCCGCCTGTAAAACTCGGTTGCATGCCACCCTATCTCGCCGGCCGGCAGCGGGCTGTCAAACGACATCCGGAATAGTCGCGACAGGTTGAATCCCACGTCTGCAAGCACCACGGGGGTGTCCACGTTACGGTACGCGTCGAGTAGTTCCAGATAATCCCGTATCGAGGCGAGCCCCGACACGCACATTGCAAAGAGGTCGTTTTGCAGGGCCCACAGATCGGAGGCCCCAAGGCGCCCCGAATCGGCAAGCATGAGCATGTCAAGCATCATTGCGCCGTCGTATCGCACGCGGTAGAAGCCCGTTCTTCCGGGATTTGCAATTATCGCGCGGGTGGTACCCCGCCTCTTGCGAGGCGGCTTGCCCGCCGCGGCCTTTGCGGCCGCGCGCCTTGCGCCAAGCTTTGCGCCTGCCGCATCCAGGTCGACGCGGATTGATCTCCTTGAGAACAACATAGTTGACGCGGGGCGTCCGTCCGGCACATGACGGAGCGAGAACGGAATGGGCCACGCGTCAGGCGCCCCTGAAGAACCGCGGGATGGAGGCATCAGCTCGGAGCTAGATGATGACAGTGACAGTGAGCGCTTTCTGCCAGAATATGACACGTATCGCTCCTGGCGCGCATGCAGCTTCGAGCCGCTCCCTTTGAGCGAGAGGTGCACCACGGGAAACCCCGGAATCGTCAGCCACGACCCTACCATTCTTGACACCGGCTTGCCCGATTCGGCCTCGATGCACCTCCACAGGTCGGCCCCTTCCGCGTTGCCGTACTTGAATTTTCTGAGGTACAGTCTCAGGCCTTTTTTAAACGAGTTTTCGCCCACGTACCGCTCAAGCATGCGCAGCACGCACCCCCCCTTGTCGTACGAGATCGGATCAAATATCTCGCGTATCTGGGAGGGCGACGCCACCTCCACGTCTATCGGGTGGGTCGATCTCATAGAGTCCAGGTCCATTCCCGTCCTCATGGTATCGGTCAGAAACTGCCCCCACATGTCCCACTCCGGGTACATCCGGTCAAGGAGCTTTGTCGCCATAAAGGTCGCAAAGCTCTCGTTAAGCCACAGATCATTCCACCACCTCATGGTAACCAAGTTCCCAAACCACTGGTGTGCCAGCTCGTGTGAGATCACCTCGGCGACAAGCTGCTTTGTGCGCGTGGAGGACTTTTTTGGGTCGTACAACAGGAGGTTCTCCCTGAACGTTATCGCTCCCCAGTTCTCCATGGCGCCCGCCGCAAAGTCCGGCACCGCAATCAAGTCTAGTTTGGGCAACGGATACGCAATGCCGAAATACGACTCGTAGAGCCCCAACAGGGTTCTTGCGCACTTCAGGGCGAACCGCGCAAGCCTTCTGTCTACATGCTTTGTGGTAATGACGCGTATGATCGTGTCCTCCTCCTTCCCCTTCTTATCCGCCTTCCTCCCGCTCCCAGAACCGCCGGGATCCTGCACGTATGCAAACTCGCCGACCCCCAGATAGACCAGATATGTCGACATAACCGGGGTGGCTGCAAAACAGAACGTGCGCCTTGCGGATTGTGGATCGCGCCTTACCTGAGATACGGGCATGTTTGACACCGCAGAGTATCTCGAGTCAGGCACCGTGATGCTTATCTCAAACGTGGCTTTTGCGGAGGGCACGTCCCAGCACGGGAATGCACGCCTCGCGTCAGACGCCTCAAACTGAGTGGTGGCCATGTACGACGTCTTTTTGTCGCCGTCGCTGCTGCTGCTGCTGCTGCCATATCTGCTCCGGTAAAAGCCAAGCAGTCGGTCATTTAACACCCCGTCAAACTCTAGGTCGATTATGACCTGACTGCAGCCGTCGCGCGTGTTGTTGCGGAGGCTGCCGGCGCGCTGTCCTCCTCCTCTTCCCCCCGCACCGCCGCTGCCGCCCAGCACCACACTGCGCGGCAGTCTTATTACAAGCCGTTCTTTCTTCTCATTTATCGACAGAGACGATCTCGGTATCTCGATCGGTTTACCCGCATGCAGGCGCCCTCTTGCGCCCTTCTGCCGGACCACGCGAACGCGGCACGAGCGCACGCCCATCTCCGCACAGTCCATCTCTATTGTACGGGCCGGGCTACCGGTGCACTGGGCCCTGATCGAGGCCCTGCCGGAGAACACAGAACGCCCAAGGTCCGGTTCAAATTCCAGGTCGTAATGCAGGGGCTCAAAATCATAATAACCCATGACGACAGACGCCGGGGCGGCTTTAAGTAGATTTCAGAACAGCCGGGGCGGCAGCGTAAGTGGCACCAAGCAAACGTGCGGTGTCAGGCTCGAGTCGCGCCTGCAAATCACCATTCTTCTTTTTGCTGCTGCTGCTGTTGCTGCGGTTGTTGTTGTTGTTGTTGTTGTTGCCATCTGGTTGCTTTACGCCGGACGCCTTTTTGCGCCGGTTCCGCCAAGGCCGGCAGCGTAGACTTTAAAACGGCATTGCGCGCAGTACAGCGCATGAGCAGGCAGAAGACCGCTACTAGAAGCGTAAAGGTTCTCGTGGCAAAGCTGGGCCTCGACGGGCACGACAGAGGGGCCCTAGTACTCTGCAGGGCCTTTAGAGATGCCGGAATGGAGGTCATCTATTCGGGACTCTTTGCAACCCCGAAGAGGATTGCGCAGATTGCAGAGGATGAGGATGTGGACGCAGTGGCCATGAGCCTGCTCAACGGGGCGCACGGGACGCTGTTTCCAAGGGTTGTAAAGGAGATGCGGAAAAAAGGCATGGATGACGTACTGATTGTCGGAGGGGGCGTGATTCCAGAAGCGGATCATGCACAGCTCGTAAAATCAGGGGTGGACCACGTGTTTGGTCCGGGGACGCCACTGCCGGCCATCATAAGCCACATCAACACGGGCGTTGCCAAGCTGCGAAAACTCTGACAGGCGGCTGTCGCCGGCAAGCGTGACGCGGCGCCCTGTCCGACAGCAGGCGGGCGCGCAAAAGAAGTCACGGACGTCGAGAGGTTCATGCTTTGTGCGCGGTGGCACTCGCGCGCGTCTTTTCATCACTCGGTAGAATCAGGCCACATCATCTTGCGCATCTTCTTTCCAACCTGTTCTATCTGGTGCTCGTCGTATTTCTGCATGTGCGACTCGAACGCATCCTTGCCGCTCTTCTCATATTCGGACACCCACTCGCGATTGAACGTGCCGTCCTGGATCATGTCCAGGACCTTTTTCATGCGTTCCTTTGTGGAGTCGTCCATTACAAGCGGCCCGCGGGTCAGCCCGCCGTACCTCGCAGTCTCGCTTACGCGCCTCCACATGCCGTTTATCCCATACCGCTGTATCATGTCCACGATCAGTTTTAGCTCGTGGAGTACTTCAAAGTAGGCAATCTCAGGCTGGTATCCCGCCTCTACAAGGGTCTCAAACGCGTTTGTCACCATCGACGCGGCTCCGCCGCACAGGTCGGCCTGCTCCCCAAACCAGTCAGTCTCCACCTCCTCTTTGAAGGTAGTTCTGATCAGCCCGGCCCTTGCGCTGCCTATCGCCTTTGCCATTCCAAGCGTCCGGTCCCATGCAGCCCCGGTATGATCCTGCTCGACTGCAACTATGGACGGCGTGCCAAACCCTTCCAGGTACGTCTCCCTGACTTTGGAGCCCGGTCCCTTGGGCGCCACCATGATCAGGTCAACGTAGGAGGGGGGATCTATCCACTTCCAGTATATCGCGGCAGCATGCGAAAACGAGAGCGCGTTTCCGGCAGACAGGTTGGGCCCAATCTCCGAACGGTACACAGAGGCCTGCATCATGTCCGGAATCAGCACGTGTACGATGTCGGCCCTCTTGACGGCCTCGCTTACAGAAAGCACCACGTGCCCGTCGGACTCGGCCTTTGCCCAGCTGGAGCCGCCCTCCCTGAGGCCCACCACCACGTCAAGCCCGGAATCCTTCATGTTGTTTGCCTGCGCGTCACCCTGTATGCCGTATCCGATGACGGCCACAGTCTGGGCCCGAACTGGGTCCAGGCTTATCTCGTTATCCTTCCACGTCTGGGCCATGCGGTGCGGACTCGCGAAGTTAATATTAATCAACCATCGTCGTGCTCAGAACCCCGAGACGTTGCCGCAGTTGCGGCACCTGAGAGTCATCATTCCGGGTTCGGCAGGGTGCTTGTCGCCAGGGCCGCGTCCGGCACCCGTTGCACCGCCCGCATCCGGAACGGCGCAGCTGCCGACGCGGCGCGCCGCATCGCGCTTGCAGTCCCCTAGGGCCGCATGCCGCGGTGCGTCGCCGCGAGCAATCCGGACAAACTTTCTCCCACCGCATTCCGGGCACACGGGGCACGCACGTACAGGGCCCGTCAATGCTCGGTCGGCCTCGTATCGGAGTCGCAAATGGCCGCAAGCCGGCGCCCGGCATCCATGTCAGCCAAACGCCTGCGCACCGCGTCCGGCACCAGATCTTCCCACCGGCCCCCAGAGCGTATCAGGCGCCTTATCGCAGTCGCGTTGTATCTGGGGCGGTCAACAAAGCCCGGCGCGGCCACGTCGATGCCCAGATCAGACAGCAGCATTGCGACATACGGGTTGCCGCTGTACGCGCGCCCGAACTCCGGCAGGGCGGCCCTCAGGTATCCCCCCCAGGTGGCAATGTTGAACTGGTTTTCAATTGCGGTCACAAAGCATTTCGACATGTCCGCGTCCGACTCGACAAGTGAGTCGTGGATCATCTCAATCCGTTCGCCTGCAGTAAACGGATCCTTTTCCATATAGTTGAACTGGGCGCTTGTAACCGCCACAATCAGCCCGTCGCATTCGGACAAGACCTGCCTTGCCAGCGCAAGATGCCCCAAATGAAACGGCTGAAAGCGCCCCATCACAAGCCCACGCATGGGTGTGGTTGGATGCAGGCGCTATTAAGTCGCGAGCTGGCCCCCCCCAGGCTCCGGGCAGGCAGGGCAGGATGCGGCTTTACAGCTTGCCGTCGCCGGGATTGTCAGCACCGCCGCGGTCTTCGGGTTCCGTATCGTCATTGCGAGCGCCGGCGGCGGCGGCGGCGGCAGTAGCGGAATCGTCGACGTCACCGTCACCGCGCAAGAGTCTCGACTCCACTGCCTCTTGCAAGAGCCTGTCACGGCGGCGCCGGATATACAGAAACACGCCGCATGCAAGCATGGCCCCGAGCAGTATGACTCCCGCCATCTGCAGTTCAAAGTTATACAACATGAACTGCCATCGCAGACTGCGCTCAAAAGCGTTATGCGCCCCGCATGCCGCGGCGATCGCAGGACATGCCGCGGACGCCGAGACGCCCCTCCACGTGCGCCCGGGTCGTGAGATGCACCGTCAGGGCCCGTGCGCCCGCCAGCTAGAATAATAATATACGGCGTGACGGCACCCATGTCATGATAGACGCGTCAGAGATGTCCAACATGGTAGACTCGTACGACGCCGGCGACATCAGGATATGCGTGCTTGGGAGCCACTCGGCGCTGGAAATAATGGACGGCGCAAAGGACGAAGGGTTCAAGACCACGGTGTACTGCAAGAGGGGCAGGGAGGCGCCATACAAGAGGTTCGGGAGGATCGCCGACGAGGTCGTGGTGGTAGACGAATTCAGCGAGATGCTGTCAGAGGGGCACCAGCAGAAGATGCGGGAGGGGAACACCGTAATCATACCGCACAGGTCGCTTACTGCATACCTCGGATATAATGCCATAGAGAACGATTTGCAGGTGCCCATATTTGGAAACAGGTCCCTCTTTGCAGCAGAGGAGAGGAGCGCCGCAAGGGGGCAGTACTACCTGCTTGAAAAGGCAGGGATCAGATACCCAAAAGTCGTACAGGATCCCGCCGACATAGCAGGACCGTGCATCATAAAGGTGCAGGAAAAGGACAGGCCGCTTGAGCGCGCATTCTTTACGGTCTCATCATATGCAGACTATGAGGGAAAATCCAGCGCCAAGGTCTCAAACGGCACCATATCAGAGCAGGGGCTGGCAGAGGCGAGCATAGAGGAGCTGGCGATCGGCACATACATGAACTTTAACTATTTCCACACCCCAATATCAGACCAAGTCGACTTTATAGGGATAGAGAGGAGGCTCCAGACCGACATACACGACTATAACGCCCTGCCCGCCGAGCAGCAGATCGACATGGGGATGGCCGGAAGCCTTCAGAACATAGAGGTCGGACACACGCCTGCAAGCATACGCGAGTCGCTGCTAGAAAAGGTGCTTGCCATGGGCGACATGTTCGTCGAGGCGGTCAAAAAGGAGTACAGTCCCGGAGTGATAGGGCCGTTCTCGCTCCAGAGCGTGATAACAAAGGACTTGGAGATGATAGTGTACGACGTGTCGCTGCGCGTCCCCGGCAACCCCATAGTGGCCACCACCAGCCCATACACAAAGTACCAGTACGGCCAGACGTTTGGCGTTGGGAGAAGAATTGCCATGGAGATCAGGCGCGCCATAAACGACGGCAGGCTCGGGGACATAGTCACCTGACGTACGGGTGCGTGCACCCCCGCCCACCCGCCCACCCGCCTGCGCAAGCACAAATAATAACGCAATAGCGCCCACCGTACAAAGGCCGCCGATGATTAACTGCAACAAGACACTGTTCTGACTCCGTGATGAGTTTGCCGAATTATGAGGTGCCAGCCATCTGCAACCGTTCCCGCGTATGATACAAAACACGCATCTTCGACGGCGTCGGCCCGACCACATGCGCGCCCATACAGCCATGCGCGCGTACAAAATGATCAAAATAAATCTAAATAACACTGATGTAGACGAATACTTGTGGAAGAAACCAGCACCAGGTGCGAGCACTGCAACAGTGTAATCACAGAGTACTACAACCACAGATATTCTGGAATGCGCGGCAAATGCATGCACTGCATGGTGGATTTTCCGCTGGAGTGAGAATTGACGGAGCAATCAGATGCAGAGTCGGCGGCAACGGAGGAGGAAACGACAAGGGAGCTCACCACGTCAAGCATTCTCAGCAGCAGCGGCGGCGGCAGCAACAACGACGGCACGGCCGGCGCAGCGGACGCTGCAGTCCCCCCCAGCGAGGACGCGCCAGAGGCGAGCACTGGCGGCGGCGACACCGCATCAGTAGTCGACATGCTCATGGGCAAGACTGCAGAAAGGACGCTCGACTTTGAGACCATGATACGCGATACGCAAATACGCGTCTGGAAATCCCTCAAGGAGGGCTACGAGTACGACAGTATTGAGGACGAGTCGGACCAATACCTCCGCAAGAACGTCCTCAAGCACATAGAGATGGCAGTGATATACGTGGACTTGGTGGGATCCACCCAGATGGCGCTCGAGATCTCCCCCGAAAAGGTCGCCATAATAATGAGCTCGTTTGCGCAGGAGATGGCATATGTGATAAAACAGTACAACGGATACGTGCTAAAGTTCGTGGGAGACGCAGTGATAGGATACTTTGTGACAGAGGCAAACCAGCTGTTGACGGCCGACAATGCAGTCAACTGCGCAAGATCCATGATATCGGTCATACGCGACGGCATAAACCCCATACTTGACCAGTACGACTATCCCGAGCTAAAGGCAAAGATTGGGATCGATAGCGGCCAGAGCATAGTGGTCAGGTACGGTTCGGATGCCAAGATGTCCCACGTGGATCTGATAGGGCCGGTGATGAACATTGCGGCCAAGATCCAGAACAAGGCAGCTCCCAACCACATACTGATAGGCTCCGACGTTTACGACAAGCTGCATCCGGAGACAAAGAAGATGTGCAGCCTGATGAAGTGGGGCAAGGATGAATGGTCGTACCGCTCGCGCAAGTCAGGCGGGATCTATTCGGTGTACGAGGTGAGCCCTATCGACGTGCGATCCGACAGCCCGGGTCACCCGCAGGAATGACTACCGCGTGCGCGAACGCCGCTGCCGACGTGCGGCCTAGACTGTAAACTTGCCGGGGCACTCAATATGCTCATAGTGGTGCTCTGTGAACCTCTCGCGGACCACGTATATGACGATCTTGTGAAGCTCGGACGCATCTATGGGCGTTCTGCACCTGCGGCAGGTCATGCTGGACTCCATCTGCAAACGTGGTACAAATGCTGAAATTATAAAGATCGATGATCAAGCGATCTTGAGCCAAGATCACAAAAAAATAACAAATCCGTGCCTGTAACAAGGAAATTTACACCACAAATGCACATTTCGTCCAGATCGTAATCGAATCACTGCAAACGGGCCCAGCCAGCCGGCCAGCCTAAGACAAAAATATGCGACGTATGGGGGAAGGGTATGTACGAAGCGGACATGTTCAGGCGCGCGTACGACCCATACTGGCCCGGCATGCACGCGCCGCTTCCGCCCACCGTCCAGCCCCTGGGCATGACGCCGCCAGAACCGCTAGGCAGGCCCATCAGGATGCCGGGGCCGAATCCCGGTGCAGGGATGGTGGCAGAAAGGAGCAGGACGCCCGATGCGGGGACGGCCTCCCACTTGCAGGCCAGGGAGGCAGTAGAAGGGCTCAAGAGAACGTTTGTCGCAAGGGCATCGGGCCTGCTTTCCACGGGAGTGCTGCCGATACCGCCCGGACACCCGCTGTATGACGGGCATCGGGCAATTGCCGCGCTAGAGGCCGAGCGCGACGGCCTTCTAAAAGAGAACGCCGACCTCAAAAGGCGCCTTGAAAAGCACGGTGCAGGCAGCAGTAGTAGTAGTAGTAGTAGCAGTAGTAGTAGCAGTAGCAACAACAGCAATAGCAGCAACAGCAATAACATCAACGAGTCACGGCCGCTTCCCATTCCTGCAGAGCCCGCTCATTCATACAGCATATCGCTTGCAGGCAGTCTGTCTACCGCGCAGGCATGCTGCGGCCATCCGGCACCAGCCGCAGTCACTCATGCAGGAGTGAATCCCTGGTATCCGCCGGTCTGCTCGGCCTTGTCCTCAAAGTTGGGCTCAAACAGGGATATCAGATAGTCGTCCGGATCCCGAATCACCGCGTTCTTGCCGGCGTCCTTTTCCACAATATCGCGGTGTATGGTAACCCCCTGCGCCCTCAGCTCCTCGACTGCGGACTTTACGTCCCCCACAATAAAGCCTATCGTGATGCCGTTCTCTATGGAACTGCCTATGTGTGCGGCCGTAAGCGACGCCGGATGGAGGCTCAGGAGGGCCCCCGAAGATCCCAGATCGACCCACGCCCGCCTCTGGTTCTTTATGGGCAGCCCTATAGTCTCGTGGTAGAACTCTAGCGACTTGTCAAGGTCCTTCACCGCGAGTATGACGTTGCCCACGTGCTTTATGTTCACAGCTAGGGTGCGTTGCGGCGCCTTAAATCCATTTTCATTGCACCTCGACCATCGTCTCGGTGCGCTCCACCCCGCCAATCGTCTGTATCTGGTATGCCACGTCCTTGAGGTGTGACAGCTCGTCTACCTCGATCATGACTACGGCGTCAAACTGCCCGCTTGTGGGAAAAGAGTCAGACACGGACTTGATCTTTCTGAGCCTGGCCGCGATGAGCTTTTTGCGGGATTTGACAAGTATGATCGCCCTTACCATCCCATGTTCACCTCCACCTCAAGCAGGGTCTCTGTCGACGAGATGTCCTTGATTTTTTTAAAATTCACCACCATTCCGTTTATCTGGTGTATGTTGCCCTGAAGCAGGACGCTGATGTCGGCCCTGCCAGTTACGACCATCATCTGCTTTATGATCTTGCGCTTTTTTCTGAGTATCGCCATCACGGACTCGACCTGTCCGGCCCTGACTGTAATCAGGCACAGTGCACGCATGTGTATGATACGGGAACGTCACGGATAAACATTTGGCAAGGCGTAGTGTGCCGATGGGGGATCCCACCGGCTGCCAAATGACGGGCGCGGCTGCCTGCATCCCTGCACGCGTCACTGCAAGCCCGCCGCGGTCAGACGGCGGCGGCGTTTTGTCCGGGAGGTCGGCGAGTTGTGCAGTGCGCCGGCAAGGCGCGCATCACAAGTCAGGCAGTGTGAAGAGGCGCATGCGTACTGCGGGCGGGTCTGCTGCCTTGCGCGCACGCATACAGGCAGATTCTGCTACCGGCACCTCAGTCAAAGGCTTCTTGGGAACGGGCCTCTTCAAGATAGGCCCTGCGCTCCTCGTTGATCTTTTCCTGATCGATTTCTATGGTGTCATCCACAATCACTATCCCGATATCGGCCATTTCCATGTCAGATGCAGAGGGGGAGCGGCCTCCGGGTTTTGTCTTCCCCCTTGCAGCGGCCTTGCCCGTCTTTGCAGCCTTTCTAGCAGCAGCGGCGCCGGATCTTTTTCCGGATGCGGTAGTCCTAGAGGCGGCCGGCCTAGGGGATTTGGATCCCGCCTTGGCAGCGGCCTTTGGTGCTCTTGCAGTCTTTGCCTTTTTGGATCTGGCGGCTGCCGTCGGTTCCTTTGCAGGTGTCCGGGGCGGATCTGGGCGCCTTCTTGCCGTAGCGGCTGCCCCCTTCTTGGACTTGGCAGGCGGCCTGGAATCAGATGGCGTGGCAGCAGACGCGGCTGCCGACGATTTACTGCCTGCGGTGGCATCTTTTTTGGACATGAAAGTCGAAAAACGGGAATTTAGCAGGGTATTAAATTTAGCGTCATTTGCCGTGCGCGCGAACGGTGCGGCCTCAACCAAACGGCGTGCCAAGATGCGGGCGGTGCTTGCCGGCTGAAGGCAGGATCCCTCATGCAGCAGCCCGACGGCCGCCATCGCCGGCATGCGCGCGGCGGCACAAAAGTATGGAGGTGCCGGGGGCGAGATTTGAACGCGCGACAGCTCGGTCTTCAGCCGAGTGCTCTCCCGGGCTGAGCTACCCCGGCACTCAGTTGGACGGCCCTGACTTGGAAATTAAAGCTTGCCGTTTGAGTCCCCCTCCTGCGGGGCCTTCGATGGGCCCTGTTCGGGAGTGCCGCCGCGCAGCGGGGGAACCCAGGGTGTCTCGGGACGGCCCGCCCTCTGGTCCGCGACGCGTGCAAGCACAAAGAGCAGATCAGAGAGCCTGTTGAGGTAGATGGCGCAGTGCAGGTTTATCTCTTCGGACTCGCTCAGTTCCACCGCAAGGGACTCGGCCCTTCTCACAACGGCGCGTGCGTGATGGAGGTGCGAGGCGGCAGCAGTCCCCCCGCCGGGCAGGACGAAGTTTGCAAGGGGGGGCAGTTCCGACTCGAACCTGTCTATGGTTTTTTCAAGCGACTCGGCCATGTCCGGAGTCACGCGGATCCCGAGGTCGCCCAGATTGGGATTTGAGAGGTCCGCGCCAAGTACGAACAGGTCGTTCTGTATGCGGCCTAGGACCACACGGACATCCTCAGGACACTGCTCGCCGGACAGGACGACGCCAAGCGCCGCGTTCGCCTCGTCGATGGCGCCGTACGCGGCGATCCTGACGTGGGACTTTGAGATACGCAGCCCCCCCTGCAGCCCCGTGTTGCCGTCATCGCCGGTCCTAGTGTAAATCTTCATGTACTGTGTATGAACAGTCTGCTTTTAACTGTAGGGCGGGCCGAACAGGCAGTCCGCCGACGCGGAGTCCGCAGGCATTACCGATTCGTGCATATCTGTAAAAGGGGCGTCACTTGCACGCAACACAATGACGCTTGGTGAATTTATCAGGGCAGCGGCAGGCCTCAAGGAACTCAAGAGGGCCGGATGGGCAGAAAAGCTCTCCATGTCCGACGGCGAGTCGGTCGCCGACCACTCGTTTGGGGCCGCCATCACGGCCATGATACTATCGGATGCCATGGGGATCGACTCGGAGCGCGCAGTCAAAATGGCGCTGCTACACGACATAGCAGAGTCGGAGATAGGGGACATCACGCCGGACAGCATGCCGCACGACAAAAAGGAGAAGCTGGAGGCGGAGGCGTTTTTGCGAATTGCGTCCATGCTGCCAGAGGAGATGAGGGCAGAGTACGTCTCAATATGGGACGAGTTTTGTGCAGGCGAGACGCCAGAGGCGAGGATCGTAGCGCAGGCAGACAAGCTCGACATGGCGCTCCAGGCAGTCACATATGAGAGGGCCGGCCGCGCGTCGCGTGCGGGCGCATCCATGTTCGTGGATGCTGCATCCGCGTCGATCAAGGACAAGACGGCAGGCGCATTACTCGCCGACATCACATCACACAGGAAGAGCGGCAACGGTGCCGACGGCAGAGAAAACAGGGCCTCAACGGTGTGATGCCGCACGACCGCAGTTTATGGGACAGCTGCGCCGCAATGAAGCAACCCCCCAGACACGAACAGTAGTGCATCACACGAACGCCCGCGGCGCCGGCAGTTTGGGAGGACCCGGAGGGCTTCGATCCCCCGGCCTGGCGATCCGGAATCGCCCGCACTATCCATGCTATGCTACGGGTCCGATACCCATTATGGCAGAAAATGCGCTCTAAAACCCTATGCGCCACATGTCGAATCTGCACGTGGGCGTGCAGCGCGCGGCTTCATGCGGCACGACAATGCCGCAGTGATGCTGGAGAGAAACTGCAGGGTGAGGGGCAGAGATGCACCGGCCACCGTGACTGTTTTTATAGCGACACAGGATCCATGCATTATGCAGTATTTTGCTGCCCTAAAGGAAGGCCAGCGGCGCGTGGCGGAGGCCCGCGAGTACCTCAACGGGCTGACCGGTGGTAGCGCCATGCCGGCCATGGCGCTTGCGAATCCGGATTCGAACAGCTGGGAGCCGGTGGGCAAGGAGAACCTCTATGCGTTTGTCAGCGAGTCCCAGGGATTTGTGCTGACAGATACGAGCGGGTACATACTTGCGCTGGTCGACGGATCAGGAATCTCAAAGGCCATAGTCCAAGGAGTCACGCCAGAACAGGCAGAGTCGCTTGAAAAGAGCCTCGTAGCAGGCGGCATACCAAAGTTCGAAGGGCATGTCGTACTACCGGCATGATGCAAGATGGGAGAGGTGGAGCTGCACGGTGCGACCCACTATGATGACGTGGGGGTGGCGATATGCGGCGCACGCGTGCAGCTGCAGAGGAGCGTCACGGGATGCAAGACATTTAGTATGTAGGGAAAGAGGCAGTGTGCAATGACGGCAAAGGGGGCAAAAGCAGGGACCGCAAAGGGGGCAAAAAAAACGCCGCCCCTCCGGACGGCCCATTCCAAGGAGATCGAGGTCAAGGGACACCTAGTGGATTCCATGATCCTGATGAGGATATTTGACACCATAATGGACATGGGCGGGGAGTTTGACGTCTTAGAGTTTGAGATTGGAAAGAAGAAGACCGAAAAGTCAAGGGCCCTGTTGCGCATAACGGCCAAGAGCAGAAAAGATCTTGAGGAGATGCTGGATTCCGTATACAGGGAGGGCGCGCGTCCCATGCATCCGGCTGACGTGTCCATGAGAAGGGCTCCCAAGGACTGCGTCATGCCAGACGGGTTCTACAGCACTACAAACAACCATACCCGCATCCACCGCAACGAAAAATGGATAGACGTGGAGAACATGATGATGGACAAGTGCATCGTGGTGCGAGGCGGCAGGGCGTTCTGTACCCCCATCAGGGACGTAAGGCAGGGAGACATGATCGTGGTGGGCGACGAAGGCGTGGCCGTGGTGCCGCCGGAGCGCCCGCGCGAGGCAAACAACATCTTTGAGTTCATGGGAAGCTCCAGCTCAAGCGAGCGCCCCACACAACACATTGCAAAGAGGGTCGCCGAGGACATACACAGGACAAAATCAGATGGTGGAAGCATAATCATAGTCGGAGGACCGGCAATAGTGCATACCGGGGCCGCGGGCGCGCTTGCCGAGATGATACGCGGCGGCTACATCGACGGCGTACTTGCTGGAAACGCGCTTGCAGTACACGACATAGAGCACGCCATACTGGGCACCTCGCTTGGAATGAACGTGCATGACGCGACGCTGGCCCACAAGGGGCACCGCAACCACATGGACGCAATCAACGCCGTATTCAAGGCAGGCTCCATACCAAAGATGGTCCGAAGTGGGAGGCTCACAAGCGGCATCATGTACGAGTGCGTCAAGAACAAGGTGCCGTTCGTGCTGGCGGGCTCGATAAGGGACGACGGCCCCCTGCCGGACGTCATTACAGACGTGGCTCAGGCCCAGCGCGAGTACAAAAAGGTGCTAAAGGATGCAAGAATGGTCATCATGATATCCACCATGCTCCACTCCATCGCGACGGGGAACATGATTCCGGCCGACGTAAAGGTGGTGGTGGTAGACATAAGCCAGCCTACCGTAACAAAGCTGATGGACAGGGGCACCTGGCAGGCGCTCGGAATCGTGTCTGATGTGGGCGCGTTTGTCCCGATGGTTGCAGGCTATCTCAGGAAAAAGAAGAAAAGGCCGCGCGCGTAGAGTGAGAGAGGAGGCACAGCCCGCACTTGATACCCGTCTCGCGCGCACGTGCACGCGTGCACATACTCAATCCTCCCCGCTTTCAGTAAAACGGCAGCACAGACGCCGAACAAGTACGGAAACTAAACGATTGGAACCACAACGGCGGTGACAGTGGAGGCAGCGATAGTGACTGCGGCAGTATGGCGGCAACACGGCAGTATGGCGGCAGTATGGCGGCAGCAGTGGAAGGCCGGAACCAGCCACAGGACGGTTAATCCCCTAGAAGGCACCGCTTCAGAAGCTCCAGCGTAACCTGCGGATCCGCCTTGCCGCGAGTCTTTTGCATGACCTTACCCACCAGATAGTTCACGGTGTTCGGGTTCGAGTAGGCCTGCTTGGCGGCCTGCGGCTCCTCCGAAATGACGGACCGCACCACGCCCAAAAGCTCCGACTCGTCGGATATGAGCCCCAGGTCCATCTCAGATGATACCTCCGCGAAACTCTTGCCGGTTTTCGCCATCTCGTGCAGCGCCTGTTTTGCAGAGTTGCGCGCCATCTGCCCCGATGCGACCGCGTCGGCAAGCTCCCGCAGTCCGTCTACGCGGATCACGTCAGACGCGGGATCGTCATGCTTCTTTTTCTGCGCGTCGCCGCCGACGTCATCACGAGCCGCAGCTGGCGCTGCTGCTGCCGCCGACGACGCCATCGCAAGCCCCATCAAGTCGGTGGTGATGATGTTTGCAAGCTCCCTGGCGTTTTTGTCGGTGCGGGCCGCGTCAAACAGGTCAGAGTACATCTTGTCAGAGGAGAGCACGTCGGCCACCTGCGGCGGGATCATATGCCGGGAGACGAACCGCTCCCGCTTTTCAGAGACGCTCTCGGGCATCCGGGATTTCAGCGACTCGACTGTCTCGGCGTCTATCCTCACCCACGGGATGTCGGCCTCCAGCAGGTAGCGGTAGCCCTTCTCCTCCTCCTTTAGCCTTGAAGGAGCGGTAATCTTTCTTGCCGCGTCCCAGTGGCGCGTCTCCTGCGCCACCTCAAGGCCCCGGGAGTGCTGCGCCTCCTGCCTTGCAATCTCGAACACCACGGCCTTTTCCAGGTCATGGAACGAGCTGATGTTCTTTATCTCGACCCTGTTCCCACCCTCAAGCGAGACGTTGGCATCCGCCCTCATTGCGCCCTCAAGGGCGGGATTGCACACGCCCAGGTTCCCCACCATATCTGAGAGCATCTGCAGGAACAGCCTCAGTTGCCGGGGTCCTTCAAAGTCCGGCTCCGTCACAATCTCTACCAGCGGGGTTCCGGCCCTGTTGTAGTCGACCAGCGATATGCGGTTCTGAACAGACGCCCCCTCGTATATCATGCGCCCCGGATCCTCCTCAAGCTGGACGCGGCGTATCCCCACGGTTCTGCCGCCCACCAGTACGGAGCCCCTGCCCCCTATACTGGTGTCACCATACATGTCAAGCTGCGTAATCTGAAAGTTCTTTGGGAGGTCGGGATAAAAGTAGTTCTTTCGGAAAAATGATATCCTCTCAGGTATGGCGCAGCCCAGGGCCATTGCAATCATCGTTCCCCTACGGACGGCCTCCGCGTTGAGCCGCGGCAGCGTTCCAGGCATGCCCATGCAGACGGGGCAGACGTTCTCGTTGGGGGCCATGCCGCGGTAGTCGGCCCTGCACGGGCAGAAGAGCTTGCTCTTGAGGCTAGTCATCTGGCAGTGTATCTCCAAGCCGATTACGGGCCGCGGGGCGGCACCGCCTGCGGCACCGCCTGCGCCGCGGCCGCTCCCGCTCAATCCGGCACCTCCGGAAGCGGGGGCCTCTTCCTCTCGAGTGCCCGCGCCGCCCTCAGCAGCGTCTTGTCCTGCATCGAGTCGGCCATCATCTGGATGCCTATTGGCAGCCCCCCGGCCGAGACCGCATACGGCACGGACACGGCGGGCCTCCGGGTCAGGTTGGCCGTCACGGTATTGAGGTCCACCATGAACAGCGAGACTGGATCGTCAGACTTTTCGCCTATCCTAAACGGCAGTATCGGAACCGTCGGGGCCATCAGTATGTCATAGGAGGAGGCAAACGCGTCGGCCACCTCGCGGGTCAGCTTTGCCCTGACCTTTAGCGCCTTCAGGTAGTACCTGCCGGCGTGCCCGGCAGACGAGACGTATCCCCCCAGGATCATGCGCCGCGTGACCTCCGGCCCAAACCGGCCGCGGGCCTCGGCCACGTACGAGTTGAACTCGTATCCGTCGGTCGGAAGGTCGTAGCCGTACCGGAGGTTGTCGTATCTGGCCAGGTTGCTTGCGGCCTCGGCCGCCGTAATGGTATAGTACGACGGGACCGAATACCCAACCATGTCAAGCGATATCCGCTCGCACGAGGCGCCCGCCGCCTCCAGGTCCCCCGCGGCCCGTGCGACGGCCCGCGCGACCTCCGGGTCGGCGCCCTCCGTCATCTCGTCGACTATGCCCACCCGCATGCCCTCGACGCCCCCCTCGATGCCCTCAAGGTAGTCGTCGGCGGCGGCGTCCGCGGTGGTGTCGTCGTGCTCGTCCCTCCCGGCAATCACACCCAGAACAAGGGCTGCGTCGCTCACCGTCCTTGCGATCGGACCGATCTGCTCTATGCTGTTGGCGTACGAGACAAGCCCGTGCCGGCTTACAAGCCCGTACGTGGGCTTGTACCCCACAACGGAGCAGAAGCTTGCGGGGTTCCTCACAGAGCCCCCCGTGTCCGAACCCAGGGACGCGACGCACTCAAACGCCGCGGCCGCGACGGCGCTCCCGCCTGACGAGCCCCCCGGCACATATTCGGTATTCCACGGGTTGCGGCTGGGCCCGTACGCGCTGAACTCGGTGGAGAGCCCCATTGCAAACTCGTCCATGTTGGCCTTTGCCACTATAATCGCCCCCTCCGCATGCAGCCTGGACACCGCGGTGGCGTCGTACGGGGCCACGAACCCCTCAAGCATCCTGGAGCCACAAGTGGTGCGGCTGCCCCGCATGCATATGTTGTCCTTTATCGACACGGGCATGCCTGCAAGCAGCCCCACCTTCTGCCCGGATTTTATGCCGCGGTCGACCTCCCTGGCGCGCGCCAGCAGCCTCTGACTGTCCTCCACGCGCAGGTACGCGTGATACCGGGTTTCGGCCTCCCCAACGCGGGAGAGTGTCTCGGAGAGAAACTCTTCGGCGGTAAACTCGCCGGACGTGACACCCCGCACGTACTCTAGCGCCGAGGCCCTTATTATCGAGGAGTGGTTCATCGCGCGCGGCCTCCCGTCAACTCATATTCGGCACCCTGACGTAACCGTCCCGGTACTGCCTGACATAGCCAGAAAGCCCGCCAAAGGGTTCATGCACGTCCTCACGGAGCTGCGACACGTGCACGTCGTCCATTACAAGCTCGTCGTCCTCGACCCCGGCCGAGTCGAGCATCTCAAAAAAGTTTATCATGTCGCGGACCTTTTCAACATGCTCCCGGTGGTCGACCACCTTTATCCTTACAAGTTTCGAGACGGACTCTATCTCCTCCTCTGTCACCAATCCGGACTGTGGTATGGCCAGAGTCGTTATTAATCTTGGCGGCATGCGTGCCAGGGGCCTACGGGGCAAGGGCCCGCAGATCAAGGCACTTTTGGTCAAACTCGTCCAGGTACCGCCTGTCGCCCCCCGCCGGGTCACGCTCGTAGATCTGGCAGGTGGCAGGATCAATCAGCTTGGTGGTGGGCCCGTCAGACGTGTTTGCCACATATTGCACCACAAGTATGGCAAGCAGTATGCCGATTATCATCAGGGGCAGCCGCCGAGACGCCAGTTCCGTGCCTATGACACCTCCCGTATGCGCATTGCAGGGGCGCCTGCCCCCGGCAGCAGCAGCAGCAGCGGCGGCGGCGCCGCGTCACCCGGATCGTGCGCCGGCATTGCCGCCGGGATCGCGAATGTCACGGCGTGCTGCATGCCAGACGTCATTGTAATCCCCATAGACATCACCTCAAACCATCTCCAAGATTCACGGTACGAGCCGGTCGACGTCCCGCGGGTAAAACGTCGCGTCCCTGATGTTTGCGGTTCCCGTAAGCGCCATGAGGAGCCTCTCAAGCCCGATGCCGCATCCCGCATGAGGCGGCACGCCATAGTCGAACGCGCCCAGATGGTATCCAAAAGAGTCGACGTTCATGCCCTTTGCCCTCATGCGTGACTCCAGATCCTCCCGCCTCCCTATACGCGTGCTGCCAGAGGATATCTCCAGCTCGCCGTACATCAGATCAAACGACTCGGAGATGCGCTGCCGCTGTGCGTCACCGGCGCCGCCGTCTCCCCCTTTGGACTCTTTTACGTAAAACGGCTTCGGTCCGAGCGGCCAGTCCACAATAAAATAGAACCCGTCCAGCCCAAGCCTTTTGAGGTCGGACGGATAGAGATCGTCGCCCCACTGCGTCTTTGCCCCGGCAGCCTGCAGCCTGTCGACCAAGCTGTTATACGTGTGGCGCGGTATGGAGCCGGGAACCTCGGGGACGGCAAGGGGGACGTCTTCGCCTGCGATCCTCTTGGCCCCGTCCAGGTATGAGCGCGCCGCGTCCGCAGACTCTCTTACCAGGGACGCTATTCGATCCATCACGTCGTTGTAGTCCACAAACGCCTCCTCCAGGTCGATGGATATCGCCTCAGAGAGGTGGCGCGGCGTCCGGGAGGCCTCGGCCCTGAATATCGGGGCAATTTCAAACACCTTCTCAAAGCTCATTGTGAGCTGCTCCTTGTACAGCTGCGGGCTCTGCGCCAAAAACGCGGGCTTGTCATAATAGAATATCGAGAAGAGCGCGGCCCCGCCCTCCGTCGCGCTTGATATTATCTTGGGGGTGTTCACCTCTATGAACCCCTCGCGCTCAAAATAATCCCGGACGGCGCGCAGTATGCGGCTGCGCATCTTAAAGGTGTGCTGCAGCACGGACCTGCGCAGGTCTATGGGCCTGGCCTCCAGCCGGGTGTCGATGTTCTTGACGGTCTTCGCGACGGGCTCAAACGGCGGTATCTTTTGCACACTTGAGAATATGCGGAGCTCTGCAGGGACGACCTCAAAGCCGCGGGGCGCCCTTGGCGAGGCCCTTAGTGTCCCGCGGACGGCCACGGAGGAGTGCGCCTTGAGCGACGACAGCGCCTCGCGCACCTCGTCGGGGCACTCCCCTCCCTTTTTTGCAACTACTGGAACCTCCCCGTCCCTGTCGCATATGGTTGCAAACGTGATGCTTCCGTGCCCGCGGACTGTCAAAAGCCACCCCATGACTGTCACGTCCTGCCCGTCCATTCCCTCTGAGAGCTCCGAGGAGTAGTGCGTACGCCTCAGGCCTCCAAGATCACTTGAGATTGCCATGCCGTGCGTGATACCCGAGAGCTAATTAGTTTTTGTCACGGCGGG
>JAGWAX010000138.1 GCA_021296175.1 Nitrosopumilaceae archaeon | reverse complement strand
TGATCAATAAGCTTTTCCATCCGGATCCGCCCTGATCTTTAAGCTTTTCGTCGTTTTTGCGGTACGTGATCTGGACAGCACCCCCGGTTAAGTAAACTATATAATATTAGACTCTGGTAGTCGGATTACTTGATTCTTTCTGATCCCTTTGCAAACGCGACAAAGCAGGTTAACGACGCGTGCGACATACTGGGCATCAAGGACAAGGGACTCAGGGAGTATCTTGCGATACCAAACCGCATCATGAGGGTGAAGATTCCGGTGAGGATGGATGACGGATCTATACGCGTATTCATAGGGTTTAGAAGCCAGCACAACAACGATCTGGGCCCGTACAAGGGCGGCATACGCTACTTTGACCCGGAGGGCGGCGTCCAGTACATGGAGCGCGAGGTGATGGCGCTCTCCTCGTGGATGACGTGGAAGTGCGCAATAGTGGACATCCCACTTGGCGGCGGCAAGGGGGGCATATTCGTAAACCCAAAGACCGAAAAGCTCAGCGCGGGCGAGCTTGAGAGGCTCACAAGGGGATTTGCATACCAGATATCTGAGATAATAGGCCCGCAAAAGGACATTCCGGCTCCCGACGTCTACACCACAGGCAGGGAGATGACACAGATCATGGACACCTATGGCAAGCTTCACGGCAACACGTACGCGCCAGGCGTGATCACGGGCAAACCCATCCCGATGGGCGGCTCGCTTGCAAGGACCGAGGCGACGGGGCTCGGCACCGCGTATACCGTAAGGGAAGCGGCCAACGTTATGGGGCTTGACCTGAAGGGGGCTACCGTGGCACTCCAGGGATTTGGAAACGCGTCGACGTTTGCAGGAGTCTACCTAGAAGAGATGGGCGCAAGGGTGATTGCGGCAAGCGACTCAAAGGGCGACGTGCTGCTTCCAGACGGGGCAAAGGTTGCAAAGGTGATAAAGTACAAGCAAAAGAACGGGACGGTAGTTGGATTTCCGGGCAGTAAAAAGATCACGACTGAGGACCTGCTCACGGCCGAGTGCGACGTGCTTGTGCCGGGGGCGCTCGAGAACCAGATTACGGCACGGATTGCAAGAAAGCTACAGTGCAAGATTATCGCCGAGGCCGCCAACGGACCCACGCTGCCCGCAGCCGATCCGATCATATACCGCAAAAAGATAATGATGATACCCGACATCTTGGCAAACTCCGGGGGGGTGTGCATATCCTATCTGGAGTGGGTGCAGAACAACATGGGCTACTACTGGACGTTTGACGAGGTGGCCCGGAAGATGGAGGCGCAGATCACAAAGGGGTTCAAGGACGGCTATGACTTTTCCATAAAGCACAAGGTAGACATGAGGCGCGCCACAATGGCCCTTGCCGTGCAGCGCGTGGTGGAGGCCTTTGAGCACAAGGGCATCTGGCCCTGATCATGCGGCGGCGGGTATCTCCCACGTGCGTGGCAGTCACTGCTATAGCAGCATCATAACAGCGTGCTCATAGCACGCGAGCTGCTCGATGAACATAATCCTTCCCCGGGTTATCTTCCAGAGTCTTCTTCTCAGCGACAGGTCCACGTTTGTACGGCGCTCAAGCTGCCTGGCCACTCTGCCCGTCAGGTGCCTGCCCTTCCTGTCCCCGTCAAACAGCACGACGACGCTCTCATACCTGGCCGCATGGTCCACAAAGTTTCCAAGCCCCCCAAAACGGTGGAACTCTAGTATCGTGCCCTCATACCCCAGCCTTCGGAGGGCGTCCGCATCGCGCCTGCCCTCCACTGCCACGGCCATGCCGTCGTTTTTGGCGGAGTTGAGCCGCTGGATATAGTCCCTGACCTCGGCTGCCTCCTGCGCTGAGACTAGCACGCATACCAGGCCGCGTGCCAGCTATTAAAGAGATCCCGGCCGCCGGACGCTGTCCAATCCGGAGTTTTTCGCCCCAAATTTGTGCTCATCTTGGCGGGTTTTGAGGCGGGGCGGCGGTACGAAAACGCGTGATCAGGCGCTCTGGCGCCGGAGAATCCGGGAT
>JAGWAX010000137.1 GCA_021296175.1 Nitrosopumilaceae archaeon | reverse complement strand
CTGCAAGGCGCCTCGGCGATCACGTCATACTGTCCTATGACGTTGTAGGCAATAGCGGCAGCAGCGACGGCAACAGGAGACCTAGTCGCACAGGCGTTCGTATGTGACTGCCGTCCGGTTGCGGCACCGTGCCGGGTGTCCCCCGAAGATACTACTCAAATCATACCTCGTGTTATCTGTCAGTACGAGCAACTCTGACGGGGTTGTTCCGGCCGCTCGATCAGCGTCGATACGGCATTCCTGCTGCTTACACTTCACTCTCGGATCCTGCGAAATGGCCTACACGCTAGGCAGATCTACGGCGTGCGGAGGTTTGAGTGCCATCCACAACCACGTCACCAAAGGATCCGACTCCGAGGCGCTCATGCATGAAATCGCCCAATTAGTCCCTCTAGATAACGCGCAAGCTCTTCTGTCTCCCTCTGAAACTCCGCCCCGTCGATCTCAGTCAGCAACAGCTCCCTCTCAACCCCCCGTGAAAACGGGGCGCCGCCCTCCATTATACTCCCCCTCTTTGCCTCCAAGTTCCTCCTGTACTTGGCATAGTGATCGAGGGCGTGGGCGGTCTTTCTCATCACGCACTCCTCCACGTCCGCCGGCCCAATGCCCGCTTCCCTCCTGATGAAGAATGCGTCAAGATAGTCCCTTGCCTTGACCCCCCTCCGTGTAATCATGGCTCTGATCTTCTCACTCAATATCTCCCCGACGCCATACACGTCAAACGGTATCTCCCTTGAGTACTCTTCATACTCTGGAAAAAGGAACCGCGCCTCCTCAGCCTTCCTGCTGTCACCATGCCCCGAGGCGAGGCTCCTCAGACGGCCTTTTGTGGGCCTTGTGCAGATCTCCTCGACAAAGTTGACCTGAACCTTTACGAACGACCTCCTACCCAAGACCGCAGAGTCGTACCACATCTTGAACGTGCACATCTTGTTGCTTCCGCCCACCTCCACGTACCTCGGATCGTCCTTTGAGCATGCAAAGTCAAGCCCTCTCCCTGCAGAAATTCCCTCCAGTGTCCCACCCACCGCGTCTATGATCGGGGACAACTCCCTTCTCATCTTCTTTGTCGACATGCCCTCGAACCTAGACGGGCGCCTCCACGTAAAGTCTGCATCCTCGGAGAACCTAAAGTAGCCCAAGTGCTGTTTTATCAGGCACGTTCCACCCTTGAAGACAAAGTTCTTTGAAAAGAAGCCGTCTCCTGACAGGTCAGTCAGGATCTGGTGGAGTATCACGTCCTTCTCAACCATCGGCATCCTACCGGTTCCAAATGCAGAGGACAGCCACGATACAAAATTGACACCGATCAGCCTGGGACGACCTCCGCAGCAATCCTTGCAACCGTCTCCGGATAATGTACAGAGTATTCGGCAATCCTGTCGGCCGAGGCTTCCCCGGCCCAGTCCGCCACGTCCATCACGATGCGCCCGGCAGGCACGCCCCTGTACGACCAAAGGTAGACAAAGTCCAGTATCGTCTTTTCAGGATCAGAGTACCTGTACGGGCCTTCCCTCCTGACGCCAAATCCCAGCAGCTTGGGAGCCAGCTTTACGAACCGGAACCTTCCTCCGGCAATCATGACGGGGTTTGCCCTGAACAGCGTGTCACTGATCACCTCGTCTACCACATAGTACTCGTGCGTCATGTTATTGAGCTTAAGCGCAGTATGCAGTCCAAAGTACCAGTTCTCCACCCCCTTCAGCCCAAGCCCGCGAGCTACTAGTTCCAGCTGGTTGTACCTGCCGAGCGCGCCAATTCTGGACTCTTCAAGGGGCACCACATAGAATATTCCCCTGAATACTCTTAGCAGGTACCGCATCTTTGTGAGGTAGTGCACGGCGCGCCCATAATCGAGCCCGAGTGCGGCGCAGTGCTTTTTCAGCTCCCCCGCCGTGACAAACTCTTGTCCTTCCATCCTAAGCTTGTCCGTTATTATGCTCGTGCGTACCATGGTACGTCACAATGTGGTATATTATAATATAAATTATAATATACCATAAAATGGTACTTTATGATATATTATAGAATCGTACTTTACGATATGTGTGATGCCTAGGGACGGCGCTGCGTGACCAGCGGCCGACTTGGGTCCGGTTTGCCGTGAAGAGATATAACCCCTGCATCCTGCGTCCGTCCGAACATGCCGACTGCGTCGCTGCGCCGAGACCACGACCTCATCGAGAAGGTGACGAAGGCCATGGGCACCACCATAGAGGTGCTGCAGGACGGCAAGCAGGTCCCCGAGTCCGTCCTGATGCAGGTGGTCGACTTTACAAAGAACTTTACTGACGTGTGCCACCACACAAAGGAGGAAAAG
>JAGWAX010000136.1 GCA_021296175.1 Nitrosopumilaceae archaeon | reverse complement strand
GGATAGTCGATGAAGGCGTGTGGAGCGAGTTTGAGCAGAAGGGGGAGCTGAAGAGAAAACTATGTGTTGGCATTAATTACGCAGGCAGGGGGCCGAACGACCCGACAAAGTGGACCCTGAACAACAAGTCGCACAACGCGTTGCTCGACATATTCGGTGATGATACTAAGAACTGGATTGGCCCGGCTGTGGAGATTACAGTCTCGGTCGATGGCAACTACAAGTACGTCCTAGTCGACACAATGAGGACAAAGACGGCAGCGGAAGCAGCCCAGGCCCAGGTTCAGACACAGGCCCAGGCCCAGGTTCAGACACAGGTTCAGACACAGGCACCGCCCCAGGCACCGCCCCAGGCACCGCCCCAAGTTCAAACCCAGCCTCAGGTTCAGCCTCAGGCCTAAAGAGGAGAGACAGGATATGTCCGTCGCTTTTTTTCCCCCGTGGACGACAGGACATCCCACCCTTCCCATTTTTCTAACTCATTGCTGCTTTCTGGTGCTCGTCGCGGCGGCATGCGGCGTGCGCGGCAGGCCGGGGCGGCTCCGCCGTAGGAGGCCCGCGCCTTGAATGAAAAGCTAAGCCGCCTGCGCTTCCGGGCGGCCCAGCAGTACGAACTGCGGTGCTTTGTATGCCACAGGCCGTACGGCCCGCGCTTCCAGTTCCACCACGTGGAGTATCCGGCGGACTGGAAGACGTACCGCGATTTCAAGACCAATACAAAATACAACGAGTACATCATACCCAGGATAATGGAGAGACCCGACGTATTTCTCCTGTTGTGCAAGCCGTGCCACGAACTGGTCAGCACGGTGCAGCGCGTGCGGGGGCAGGGAAAGTTTGAGCGGCTGCTCGACGCGTGCCGGAGGAGCAGGCTTGGCGGCGCGGGGTCCGCCAGAAGGGCCGCAGGAAAGAGGAAGTCCGGGAGGAAGGGGGCGTGAGGACTGTCTGCAGGGGCGCCTGCACGCTGGATGCGGTGCCGAAAAAAATCGGACCCATGTACGCCGCGGGGTTCGGCTGGTGCACCACGTGCGCGGAGTGGTTTGATTTGGGATGCGTGTCATGCCCCTGCTGCGGGCAGCCGCTCAGGCGCAGGGCGCGGAGGAACGTGGGCGTGGCTGGCGGGAACAGGGGGGACAGGCCGCCGCTTCGGCGCGCGTCCCTGCCGCCGGCGGCCGCCCCCCCAGCGGTTCAGGCCGCCAGTACCGCGGGAAGGGGGGCGTCTGGCTGATGTCCTGCCGCGGCATATGCACCCGTCATAGCGTGGGGCGTCCCTCGTCGGGGCCCGTATACGACGGCGGCAGGTGCAGGTGCCAGACGTGCGGCGTGTGGATGTCGGCAGCTGCGGCCGCGGAGGCGCCTGGCGGCAACCGGTGCCCCTGCTGCGGGCAGCGCGTGAGGTTTGGGAAGCGCGGCGGAGTTAGCAGGGTCAGGAGTCCGGCGGAGGCCGTCCCCGCAATATCCGTGGAGGTGGCTCCGGAGGTGGAGTCCGTGGCGCCAAAGAAGCGCATGGAGGTGCCGCCCCCTGGAATTATCGTCCGTCCCTTTTATGACGCGCGGTGTAAGCATACTGGAATGCCGGATTACCATGACAATGACAATGACAATGACAATGACAATGACAATGACAATGACAATGACAATGACACCCACATCATGCCGCCCATTGGTGCGGCGGCGGCAGGGACGTGACGATACGATGGCAATGACATTGACTGCGCGTACCCCTTCATCTAACATACATCGGGGGGCGTGCCTCCCGTGAGCGCCGAGCCCGGCGGCGTGGTGGAAAGCCCCCCCGCCATGAACTCCGCCTCGGAGGCATCCAGGCTCAGGGCGCTCGGGTACAACATCATACCGATCAAGCCCGGCACCAAGATGCCGCGCGCCGGCGAGGGTGACATACTCCGGTGGCGCTCCGACGGATGCAGCGTGGAGATACGCGAGGGCGACAGCATAGCCATGCTGCACGGGGGGCGCGGCGGCACGTGGGCCATGGACTGCGATGACCACACCATACTGCCGGACCTGCTGAGCCACTACGAGCAGAACGCGC
>JAGWAX010000003.1:37971-46492 GCA_021296175.1 Nitrosopumilaceae archaeon | reverse complement strand
GCAGTATGTCGTAACCCGCGGGTTCTGGGACTGATACGCATGAGGCAGGGCCGTCCTCCCCCCTCGGCAGAGGCTGGCCGGAATTTTTTTAAAGGTTCTAGAGCATCTACGGCATGGCCGCGCCGTCTGGAGCGTCGGGCAAGTCCGCAACGGGCCCCAGCAGCTCGGATGTGCTTGACGCGTTTGAGCCCCTGCTGAGGAATTTCATTGTGGAGAGCCTCTCCTCTGTTGAGGACTGGGAGGGCGCCTGCCTGCCCGGCGACATCAGAAAGGCCGCGGAGCAGAGACACCGGCACGAAAAAAAGATGAATGACGTGTTGAACAAGCCCGACCATTCGATGTTTGACTATGTCAACTTTGACGCGTATGAGAGGATAATAACCCGGAGGGACAACTGGCGGAACCACTTTGAGCCGGTTTTTAGGCGCAAGGACGTTTTCTCGTACAAGATGGAGGTGATCAGATCCGTTCGAAACGACGCGAGGCATGGCCGCGATCTTGACAATGTAAACCACCTGCGGCTCAGGCTTCACTGTTATGACATCATCTCCCAGATCTACGAGTCACAAAGGCCCAACTTCCGGCGCTCTAGTTTGAAGAGAAAGTTTGGCCTGGCGTCAGCCTGAGGACAGACACTCTGGCCATGGGCATGCTTGGCATGCGATGTCACGTGCACGCGTTGGCGCCGATGCGTTGATGTTGACGATTATCCGTTATTGATTGTCTGACTGGGGTTGGGGTTGGGCATTGCTGTCACTGCCTGCGCCGCCCTTGTCCTCGACGTTCCTGACCACGGAGTATTCGGTCAGTGTAAGGTCCGTCTCCTCGCCCATGCCGCGCTGCGCCCTGACGCCCGTTATGACGTATTTGCCCCCCATCTCGCACCGCTCAAGTGTCCTTGCATGGTTTCTCCATGCCTTTAGTACGGCCTCGCCTGAGCCGTCTGCTACGACCATCTCGGCAAGCGGTATCGTCTCGCCGCTCTTAGTCTGTATCTCCCTCGTGTCAGGTGCGTTTATCACTATGCAGTCGATGCAGTAAAGTGAGGGGCCGGCGTCCGGCCTCGCCTCTGTAATTGAGGTCGTGGCCTTGCGCAGTGTCGGAATCGATGCGGCTACGTCGCCCTCCGCGTTCCTGATAAACGAGCTGGAGTCTATTACGACGTTGGCACCGTGCAGCTGGGCCGGCATGCACTCTACAATCTCGCCCTCGTTGTATGCGGCCGATATCTGGTCCGTGTCGATGACAGAGTACAGCGTTCCCATTGCGTCTATGCCTAGGATTGCCTGCCTGCCTGTTTGGGACGGAGGGGGCTTTGCCAGTATGCGTATCGTAATTGGCTCCATGGAGCTGTCGTCCGCGCCGCCCTCGTCCTGTATGATTATGCGCGTCGAGTCGTTCCCATGTATCTCCATGGACTGCTGTTGCTGCTGATCCGCCATCCTAGCTGAGACGCCGAGCAGTACGACCTTTGGCGACACGGACACTATCTTTTTTGGAACCGATGACATGTCCTTGCCCCACAACACTACGCGCCTGGCCACCCCGTCATCGCCACTGATCCTCATCTTTAGCGCCGTGGCGCGCTCGCCGGTCTGCTGTCTGGTGTACTCCATGAGTGTGATGTCGCCCTCTAGCTTGCCCGATACAGCGAGATTCGAGGCCCCCATTCCCGCTGTTTGTCCTTCGCCGTCGCCTTGCATCTCTGACAGCTTGCTCACGTCCATCGTTATGGACTCGATGGGCGGTATTTCCCGCCGCGGCTCTGCGACCGGCTCTATATCGGTGCCTGATCCGACGTGGATCGCCAGCGAGCCGTCCCTGTCCTCCTTGATGTACGCCTTTGATATCCTGATATAGTCGCCCGGATTCAGCTCGCTGATGCCCGGCAGGGTCGCCTTGTCGCCCCACAGCTTTACGCTTGCCGTATGATCCGGGCTGTCGTACACCGACATGGTTCTCAGGGCTCCCTGCCCGCCGTCCTTCTGGGTGAACTTCCTGACTGACGACACGCCTAACATCCTGACCTCCAGGGTCACCTCGTTTGCCCCGGCGTACAGGTCCTTTATGCTGACGTCCGACTTGATTGGTTTTGCTATGGTGGCGCCGTACTCGCCGGCCACCAAGAATGCCGCACCCCTCTCAGTCAGGTACCCGGGGCCGACTGCCTCTATCTTGGCCGCTATGCGGCCCTTTATCTCCTCCCTGCTTGCGCTGGGGCTCTGCCTGATGATCTCGTCTATCAGCTCGTCGATATTCTGCATCGTATCGTCGCTTTTGTGGGAGGAATGCTGTGTAATAAAAGTTCCAAACTGTAATGTTTTATGATCTGATTTCTGCGGCGGCCTCTGCATGCACCTCTTCCCCTCATCCGGCATGCGCCCGGTACGCGCGAACTACCATGCCGCCCATTCGCGGGCCGCCTGCGCGTGTGGTGGATATTATTAGTATGGTCGGCAGGAGGAAGGTTGGAGAAAATGCCGCACGCCGATACCGCCGACACGTGCATAGATGCCAGACACATCTCAAAGATGTACGGCCGGACCAGTGCAGTAGACGACGTCACGTTCAGTGTGCAGCGGGGCCGCGTCTTTGGGTTTCTGGGGCCCAACGGGGCGGGCAAGTCCACCACCATCAAGATGCTGACCACGCTGGTCAGGCCCACCTCCGGCGACATATCGATACTGGGCATCGACGCCATGAAACGCCCCCTCCAGGTGCGCCAGAGGATAGGTGTGGTGCTGCAGCAGCCGAGCTACGAGCCCACGCTGTCGGTGGAAAAGGCGCTCGACAAGTACGGGATGATGTGGGGTGTACCCGGGAATACGCGCCGCGACAGGACCGAGTCGCTCTTGGAGGAGTTCGACCTAGAGGGGGTGCGGAGCAGGCGCAACGAGGATCTCTCGATAGGGCAGCGCAGGCGCGTGCAGGTGGCCCGCGAGTTCATGCACGATATGGACCTGTTGTTTCTGGACGAGCCGACGGTCGGCCTTGATCCCAGTGCGCGCCGCGACCTGCTTGACTATCTGCAGAACCGCGTAAGGGCGACGGGACTGAGTATCTTCTATACGACGCACATACTGACAGAGGCCGAGTACCTGTGCGACGAGATCGCGATAATGAACCGCGGCAGGCTGCTTGAGGTGGACACACCTGACGCCCTCAAGGCGAAGCTGGGTGATGAGAAGACCATAAAGATACACCTGCCGTCCAGGCCCCCCAACATACGCGACCTGCTCTCTGGCATGGACGGATGCCGCATCGAGTTTGGCGGCGATCACCGCTTTGGCGGTGGTGGCGGCAGCCACACCGGCAGCCACACCACCATTACAATCCGCTCCTCCGAATCGGAGCTGGTGCTGCTCAGGGTACTGGGGATACTTCGCGAGAACCGCATTGAGATAGAGGATCTGTCGGCCGTTCCCACCAGCCTGGAGGAGATATTTCTGAACATGACAGAAGAGCTGAGGGGGCAGCAGGGCGGTGGGCCGGATACTGGCGCGGGGGGCGACGACGACGACGGCCGCCGGAACAACCGGCGCGGGGGCAGGCGGGCATGACGCATCCCATAATCCGGCTGGTAAACCGCAACATTACCATCTCGCTGAATCCGGGGTTCCTCATATGGCAGGTGATCTTCCCGCTGGTCTACATCTTTGTCGCGGGATTTGCATACGCGCCGCTCGTCCAGGGCATACAGTTCGGCGAGGCCAAGGATCTTGGCTATCCCGCGTTCCTCGCGTCCGGCATGATCGGGTTCAACATAATGAACAGCACCCTGGTCTCTGGGATAATAATCTGGAACGACAGGCGGCACGGCATGTTTGAGCAGATAATGTCGGGACCGTTCACCAGGGGTCACTATATCATCAGCAACATATGCACGATTGCCATAGTCGGCCTGGTCAGCGCCGCGTTCATCATGGCAGTCGGCTATCCGGTCTTCTTTGAGGACGCAGAGATCTCGCTTGTTACCATACCGATCATCGCGTTTGGCGCGGTCGCGGGATCCGTGCTGTTCGGGTCGCTCGCGTCGATAATATCGACCAGGCTGCGCTCAAGCGAGGGGTTCAACGTTATCATCAATACGGTCTTTCTCTTCTTTGCGTTCGTGAGCACGGCCTTTTATCCGGCCGAGGGCGTCCAGGAGCCGCTGAGGACCGCGTTCTACCTCAACCCACTGACATATCTGGTGGACGTGATAAGGGCAGGCATATTCGGTGGCGTCGACGCGTTTGTCGCGGTGGAGGTGGCGGTTCTGGCGGTCCTTGCGTGCGCGCTGTTTGTAGTGGCATCTAGGCTGCTTACGCGGCTCAACGTGTGACTGTAATGGTGGTGTGACAATGACGGCGGCGACTACAGTGATGACAACAACGGCGGCTCCCGCGCAAGTATGATGGTGGTGATGATGATGGTAGCCCGGCCCAGATTCGAACTGGGGTCGGAGGGACCAAAACCCTCCATGCTTGACCTGACTACACTACCGGGCTGACAGTAAACGGGCAGCTGCACATCCCTTAATGAACTTTTTAGATTGCGTTTTAGGCCGCCTGCTCAATAAGTTTTTTTAAAGAAGCCGCTGCGATGTATCATGACGACAAAAAGGACCGATGGCAAAAAAGATAGCGGCAAGAAGAGTGGCGGCAAGAGCGCCGGCAGGGTAACCCCTGATGGCAGCCATGCCGGCAACGGCGCACATGATCGCGCCATGACCGTGTCCGTGTTTGGGATGAGCACGGAGGGCTACGACATAGCGCGGCAGGCCGCCATAGACGGCGCGACCGTCTTTATCATAGACGAGTCGAACCCCACTGCAATCGAGCTGAACGCGGAGATCGCAAGGACGTACCCGCACATATCCTCCCTGCAGGACGACGAGCCCATAATGTCACTCGAGCCGTTGCATGTGGCCGTCTCAAGGTCTGACTATCTGTTCTTTGCGCCGCGCATACGCGCACAGCTGCACAGCACAAAGGCAAGCACGCACTCTCTCTTCAAGGACGCGGTAGAACACGTCAAGGGGGGCGCATCCGTGGTATTCTGCGTGCCGGTCGGCATCGGGGAGAGCAGCGAGTACGTGTCGATACTGCAACACGATACCGGGCTCGAGGTGGGCTCGGAGGTGTCCTACTACTATTATCCGCTGGAGAGCGGCCGCCCGCCGCCCCGGATGGTCGGCTCCGCCGATCCCGGGAGGGTCGACGGCCGGCTTGCCGCAATCTTCTCGCCTGATCCCGAGAATCCCGCAGAGTTCGCGACGCTGGCCGCGTCGGAGTACATACACGCAATGGAGATCGTATCCCGATTTGCGTCCATATGCACCATGCTCGAGGTGGCGCAGTTCGTTCCAAGGGAGAGCGTGCCGGAGATGGCAGTCGACGACCGCATGCAGGAGTCGTACTTGGACGGGATGGTCGGCGGACTGCTTGACATGCGTGCCGTCGGGCTGTCCCTTGAGGATGCAAAGTCGCTTCAGCGGCTGCCCACGCTGTACGCAAAGGGACTGGACTCGTACGTCCGGCGGCTGGTGGACAACACAAAGCAGATCATACGGGACTGTGACATGCGTACCACCAAGACCAAGGTAGTCATACTGTGGTCGTTTGATGACCATCTGATGCGCGGCGACCGCAACGAGATATGCAACGTGCTGGCAGGCCGGCTGCAAGACTGGCTGGCCGACGTGGACGTGTACGCGGAGCCGCCGCCGGGAATCTTTTCGACTGACAAACCAATGGCAGTCATCCCGTGCTCCCTGAAGGACTTTGAGCGGGCCGCGGCAGCCAAGGCCGAAAAGCCCAACCTGGTGGTGGTAAAGGCCACCCCGCTGTGCGAGCAGTTTGAAGGGTCGCCAGTTGTTAAATTATAAATCGCCTGTGCCGTGGCGCTAGATGATGCCGCAAAGTGACGTGCCGCCTGCCGATGGTGAAGGCGGCGGCCGCGATCCCGGCGCGGCGGCCGAGACGGATTCCACGTCTGACGGGGAGATTACAATTGAGAATGTTGCCGGCGGGGACATTGCCGGCGGAAGCGACTACGATGGAGGTTCAGATGGCGGCGCCACGGGCCCCGAACCGACCGCGGATGCGGCCACGGACGCGGATGCGGCCACGGACGCGGATGCGGCCACGGACGCGGATGCGGCCACGGACGCGGATGCGGCCACGGCCGATGCAGAGTCGGAGTCGGCGCCAGACGGCAGCAGCCGCACCCACAATGCTGAGCACGACGGCACGGCGCCACCGCCACCGCCGTCGCCCGACATGAACCCCGCGCAGCTGTACAACCTGTTGCAGGCCGAGGTGGCCAAGTCCTCCAGATACGAGCAAAAGCTAAAGCTAGCGCTTGCCGACTATCAGAACCTTACGAAGAGGACAGCATCTGAGATCGAGGCCGGGATTGCCGCGAGGCTGGGGGGCCTCGTGTCCGACGTGCTCGGCGTGCGCGACGACTTTGTTAGGGCCCGCGACACGTTTGCTAGGGAGCAGGTTGACACGGCGGGGCTTGACTCCATACTGCGCAACGTGGACTCGGTGCTTGAGAGGTACGAGGTCAGGCCCATCGACGCGCTCGGCGAGATATTCGACCCCAACATGCACGAGGCCGTCTCCTCGGAGGTGGACCCGATGCTTGATGAGAACACCATAACAAGGGAGTTGCGCCGCGGCTACGTGATGAAAAATACGATTATAAGGCCTTCAATGGTCGTCATATCAAAAAAGGAGTAGCGCTATAAATAATGAGCAAAGTTATCGGTATTGATCTTGGCACCAGCAACTCTGCTGCTGCCGTAATGATGGGCGGCAAGCCCGCCATAATTCCGGCGGCCGAGGGCGCCACCGTGGGCGGCAAGGCCTTTCCCTCTGTCGTGGCGTTCTCAAAGGAGGGCGACCTCTTGGTGGGAGAGCCGGCGCGCAGGCAGGCCGTCACAAACCCCGTGAACACCATAGTCGCGGCAAAGCGCAAGATGGGATCCGATCACACGTTCCGCATACAGGACAAGGACTACAAGCCGCAGCAGATCTCGGCGTTCATCCTGCAAAAGATCAAAAAGGACGCGGAGGCGTTCGTGGGCGAGCCGGTCCAGAAGGCAGTCATCACGGTTCCGGCGTACTTTGATGACAACCAGCGCCAGGCCACAAAGGACGCCGGCACGATCGCGGGGCTTGATGTTGTCAGGATAATCAACGAGCCGACGGCCGCCTCGCTTGCATTCGGACTGGACAAGGCAAAGGAGGACATGAAGATACTGGTCTTTGACTTTGGCGGCGGCACGCTGGACGTTACCATAATGGAGATGGGCGGCGGCGTCTTTGAGGTGATGAGCACCTCCGGCGACACGCAGCTCGGAGGGACCGACATGGACAAGGCCTTGATCGACTACATCTCCGACGAGTTCCGCAAAAAGGAGGGCATAGACCTTGGATCCGACGTGACTGCGATGACGCGCATACGGGAGGCGGCCGAAAAGGCAAAGATCGAGCTGTCCACCGTAATGGAGACTGACGTCAACCTGCCGTTCATAGCAAACGACCCCTCGTCGGGCGCAAAGAACCTCGAGATCAGGATCACCAGGGCAAGGCTCGACGAGCTCATAGACCCGATAGTGCAGCGTTGCAAGCCGTCCATACTAAAGGCGCTTGAGGACGCAAAGGTTGCGGTCCCTGATATCGGCAAGATAGTGATGGTCGGGGGGCCTACCAGGATACCGCTTGTACAAAGGTTCGTCGGTGAGGTGGTCGGCAAGACGCCCGAGTCCGGCGTGGACCCGATGGAGGCAGTCGCAATGGGCGCCGCGATCCAGGCCGGCATCATAGCGGGCGACGTTACGAGTGATATTGTGCTGCTTGACGTGACGCCGCTGACGCTCGGGATAGAGACGCTGGGCGGGGTCAGGGAGCCGCTCATAGAGCGCAACACCACCATACCCACCTCAAAGTCCAAGGTCTTTACCACCGCCGCGGACAACCAGACGGCCGTTACCATACACGTGGTGCAGGGGGAGCGCCCGATGGCCTCGGACAACGTCTCGCTTGGCAGCTTCAACCTTACGGACCTGCCTCCGGCGCCAAGGGGCGTGCCGCAGATAGAGGTTAAGTTCGACATCGACGCCAACGGAATAATCAACGTGACCGCAAAGGATCTCGGGACGCAGAAGGAGGCAAAGATCACGATCGAGTCGTCCACCAAGCTGTCCGAGGACGAGATTGAAAAGCTAAAGGAGGACGCCGAAAAGTTCTCCGAGGAGGACAAAAAGAGAAAGGAAAAGATAGACCTCCGAAACGAGGCGGAGAGCTATATCTACACCACCGAGAAGCTGATAACCCAGGACCTTAAGGACAAGATAACCCAGGAGCAGGGCATCAAGATTACCGACGCGGCAAAGGAGGTAAAGGAGGCCTTGGACAAGGAGCCGGAGGATCTAAAGCTGAAGCTGGAGGCCCTTCAAAAGATGGTAAACGAGGTGACCGTGGAGCTGTACAAGAATGCCGCTCCGGGGGCAGACCAGCAGCAACAGCAG
>JAGWAX010000003.1:0-37872 GCA_021296175.1 Nitrosopumilaceae archaeon | reverse complement strand
GCAGCAGCAGCAGCAGCAGCAGCAACGACGGTGACTCGGCGCAAAAGGATCCGCGCCAGACGGGCCAGTCGTGACCCTGCGGCACGCGGTACGGCTTGATATCGTTTATACGTAAAACATTCGGAGCATGACGTGCCGTGAGTTCGAAACGTGACTATTACGAGGTTCTGGGCGTTGCCAAGGACACGCCCGCCGACGAGATAAAGAAACAGTACCGCAAGCTGGCGCTAAAGTTCCATCCCGACCGCAACAGCACGGCCGAGGCCGCCGAGCACTTCAAGGAGATCTCCGAGGCGTATGCGGTGCTGTCCGACGACTCCAAGCGGCAGCTGTACGACAGGGCCGGGCATGCGGGAGTCGACGGGCAGTACAGCACGGAGGATATCTTCGGCGGGGCGCGCGGAAACTTTGACGAGATATTCGGCCGGGACGGCGGCGGATTCGAGTCCATCTTTGAGCAGATCTTTGGGGGCAGGGGCCGCGGCGGAGGCTTCGGCCGGCACCGCGAGGGCGCCGACCGCCTAGTCGAGACGTCGGTTACCCTTGAGGAGGTTCTGCATGGCAAGAACCTGGAAATCGAGGTTCAAAAGCGCATAACCTGCGGGGAGTGCAGCGGAACGGGGTGCCGCCCCGGAACCGAAAGGAAGACGTGCTCCGTATGCGGGGGCCAGGGCCAGATCAGAAAGACGCGCCAGATGGGGTTTGCCTCCTTTGTAACCGCAATGCCCTGCTCGGCGTGCGGGGGCCAGGGCATGGCCATAGAGAACCCGTGCGGCAAGTGCAAGGGGAACGGCAGCCGCAAGGGAAAGAAGCCCATCGCATTCAAGATACCCCCCGGAGTCGATGACGGGGACTATACCATACAGGGGGAGGGCGACGAGGTGCCCGGGGGCCGGAACGGCGACCTGATAGTGAGGGTGAGGGTTATGAGGCACAAGCTCTTTGAGCGCGACGGCAAGGATATACACATGCGCCTGCACGTCCCGATGGTGGACGCCGCGCTCGGATGCACCATGAGGGTTCCCACGCTTGACGGCATGGAGACCATAAGGATAGATCCCGGCAGCCAGCCAAACGATACGATAAAGGTGAGGGGTAAGGGGGTCTCGCACGTCCGCAGCCGCGGCAAGGGCGACATGATGGTGCACCTTGCCGTCGAGATACCAAAAAAACTCAACCGCACCCAAAGGCAGCTGCTCGAAGAGTTTCAGAGGGAAGGTTAGCTGCCATGGACGGCGGCAGCGACAGCGGTGACGACTACGACGACCATAGCGGCAGCTGCAGGATAGCCTTGGACGTGGACGGCGTGCTGGCCGACGTGATGCAGGCGTGGCTGCGCATGACAAACCCCGGCAGGCTCGGCCCACTCTCCAAGTCCGACATGACCGGCTGGGACTTTTGGTCAAGATACGGCGTCAAGAAGCGGGACTTTTACGCCCAGCTTGACGCATGCTGGAACGAATGGGACTCCCTGCCCCCCACGGAGCCGGATCTGGCCCGTGCGACGGAGGGGCTGTCGCGCATAGGCGCGGTGGACATCGTCACGGCCAGGTCGCCTGCAACAAACAGGCACGTAAGGATGTGGCTCAAGCTTCACAACATATCGTACCGGAGGTACGTGCACGTGGCGGCCGGACACATGAAGGCCGACCTGGACTATGACGTGTTTATAGACGACTCGCCCGTAAATGCGGAGGCGTTTTTGCGCAACGGCAAGCGGGTAATCCTGTACACGCAGCCGTGGAACGCCACGGTTGCAGACTCCCCGCCGCGGCTAGTCAGGGTGTCGAGCCTCGGGCAGGCAGCGGAGGCCGCCGCCCTCATGGCGCTTGGGAGCGGCTATCACGGCAGCCAGTAAGGCGTCTTTGCTGGCGATGCTTGTGGTGCGTGTGGCGACGGCTACGGCGACGCGGTATCGGCAGAACTCCCTAGTCCGTCCTCATCATATCCACGGCGTGGCCGTCCCTTACGTGCACCGAATGGGTGGTCTTTAGCAGATCCCTTATCTTGTCATCGTTGTAAAATTTGGTATTGTACCTGCCAAGCGTCTTTTTGCAGCTGGAGCAGTAGATCTCAGTATAGCTGGTCATACATGGCATGAAGAATTCCCATATAATAACGCGGAGAAAGGCCCGCCGTGCCAGAGAAAGGGGCGTCACACCGGCGCGGGGCATACGGAGGCCCCTGCAGCGGCCATTCAGACCGGGTGTAATGTCCGGCATGATCCTTTTTGGCGGCGGTTGTGGTTCTTGTGACTGAGACGCGCCCCGGCACGGCCGATCACAATATGACTATAAAAGTGATAAATATTCCGCGCACGTACATGATTTGGCTGTAATTATGGAACCGTACGATAACTCGCTCGTCGAACCCATAGAGTTGAGGATGGTAAGGCCGTCAAAGTTCCCCACCCGCAGCCCCGACCCGAAGGACTCCCCGGAGCTTGAGGCCCTCAAGGCCAGCATCAGGGATCACGGGCTGCTGCAGCCCATAATAGTGCGCCCGCTTGAGCGGGGCTTTGAGATTGTTGCGGGGCACCGCAGGTTTGCCGCATGCAGGTCGCTCAGATGGAGGTTCATACAGTGCAAGATTGTGGAGTTTGACGACAAGGAGGCGTACGAGGTGCAGCTAACCGAGAACCTACAGCGCAAGACGATCGACCCAGTCGAGGAGGCCATGTCGTACCAGCGGTATGTGGATGACTTTGGATGGGGCGGTGTCAGCGAGCTTGGGAGGCGGATAGGAAAGAGCGAAGAGTACATCTCTCACAGGATCCAGCTGCTGAGGCTACCCGAGGACGTGCGCAACAGGGTAAGGGACCGCGTGCTGGGAATCAGCCAGGCCCTTGAACTGACCGATGCCGCGCTAGGCGGCCGCGCCTCGGAGCTGGCGCAGGAGATCATAGACAACAAGATGACAGTCAAGCAGATACGTCGGGTCAAGGGCCAGCTAAAGCAGGCAGAGGCGTACGACTATTCGGGTATGGCGCCCCCCGGATGGTCGGATAGAGCGCGGCCCGCCGCGCACGGCGACGCCGGCGGCAGTAGCAGTACGGCCACGGCCAAGACCAGGGAAGCCGCCGTCGTAAAGCGCAGCATCCTTACACTCAGGATTACGCTCTCAAGGATCGACGAGCTGATAGAGGATGCGGGCAGGGACGGCCCGCACAGCCAGGTCGAACTGATACAGTTCCTGATGAAGATGAGAATGCAGGCGCACGCGATGATAGATGATGTGCTGAGGTACAAGCGGGAGCACCGAGCGGCTACATAGGATTTGCGTACGATAGGATTACGCGCGGCGCAATACTGCAGTTCGTTTGCGCGCGGCGGCGTTATTTGCCGATGAACGGCGGGATCCACTCTTTGAGGAACTCTTGATACTCTTTCTCGGTATACGACATGGAATAAAGTGACGCCTCTGATTGTGGCACAAAGTCATAAACCTCGTAGGTCTGGAGTATGTCGCCGAACAGGTTCCGGTAAATGTCGTTCTCCTCGTCGGCCATCTCCGCGCTCAGAAACGACTTTATGGTGATCCAGTCGTACCCGCCCCTGGTCCTGCCGGAGAACGCCACGAACGGCGCGTCCTGCAGGTAGCGCTTGAGCCCCTCCAGCCTCTTCTGCAGCGCCTGGGACGTCCTGAACGTGACCAAGTCGACGCGTATGATGCGGCCGGGCAGCTTTTTGGTGTCCACCGATATCGTGTATCCCTTTATGACGCCGCTGTCCTCCAAGGCCTGCTTGCGGGACTCTATCTCCTCTTCCGTGACGCTGTATCCGAACCCCCTGACGCGATCCCAGAGCTCGAACGCGGACTGTCTGGCGTCCTGACTCAGCGCCGAGATTATCATCTCGTCAATCCTGTCGACCATATTCTTTCTGTATAGTATGGTATGGCATCTCATATGTACTTTTTTGATCGGCGGCTCCCCCGCATGCTACCGGCACGGGCGGCCGCCTGTCGCCCTGTGCCTAGGCTGGGCTTGACGCGCGTGACCGGGTGGTTGGCCGTACGAATGAGCAGCAGACTGACGTGCGGCGGCAGCAGCAGCATGGCGTGATGCCCCGCATGCGCAACAACGAGCAACGTGACGCACGGACAACTTATTCATGGCAACCGGCGGGAAAGTATGAGTTCACCTGTTGTGCGTAAAAGACATCTACAGTGGGGTTGGTGCCTGATTGTAGGAGGACGTGAACTCACACTCTGGAAGCCGGGCCGTATTTTAATACTAGTGCGTGCCTGACTCTCTGCTTGGCCGCGATACTCCCCGAGAACGTCGGGTTTCTGGTGATGATAGGTGTGGGGCTTGTGATGGCCCTGACCGTCACGCTGATGGTAAAGGCCGAGACCAAGTGGCTTGGCACGCGCAAGACCTCCGAGTGGTTCTATACCGCGGGCCGCACCATAAAGACTGGGCTGATTGCGGCCTCGATAGTGTCGGCCTGGACGTGGGCCGCCACACTGCTTCAGTCCTCCACCGTGACGTTCGAGTTCGGCGTGGCCGGCTCGTTCTGGTACGCGGCGGGCGCGTGCATACAGGTTATACTGTTCTCGATACTGGCCGTCGAGCTGAAGCGGAGGGCACCCATGACCCACACGTTCGCGGAGATGATAAACGTCAGGTACGGAAAGCACGCACATAAGGTCTTCCTGTCCTTCGGGCTCATGACAAACACGATTGTGACCGCCATGCTCGTGCTGGGCGGGGCCGCCGTCGTCAACTCGCTTACCGGCGTCGACATCACGCTTGCCGCGTTCCTGCTGCCCGCCGGGATAATACTGTATACGATATTTGGCGGCCTCAAGGCCACGTTCTTTGCAGAGTACATCAACGCGGGCTTTATCTTCGTAGTCGTGCTGGCGTTCGTGTCGGTGATCTACTTTGTGTCGCCGGACATAGGGGGGATATCGGGCATGTACGACAAGCTGTCCGCCGCGTCCGTGCTGAACCCGGTGGAGGGCAACGCGATGGGAAGCTACCTGACGCTTGCGTCGGCCGGGGCCCTCGTGTTTGGCGTGATCAACATCGTGGGAAACTTTGGCACCGTGTTTGTGGATCAGTCGTACTGGCAGCGCGCGATCGCGGCCAGGCCCCGCTCTGTGGTGGGAGGCTTTATCATCGGGGGGCTGGTATGGTTTGCAATACCGTTCACGCTTGCCACCACGTTGGGGCTGGCCGCCATTGCTACCGGCGTGACACTAAGCGAGGATCAGATAGGACTGGGCCTCGTCGCGCCCACCGCGGCCGTGGAGATCATGGGGGACATGGGCGCCATCCTGATACTCACCATCGTGTTTACGGCCGTGACCGCGGCGGGCTCCTCGCAGCTGGTCAGCGTCTCGTCGCTTATGACATACGACGTGTTCCGGACGTACCTCAAGCCGTCGGCCACGGGCAGGGAGCTGATGCGCGTCTCCAGGTACGCCATACTGCTGTTCGGGGTGGGGATGGGCCTGATGGCATCCATGCTGTTCCAACTGGGCGTCAGCCTGCAGTACGTGTACCTGACGATGGGGATCCTGATAGGATCGGCCGTCGCCCCCATTTCCCTGTCCATACTGTGGGGCCGCACAAACAGGAACGCCGCCACCGTGGCGGCCGTGACAGGGCTGGTAGCCGGGGTCGGGGCTTGGCTGGGCTCCGCGTCGGCCATACACGGGGAGATCAGCATACTGTCCACCGGCAGCTCCATGCCGCTGCTTGCCGGAAACGTCGCGTCCATGCTGACGGGGCTAGTCGTTACGGTTGTTGGCAGCATTATGTTTCCGGAGAGGTTCGACTTTAGGGACCTCAAGCAGCGCATACTCCTTGTCGATGACAGGGTCCGCTCCATGCTGCGGCGCGACGCGGACGAGCGCAGGCTTGCGCGCATGTCCGCACTGTCAAAGCGGATAGGCCTGGGAGTCTCGATATTTCTGGTGATAGTGTGGCCCGCCTCGCTCTACCTTACCGAGTACGTGTTCACCGAGTTCTCGTTTGCCGTATGGGTGGTCATGGCCGTAGTGTGGGCCGCGGCCGCGGCTATGGCAGTTATTGCGCTGCCCCTGCTGGAGGCACGTCGCAGCGTAAGGGAGGTCGCGGCCAAGATCTTTGGCGCAGGCGGGCACGAGGACTCTGCGTATGCACAGCAGCAGCAACATGCCGAGGCGTCGCATGGAACCGCCCGCGCGCACGATGCCGCGGCAGCAGCAGCAGCAGCGCAGTCCTTCCTCAAGGTACTGGTTCCAGTGGACGGCTCCATCGGCTCGCTGCGCGCTCTCAACAACACAAACCGCCTTCTGAGGGACGTCTCGGCGCTAAAGGTCTACCTCTTGTATGTGATGGAATGGGCCGACGAGGACGATGCAGGCGGCGAGGAGGACATGGACGAGCAGCTGAGCAGCCAGATGCGCAAGGAGGGCCGCATAGTACTCCGCAGCGTGTCGGTCCCGCAGGAGGTGCACAGCTGCACCCGGATCGTAAAGCTCGGCACGCCTGCAAAAAAGATTGCAGAGACGGCCGACAGGCTCGGCGTCGACCTCGTGGCAATGGGCCGCCGCGGACTCGGCGGCACCGACGAGCCGATGGGGCACGTCACCATGGAGGTGATCGGACTGACCCAGAAGCCGGTGGTCCTGCTTGACTAGCCGGGTGCTGCCGGGCTTTCTCGCGATGTATCCTGGCCAGTTATTTTTTGGCATTGATGCGGCAGGCGTCCCTCGTGATCGAATCCACGCTGCACACTCTTAATAGTCCGGGCATGACTTCCATCTTGTGAATAACAACAACGGCGGTCCGTTCGAGCCGCTCTTGTCTGATCTTGAGGCGCATGCCACCGCGCGTGCGCACGCCGACAGGGTACGGGCCGTGGCAAAAACCCGGTTTGAGATGAGGCCGTCGGGGTTTGTAGAAATAAGGCCCGACCCGTCGCCTCCCAGAAGGACTGCCTTTGTCGACGGCGGCAACGGAATACTGGCCGAGGCGCCGGACTATCTGATCGTGATTAATCGCGTGTATTATTCCGTGTTCCGGGGAGCCGAAAAGCTCAGACTGTGCAGTTGTACAGAATATGACGACCGCGGCGGCGACGGCTATGACAATGGCGGCAACCAAGGCAGCGGCCGTGACGGTGACAGCCCGACGAGGCGGAGGACGGCGACATTCCTGTCGTGCGTGCTGCCGCACGCGGACGACGCTGCCGCACGCGGCGGCATGCGTGACGATGACGGCAGCGGCAGCGCAAGTCACCCAGAACCGCTGACATTCGACACCCGGATCTACCCGTACGGGCAAGAGTTCCTTGGGTGCCTTCCGGACAATGACGCGCTCCTCTCGATCTCAGACGGCAAGACCACGGCCCTTGACGGCTCCACCCCGCTTGCCTCACTTGCCAGGCGGCTTGCCGAGATCAGGCTCGCGACTAGGATAGCTTCCGACGAGCTTGGACCCGGCGACATCCTTGTCATGGACGGCTCGCTTCAGACCTCGCTTGACGTCGAGAAGCAGTATGCCGGCAGGCTGTACGATACGGCGGTGAAGAGGGGCGTCATAGTCTGCGGGCTCGCAAAGACCACCCGGCTGCTTACAGAGTCCGGCGAGCCACTGCTGGCGCGCGCGTCGGAGATCGCCGCCAAGGCGGGGCATGACCGGTGGTACGTCCCCGTTGCCGAAGGGATGTTCGGTGATGGCCTGACCTCGATGCTTGCGGCAAAGCTCCATCCAAGGTCACGGTTCGTATTTCGGATTGACGTGCTGTGCAAGCAGTTTCGGGACATGGACGACGGCCAGAGAAACGCCGTGTTCTGGAGCCTGGCGGCCAACTCTGGCGACGTTGCGGCACTGGGGTATCCATACGGGCTGATCGATGCGGACAAGCACGCGCAGGTGCGCAAAAAGGAGGCCGCAATGTACAGGCGCTCCCTCTATTCCCGCATGGAGGGGCGTCCGGAGCAGCGGCGCATGCTGGCGCGCCATCCTGATTCGATTATATTCCATGATATTCTCAACAGGGTGACCGGGTGATGAGGGGGCGGGCCGGCAGTCTTGACGTGATAGGCCAGGTGATCGGGGGCGGGCTAGGCCAGATTCTGGTGCGGCAGAAGGCGGGCGCGACCCTGGAGATCGGCGACATACTGATCTTGGAGGAGAGGGAGACGGGAGACAACCTCGTCCTGTCCGTCTTTGACCTGAGGTACGCGTCGCAGATAGACGACAAGATGCACGAGATGATATCGGGCGTGACGCTCGAGGAGGAGGAGGGACAGCCTGGGGGCTCCACGTTCTACGAGCCGGACATTGTAAACTACGTGATCGCAAGTATAAGGCCGCTTGCCCGGGTGGGGACGGCGCCCGCCGGGGACGGGGACGTGCCTGTCAGTACCCCCAAGGCGCTGCCCCCGTTTCACAGCACGCTGAGGCCCGTCAGGAGGGAGGATCTGGCGTTTCTGGAGAAGAGAAACCAGGATGGCCTCTTTGTCGGAAGCATAAGGAGCGGCTCGGAGGTGATAGAGGACGCCAGGGTCATGCTGCCGGTCAGGGACATATTCAAGCACCACGTGCTGATTCCGGCCACCACGGGCAGGGGCAAGTCCAACCTGGTAAAGTCGATGCTGTGGAACGTGATGGACTCGGGGACTAGGGTCGGGATCTTGGTGCTTGATGCCCACGACGAGTACTATGGCAAGACGGGCAGGGGGCTCAAGAACCACGGCAGGGCGGCGGACAGGCTGGTGTACTATACCACGGAGCGCCACACGCTGCCCGGGGCGCGCACGTTTTCGATAAACATCAGGGCCGTGGAGCCGCGCCACTTTGAGGGGATCGTAGAGTTCTCCGACGCGCAGCTGAGGGCCATACACGGATTTTACGCCACGCATGGCGAGGACTGGATCGCGGCCATAATGGGGGCCGCCGGCCCCGGCGGTGACGCCGACGCCGCCGCTGCAGCCGAAGGCTCGCACGACTATAACGATGGCAACAATTACAGTGATGCCCCGCGGGAGGCAGGCGCCAATGATCGTGACAATAATGGCAGCAGCAGAAGCAACGACGACGACGGCAGCAACAAAGAAGGCGGCAAAGGCAGCCGAGGCAGCGACGGTCCGGCGCGCTCCACCATGTCAGTCGTGCGGCGCAAGCTGGAGATGACGCTTGACATATACGCAACGGGCAAGAAAAGCCGCACGTTGCACTCTCGGAATGCCGTGTTTGATCCGGACACGAAGGGCGCCAGCACCGTACAGGACATCGTGCATGACATGGAGTCCGGCAAGATAGTCGTGCTTGACACGTCGCAGCTCAACAGCGCGGCGGAGCTCGTGGTCGGAAACATAGTTGCGACGAGCCTTCTTGAAAAATACAAGTATTACAAGACCCAGGGCACGCTGAGCCAGAAGCCCGTCACGTCCATCGTAATCGAGGAGGCGCCCCGCGTGATAGGCGAGGACGTGCTTGCGTCAAAGAACGACAACATATACGCCACGATAGCGCGAGAAGGGCGCAAGTTCCAGGTGGGGCTCGTGGCCGTCACGCAGCTTGCAAGCGTGATCCCAAAGGCCATACTGGCCAACATGAACACAAAGATAATACTGGGCAACGAGATGAAGCAGGAGCGCGAGGCGCTCATCGCGTCCGCGTCCCAGGACCTGTCAAGCGACGACAAGAACATAGCGAGCCTGGACAGGGGCGAGGCCATCATAACCAGCATATTCGTCCCGTTTGCGATACCGATCAAGGTTCCAAAGTTCGAGGATCTGGCGGGCGGTGGTGCCGGGGCAGCAGCAGGGACGTCGGAGCGCGGCAACAGCCAACGGGTGAGGGTGTTCGGGCAGTGAGGTTTGCGCACTTTTCAGACATACACTTGGGGTTCCAAAAGTCAAGGCCGCTCCAGGACGTAGAGCAGGATGTCTTTGAGCGCGCGCTGGATGACTGCATAAGGCGCTCAGTCGACTTTATCCTGATATGCGGGGACACGTTCCACGCCAACATACCGGAGATGCGGGTGCAAAAGTTCGCGTTCGCGGCGTTGCGCAGGGTACACGAGGCCGGCATTCCCGTATATGTGATATACGGCAGCCACGACTTTTCTCCGTCGGCCACCTCCGTCATAGACCTGCTTGTGGAGACGGGCTACATCACAAACGTCCAAAGGCTCGCGAGCAACGATGACGGCACCATGTCACTGGGGTTTGTCACGGACGAAAAGACGGGCGCAAAGCTTGCCGGCATCAGCGGGCTTGGCGCGTCAAAGGACATCACATACTATGAAAAGCTCGACCGCGGCCCGCTGGAGGCCGAGCAGGGCCTCCGCATATTCATGTTACACGGGGCCATATCTGAGATGCGCACCGCCGACGACGCGGCCCAGGCGGCGGACGCGGCCATGCCGCTGTCGTATATGCCCCGGAATTTTGACTATTACGCGGGCGGCCACATGCACAGGTACAATCGTGGCAAGTTTGACGACTACCCGCACGTGGTGTATCCCGGCACGCTGTTTGCTGGGTTCCACTCGGATTTGGAGGAGAACGCGCGCGGCGCCACGCGCGGATACGTACTGGCCGAGTTTGACGATACTGGCATCACGGACGTGCGGCAGATCGAGATAAAGAACTGCGAGTATGACATGGTACGGGTAAACGCGACTCACAAGACGTCGCATGCCGTAAACGAGGAGATCGGCCAGAAACTTGCGGGAGCCGAGCCGGCCGACAAGGTAGTCATACTGAGCGTGTCAGGCAGGATGTCGGAGGGAAAGACCACCGACGTCGACTTTGCGGCCATATCCGACAGCCTGCAGAAGAAGGGCGCAGTCGAGGTGAAGATCAGCAGGCGCCAGCTGTCCTCTGCCGAGTACGAGATAACAGAGTCCAAGGGGGAGACTGCCGAGGAGATCGCCGTAAACTCCTTTGGGGAGAACATAGGCCAGGTTGACTCAGGGGTCGCAGAGCTGACCGGCAGGAGGGGGGTGGAACTTGCAAAGAGGCTGCTTGACATACTGGGCAGGCCCGCGCTTGAGAACGAGCCGCTCAACGTCTATCAGGAACGCATAACAGGCGAGGCCATGGCGGCGCTCGAACTGGACGGGGAGCAAAAATGATTCTTGACTCGCTTATGCTGACCAACATCCGGAGCCACTGCGACACCGCGATAAGGTTCCCGACGGGCATCACCATATTCAGCGGCGACATCGGTTCGGGCAAGTCCACCATACTGATGGGAATCGAGTTTGCGCTGTTCGGGAACGGGTCCATCAAGGGGGAGAGCCTGCTCTCCAAGGGAGCGGACTCCGGCGAAATAATGCTTGCGTTCCACGTCGGTGACACCAAGTACGAGGTGGGCAGGACGCTCAGGCGGGTCCGCAAGAAGGTCACGCAGGACCCCAAGGGCTCGTACCTCCGCGCAAACGACGTGCTCGAGCCGCTCACCACGACACAGCTGAACGGGCGCATCTTGGACATACTGGGGCTGAACGAGCCGTCCAGATCCAATGCCAAGAGCCGCATATACCGGTATGCCGTGTTCACCCCCCAGGACGAGATGAAGTCCATACTGTGGGATGACGACATGCGCCTCGAGACGATACGCAAGATATTCCACATGGAAGAGTACCAGACGGCGATAAGGAACGCGAACTCCCTCAGGCTAAGGATGCGGGACGAGGCAAACAGGCTGCAGGCAAAGTTCGAGAACCTGGACGACAAGAGGTCGGAGCTTGCGGACACGGAGCAGAACGTCCGCGACATCACGGCCGAGATATCCGCCGGATCCAAGGCAGAACGGGATCTGGGGGGGTTGGAGAAGGCTGCAAGGGACGAGGTCTCGCGGTACGAGGACCGCATGGCCGAGAAGGGCGCGCTTGAGGTAAAGTATGCCGGCATCCGCTCCCGGCTAGGCGGGGAAGAGCACATGCGCGCGGAATGCAGGAGGAGGATGGAAGAGAACCGGGACCGCATAGATTCCGTCAGGGCCGAGTCCGACGCGATTCCAAGGATTCCGAGCCCCACGGGGCACACCATGGGACAGATAAGCGAGGAGATTGCGCGGTTCGAGGCGCTCAACGAGGAGATCGTAAAGATCCGCGCCGACGCCAGCTCGATGGCGGGGCGGATCGACGCGCTGCGGGCAAAGCTGCAGGGAAGAACGGACGCGGGCGCCGTAAGGGAGGAGGTCGACAAATGCGAGTCGGAGCTTGGCGCGCGCATACGCCTACTCGATGACATGCGCCGCGCGCACGAGGACACCGGCACCACAAGGATGGCGGCCGCCGCCGAGGAAAGCAAGCTAAACGAGGACGTTGCGTCGCTTCAAAAGCTCGGGGCCAAGTGCAGCCTGTGCGGACACACGCTGACGAGGGAGCACATAGTGCAGCAGCAGCAGGAGAGGCGCGAGGCGCTGGCCGCCGCCCGGTCAAAGAAGTGCGCGCTAGACGTAAAGTACAACGTCGAGTCCGAACAGATTCGGGCGACAGAGGACGACGCGGGGATGATCAAAGATATGCTGGCCTCGCTGCAGGCCATGATGCCAGACGCGAAGGAGCACCAGCGGCTTAGCTACGAACTGGCACGGCTCCAGGCCAATTTGAAGCCGCTTGACGCAAAGAATGTAGTGTCGCCGGAGCCCGGATTTCCGACTGATCACGGCCGCACGCAGACGCCGGTCGAATACCTCTCGGCCCTAAAGGATGCCCTTGCCGAATACGAGAACAACAAGAGGCGCGCGGCCGACATCGCCGGCGAGCTGGAGCGCCTGGAGGCGGCGAACAAGAGCGACCGTACGGAGATGGAAAAGTCGCTGGAGCGCACGCGCGGACTAGAGTCGGAGCTTGGCGAGGTCTCCGCAGCGCTCGAGTTGTACAAGGGCGACGGCGAGGCGGCGTCGGCCGCGAAGGCAAGATTCGAGGAAGCGCGCAAGTCGCTTGCCGGCGTACGCGAGGAACTCGCTGCAAAAAAGGCGAACCTGGATAATGCAAACCGTAACGTGTCCAGGCTGGAGGCCGATATTGCAGAGGCAGAGCGCCTTGAAGAAAGGCACAGGAGGTATGCCGCGCACATGAACTGGCTGTCGGACTTTTTCGCCCCCACCGTGTCACGGATAGAAAAGACCGTCCTGCTGACGCTGCAGCAGACGTTCAACGAGTCGTACCGTACGTGGTATGCCAAGCTGATAGACGATCCGACAAAGGACTCCTACATCGACGAGGAGTTTGCACCCATAGTGGAGCAGGACGGGTACGTGCAGAGTGTGGGGTACCTGAGCGGCGGTGAGAAGACTAGCGTGGCGCTCTCCTACCGGTTGGCCCTCAACCACATGGTAAGGATGGAGACCAGGAGCCTGGAGTCGAGCCTGCTGATACTCGACGAGCCTACCGACGGGCTCTCCAGGGGCCAGCTGGGACACGTAAAGGAGCTGCTTGACGGGCTGAACTCGGAGCAGATCATACTGGTCTCGCACGACGCGGAGATGGCGTCGCACGCGGATCATGTCTTTGAGGTTGAAAAGTCGTCCGGAGCCACCACGGTCCGGCAGGAACCGGAGAAGTGCGCCGTCTGATACGGGGTGTTGAAGAGTCGTCCGGATCCCAGCCGGAGGCAAGGGCGGCCGCATCGGCGCGATACAGACACCTCTCTGCGGCAGTCAGCTCTTCCTGATGTCGGTAAAGGGCGCGCCCAGAATAATTTTTCTTGCGTAAGCGGCGGCCTCCGTTATGGCGGATTTTACAGATTCGGTGTCGGGACCCAACAACCTTGCCATCACACCCGTACTGCCGCGCATTGTGGTGGCGCCACCTGCAATCTTGTCATGCTGCAGTATGATGCCGTCGATGTCTTTTTGCAGCTTGTCTACGTGCTTTTTTTGCGTAATTATATACAGAGAGGATACGACGTTGTACTCTGCCATTATTCCAAATGATTTAATGTCCAGTTCTGACCTGTTTTTGGATTGTGGCCGTAATGATGGCTGCGATAATGACGGCTGCGCAGCACGCGGCTCCATCCTTGCCGCGTCGATAAATCTGAACCTCCCGCCCTGATCCGTGACGCGCATCTTGAGGTTGCACGACTTGTAGGCAAACGACTCGCCCATCCCGACGCGCCCCGGCGTCACGGTCTCTACATATGCGAGGGTCGCAGTCTCGTGCACCAATATGTCTGCATCCTGCTGAAACCTAGAGCCTGTGTACGGGATTATCTGGTCGGGCATGTACTCTAGGTACGAGTTCTCGCCCAGCGACATGCGGAGGGACGACCTGGCCGCCGGCTTTTCCATGCCCGGCGACGCCTCGTCATCCCCGTATATCCTAGTGGCGCCCTGCGTCGTAATGTGGGCCCTTGCACCGGCGTCTAGGTCAAATCTTGTGATGTGCCTGTCGCCTTGGAGCATGCCGCCTGACGTGGATGTGATGTATACGTATGCCATGTCAGGCAGGAGCTCCTCGCAGTAGAGCGCCCTCTGCACAGACAGGGGGGGCTCTGCACGCTGGGATCCTAGGACCGTCCTGACACCATCGCGGTGCAGCGACAGGTGCAGGCGCCCCTCCATGCCCGTCCTGTGGGGCGGTATGGCGTATGTATCATCCCGAGGCAAGACCCCTCCTTCCGCTGTCGCTGCCGTCGCCGCCACCCCCCCGGCCTCGACTGCGGCATCCGTCATTGTGACTCGCCTGCCTTTTTGGATCCGGCCTTTGGCAGGGCCCCGAACAGCAGGTTTCTCACTATGAAATCGGCCACCTCCGGTATGCCCCTGTCCGTCATGCAGTTCACAAAGACAAACGGCTTTTCGGGGCCCCTGATCCTCAGGGCGTCTGATCTCATCACCCCCAGGTCCGCACCCACCATGGGCGCCAGGTCCGTCTTGTTTATCACTAGCAGGTCGCAGCTTGTTATTCCAAGCCCGCCCTTCCTTGGATACTTGTCGCCGCCGGCCACGTCTATGATATAGATGAAATAGTCTGCAAGCAGAGGGCTGAACGTGGTGGTTATGTTGTCGCCGCCGCTCTCTATTATTATGAGGTCCAGCTCGGGGTGCTCCTCCTCCATGTCCTCTATCACCGATATGTTCATTGACGGATCCTCCCTCACGGCCGTATGCGGGCACCCGCCGGTCGCCAGCCCCACGACCAGGTTCTCTGGCAGCAGGCCGCGCTCCGTGGCCAGGTTGGATCTCATGCGGTCCGCGTCCTCCTTTGATATGACGTCGTTTGATATTATGCTCACGCTGTATCCGCGGCTCGCCAGCACGGGCACCACGCGCTCAATCAGCATGCTCTTTCCGGAGCCCACGGGCCCGCCTATTCCGATCCTAGGTATTCTCTCATTCATCGCCATATCATCATCCGTGTCTGTCTGTCTGTCAGTCTGTCATGTAATGAACATGTTTTCATCCGCCCTTGCATGCGCCATCTGCAGCACCTCGGCGTGCGGGCAGAACTGCCACATCTCTGAGACGTCCCTTGTAATGCATGACTCTGCGGCCTCCCTCATGGCGGGCTTTAGTTCGTGGATCATCTTTTGCGCCTCAAAGTGTTGTATCATCCCAAGCCGTAGCGCGGCGCCCGCCATGTTTGCGGCAAATCCGTACAGCAGTATGTGCGCCGCCCTCCTCTTTCCGATTCGAAGCGCGCTGCAGCACACGCCGAGCGCAACCGGATAGACCCCGCTGGCCCTCTTGTCCCTTATGCAGCCACGGTATCTTGCCAGGCGCTCGTCGCCGCAGAACTCTGCGACGCACCTGCACAGCTGCACTCCGGAGCGCACGTACGCGTCCCTTGCCTCCCGCACCGTCTTTGCAGAGCAGCATGCGGCGTCTATCTCCTCGATGGCATCCGTGTCTTCGTGGGACGCTGCGTCGTACGCGTTTGCAAGGGCCACGCAGTCTGCAACGCCGACTTGGTGGGTGATCAGATCCCTGCACAGCGCCGACAGCTCCCGCGCGCCGGTTACCATCCCTTTGGCAAACATCAGCTCCAGCCCGCCTGATGACGCAAACATCCCGGTGGGAAACAGCGAGTCTGATATCTGCAGGGCGTCAAGATCGTCCGGCGCGCAGGCGCCGGGGCCGTCCCCCGCCGCCCCCGCGTCACTGGTGCCCATGCACGTCGGCCCCCGCATGCGGCACAAAGATCTCCCTTGCAATACTCAGTTCGACGTCGTCCCCCGCCTGGCCAAACAGCCCCTCAAACGTCTCTAGTTCAGAATCGTCCTGTATGGGGAACGACACGGTCTTCTCCTCCCCGTTGATCGAGATGGGGCGGTGCCTGTTTCCTATTACATGGCCTATGACCATACATAATTCAAAGTAATCGTCGGCATGCGGCATGTCATAGTTGTCCTCCGGATCCCAGGCCAGAAACCTTGCCACTATGACCTTTTCGGGGGACTGCTGGATAATTAATGGGGGCCTCTTCGGGTTATCACTTTGCAGTATGTCCCCGTGGCGCAGCGTCCTGCCCCGGCTCAGGTTTATCCCCACCTCGGCCCCCGACTTTGTCCTTACAAGCTGCCTGCTCTTTGCCATGTCGGCCCTCGGCATCACGGCCGTATCGAACAATTCCTCGCCGCCCCTTGTGCGCTTTTTGTCGCCGTTGAGTTTTTTGTCACCGTCGTTGAATTTGTTGCCCGCTATCTTGGTGTAGACGTCCAGCATGCCCTGATTGGCCGGCGCGTCAAATTATACTTTGCCTGCGCCTCTCCTCCCCCCCTCCTTAATTATTAAATATGTCATGCACGCAGGTTCAGGTATTGATGCTCACGCCGCGGGAGATGGACAAGCTGTACGTGTTCCTTGCGGCCCAGCTTGCGATGCGCCGCAAGGCGCGCGGCCTGAAGCTCAACCATCCGGAGGCAGTCGCCGTAATCACGGATCACATACTGGAGGGCGCGCGCGACGGCAGGACCGTGCCCGAGCTGATGAGCTCGGGAAGAAGCGTGCTCTGCAAGGACGACGTGCTGCCGCAGGTTCCGGACCTGATACACTCGATACAGGTGGAGGCCACGTTTGAGGACGGCACAAAGCTCGTGACCGTCCACGACCCGATAGCAAAGTGAGGGTATGCTGTCGTGCTTGCGTGGTGGAGACTGTGGTGATGGCAGGTGGTGGTGATAATGATAATTATGATGACGACAACCAAGATTGCATTGAAAACCACGGGGGCGGCGGCCGGGCAATGACCACACGCGAGAGGCCCGGCGAGTACATCATAGCCGACGGCGACATAGAGCTCAACTGTGGCAGGGACACCGCGTCGGTGCAGGTCACGAACACGGGGGACCGCCCCGTGCAGGTCGGATCGCACGCCCACTTTTTTGAGGTAAACAGGGCCCTGTCCTTTGACCGGCAAAAGGCGTACGGGTTCCACCTGAACATTCCCGCCGGGACGTCCGTCCGGTTCGAGCCGGGCGACTCGCGCACCGTCAGCCTCGTCGCGTACGGCGGGGAGAGGACGGTGTACGGCTTTGGCGGGCTGATCAACGGGCCGCTCGACCAGAAGAGGGACGAGGCCCTGCGCCTTGCTGCGGAGAGGGGGTACAGGTCGCAGTGACGCTTGAGATTCCGCGGCGCCGGTATGCCGAGCTGTTCGGGCCCACCGCCGGCGACAGGGTCCGGCTTGCCGACACGGACCTGATAATAGAGATCGAGCGTGACCTGCTCGTGCACGGCGACGAGATCGTCTTTGGCGGCGGAAAGAGCGCGCGCGACGGGATGGGCCAGGCCAGCGGCGTCCTGCGGGAGGACTCGCTTGACCTGCTGATTACAAACGCGATCGTCATGGACCCGGTGCTTGGCATTGTAAAGGCCGACATCGGGATAAAGGACGGGCTCATCGTGGGCGTCGGGAACGCCGGCAACCCCCACATCATGGACGGCATAGAGATGACCGTGTCCTCGAACACGGAGGTGATCGCAGGCGAGCACACTATATGCACGCCGGGCACCATAGACTCCCACATCCACTTCATCTCGCCGCAGCAGGCGGTGGACGCCATATGCAACGGCACCACCACCATGATAGGCGGCGGCACGGGCCCCGCCGACGGAACAAAGGCCACGACCTGCACGCCAGGCTCGTGGAACATACACCGCATGATAGAGGCCGCCGAGGAGTACCCGCTGAATTTTGGGTTTCTCTGCAAGGGCAACGACTCCAGGCCCGAGTCGCTTTTGGAGCAGGTGGGGGCCGGCGCCTGCGGGCTAAAGCTGCACGAGGACTGGGGGACGACGCCTGCCACCATAGACTCGGCCCTGCGCGTGGCAGACGAGACGGACACGCAGGTCGCGATACACACTGACACGCTCAACGAATGCGGCTTTGTGGACGATACCATACAGGCCATAGCGGGCCGGACCATCCACACGTACCACACGGAGGGGGCCGGCGGGGGGCACGCGCCCGACATAATGAGGGTGGCCGGGGAGCCGAACATACTGCCGTCCTCCACCAACCCGACGCGCCCGTTTACGGTGAACACCCTTGCAGAGCACCTCGACATGATGATGGTCTGCCACCACCTGAACCCCTCCGTCCCGGAGGACCTCTCGTTTGCCGAGTCGCGTATACGCGGCGAGACCATAGCGGCGGAGGACGTCCTGCACGACATGGGCGCCATATCCATGATGTCCTCTGACAGTCAGGCGATGGGGAGGGTGGGGGAGGTTACCACGAGAAACTGGCAGACCGCCGACAAGATGAAGCGCAGTGCGGGGCGGCTTGCCGGCGAGCGCGGCGACAACGACAACGTGCGCGTAAAGAGGTACCTTGCCAAGATTACCATAAACCCGGCCATAACGCACGGGATATCGGCCCACGTCGGCTCGCTTGAGCCCGGCAAGCTTGCCGATATCGTAGTGTGGACGCCGCAGTTCTTTGGCATAAAGCCCAAGATGATCATAAAGGGAGGGTTTGTCGCGTACTCGCTGATGGGCGATCCCAACGCGAGCATACCCACGACCGAGCCGGTGTACTACCGCCCGATGTTCGGGGCGCTCGGCTCGGCCAAGCACTCGACGTCGGTTACGTTCACGTCAAAGCTGGCCATCGCCCGCGGGCTTGCAGACAGCCTTGGGACCTCAAAGAGGCTGGTGCCAGTCGAGAACTGCCGAAACATAGGCAAAAAGGACATGCTGTACAACAGCCTGACGCCTGAGATACGCATCAATCCGGAGACCTACGAGGTCGTGGTGGACGGCAGGCCGGCCACCGCCGAACCGGCGACGCGCCTGTCTCTTGGAAGGCTGTACAGCCTGTACTAGTTAGTCGACATCGACTAATTTTTTGTATATAAGGCGAGATACGGTTTGAACGCATATGGGGCAAGCAGGCCACACGTATGCGCATGGAGCGCGGACAGCCTGCGACTACCACCCTCTCTACGATAACGGCATCAGTGGTGGCGCCGCTTGAATCTATTGCATCTGTTGCGGCGGCCAACAAGAAGGCGATCATGTCCCGGCAGGCACTTTTGCCGTCTGCGGCAGTGGCGCTGGTCGCCGTACTGGCTATATCCTGCGTCCCAAACCCGGCGTTTGGTGCCGGTGTCATCGCGGAAGGATTCACGATAGGTGACGTGCTCGACGAGAGCTGGGGCTGGTTCATAGTTGTGGGCCTCGGCGCCGTGTTTGCGATCGTAATTACGGTCGAGACAAAGGTAGAGGAACGATACCTAGGCGTCTCCCAGACCTCCGAGTGGTTCAACACGGCGGGCAGGGTGATCAAAACAGGCCTTACTGCGGCTGCCATTGTATCTGCCTGGACGTGGGCCGCCACGCTGCTGCAGTCATCGACGGTTGCCTACCAGTACGGGGTAAGTGGCCCGTTCTGGTATGCGGCAGGCGCGTCCATACAGGTCCTTCTCTTCGGCATACTGGCAATAGAGCTCAAGCGCAAGGCGCCCAATGCACACACGTTCTTGGAGATCATAAGGGCTAGGTACGGCGGCGGCGCCCATCGGGTCTTTCTCGTGTTCGCACTGATGACAAACATGATAGTGACCGCCATGCTGCTGCTCGGCGGAGCGGCAGTCGTCAACGGGCTGACCGGCATGGACATCTCGATTGCCGCGTTCCTGATTCCGATAGGCGTGATGATATACACGCTGGTCGGCGGGTTAAAGGCCACGTTCGTGGCGGACTACATGCATACGATCATAATATTCATCGTGATACTGATATTCGTCAGCACGGTCTACTTTATCAGCCCCGTTACGGGCGGCATCGAGGGGATGTACGACAAGCTCGTCGAGGCCGCGCGCATAAACCCGGTGGAGGGCAACGCGGCGGGCGCCTACCTTACTATGGCGTCCCTCGGGGGTCTGATATTCGGCGTGATCAACATCGTGGGCAACTTTGGCACCGTGTTTGTGGACCAGGCGTACTGGCAGCGCGCGATTGCTGCGCGCCCGCAGTCCACGGTAAAGGGGTTCCTGCTCGGGGGCGCCTGCTGGTTTGCCATTCCGTTTACGCTTGCAACTACAATGGGCCTCACGGCCGTCGCGCTTGGCGTGGACCTGACGCCGGAGCAGGTCCAGCTCGGGCTTACGGTACCCGCCGCCGCATCAGTCTTGATGGGCGAGGTGGGAGCCGTGATGGTGCTGACCATGCTGTTCATGGCCGTGACGTCGGCGGGCTCCGCCGAGCTGATCGCCGTCTCGTCACTGATCACATACGACGTGTACCGGACGTACAAGAACCCGTCGGCGTCGGGAAAGCAGCTGCTAAAGGTCTCGCGCGCCACCATAGTCGGGTTCGGCCTGGGCATGGGGGGCCTGGCGGTGATACTGCTGAGCATGGGACTGTCACTGGGATTCGTATACCTGGCGATGGGCGTGTTGATCGGCTCTGCCGTGATACCGATAGCCCTGACGATCACGTGGAAGCGCACAAACAAGTACGCCGCCACGATAGGCGCGGTTGCGGGACTCTTCGTGGCGCTGGGCACGTGGGTCGGCGTGGCCGCGTCGCTGCCAGAGTTCGGGGGCGAGGTGTCGCTTGCCAGTCTGGGCCACAACTACTCGATGCTCTTCGGTAACATAGCCGGCATACTTACGGGCGGCGCCATTGCGGGACTGGGAAGCCTGGCAAGCAGGACCAAGTTCGACTGGGCAATAATGAGGGAGAGGATAAAGCTGGTGGACATAAGCCAGGCCGAGAGGGCGGCGCTCGACGCGGACGAAAAGACGCTTGCCCGCGCGTTCAAGTTCAGCCTCAAGGGAGGCGGGATCATGACCTTGGTGCTGATCATAGCGTGGCCCATGCCGCTGTTCTTCTCCGGGTACGTGTTTGATATCGGATTCTACTCTTTCTGGGTCGGCATAGCCGTCGTATGGGTGAGCGCCGCGACCTTTTTTATAGTTGGGCTGCCCATCATAGAAGCGAGGCATGGAATCGCACAGGTCGCCAGGGGCAGAAAGACGGTCGTCACGGAATCCGGGGCGCAGGAGGCCGTCGAGGATGATCCTGCCGATGGAGCCGGCGATGGCGGCGGCGATAGTGGTGATGACGACAGCGGTGGTGACGACGCCGACAAACGCGGAAAGGACGACGGGGCAAAATCGGGGGCGTGATCCCTCGTGACACACTGCGGCGGGTGCGGCATCACCCTTGGATGGAAAAAGTACAAGTTCCAGCGCATGTGGCGCATACCGGGCTACTATTGCAGGCCCTGCATGATGGAGCTCGGCAAGGAGTTTGACAAGCACGCCAAGATTGTAAGCCCTACTAGGAAGTGCGATCTGTGCGGTGTCGACTATTACTTTATGAAGCCGTACAACAAGGGCGGCACCCACCACAACTACTGCCATGTCTGCTACGAGGCAGTATCAAACGGGGCCGTTCCCGTCCCCACGGCGCCAAAGTCAAAAGGCGAGCTGCCGAGGCCCCCGCAGAAGCTGCCCCTTGTAATGATAATCTTTGCCGGGCTGGGCGGCCTGATGATGCTGCTGGGACTGGGCTTTACCATGATGTCCACTGGGGAGGATGCCAACGTGACGCACATCCTGTTTGGCGCCATTACGACCGCGCTCGGGTTCGTCCTGATTCGAAAGACGCTAAAGTCGCGCAGCCTGCTGCTGGGCCAGGCCCGCGGAAACTGGGGAGACGGCAGCGGCAGGGCCGAGCCGCACAATCCGGAGACTGCGACTCGCTAGTGCTCTTGGTTCCGGCGCGGGGACCGGTTTCTGCAGACGTTGCCGCTGGCGCCACCGGACGGGTCTGACGGGCGCAGTTCTCTTGTGGCGATCCTGCACTATTTTTGCACCGGTACGCCGCCGTGCTCTTGGTTGTTGTTTCCTGCCCTGACACCGCTATATTCCCAGCGCCGCGGCCGCGCCGCCTGCAATGATATATGCGCCAAACAGTATGGCGGCGCCCCCTGACGCGTACCGAATTGCCCTCCTTGCGGTGTTGGTGCTGCCGCATGCCGCAAACAGCAGTGACAGGGCGCCTGCCACCAGCACCATGCCGATCGTCGACCCCGCGCCAAACACTGACGCAAGTAATAGCGGCAACGGCAGTAGCGCCCCGGCATCGGCCGCGGACGACGCTATTGCGTCCGGCATGGCCGACAGGGCCAATATCACCAGCCCCCCGCTTCCGGCCAGGCCGTGCACGCATCCTATGACGTACGGGACGTGGCTGTGCGAGTGGCCCGTACTGCCGCCACCCCCCTCGCGTTTGTCGTCGTGGTTGTGCGGATGGGAGTGCGTCGTTCCGTCCTCGTGCGTATGGACGTGCGAGTGGGCCCAAAGCCGTGACAGGAATGGCAGCATCCACCTTTTTGTGCCGCCGGCCCCCTCACATATTGCCGACACGCCAAGCAGGATCAGCATCGCCCCCACCCCCATCTCGAATATATCAAACAGTTCGCGTGGGATGTTTACGGACAGTATGATGACCAACACTGCCACTAGAAATATGCTAGACGCGTGCCCGAACCCCCATAGCAGGCCCGATATGGAGCCCGTTATGCCTGCCATCCTCCTGCTCTGTTTCTCTTCCCCCCTCTGCCCTCGCCTGACAGACGACAACATTGCGGTTACGTGGTCCGGCTCCAATGCATGATACAGTCCTACCAGCAGTCCGGCTCCCAGCAAAAGCAGGGGAGCCTCTGCGTACGGCACGTGGTATGCGCCTGCAAGCAGCCCGTCCAGCACGGTCATGGTACATCTCCCGAGATCATCCTGCCGCTGATGTCGCCACTGCTGCCGCTGCCATTGCTGTTGCTAAACGATGCTGATGCTGATGCTGCTGATTGCCCCTGACTCAATCCCCATTTCATATATGATGCGGGCCTGATTGGATCCTGCATCACAACATTTACCGCGTCGCCTCCTGCCCTGTCCGTAATGCTGATCTCAAGGCGCTTGATCATGTCCGGCACGCCGATCATCACCTGATGGTCAGACAGCATGTCCGGCAACCACTCCTCGATTGCAGACATGCATGAGCCCTGCCGGTCTGCCGCCGCAGACGAGTACGCGCATGCCCCGTACAGCAGCATGACGTCGTTAATGTTTATTCTGCGGTTGCCGGCGATCATGTTCTGGATTGAATCGGCCGCCACCGCAAGCATCTCCTCGTCGTTTCTGTCCATAATGTCGTACCGCCTGGTCAGCGGGCCCATGTCCCTGTCTGCTCCCCGCGCGGTTACCCGTATGGTGCACTGCAGGGGGCGGCGGCGTGTATTACGCGTCAACCGCGATCAGGGATCTCCGCCCGTGGGTTTCCAAAGTTGTACGTGTTGCCCGTACCACGATAGTCCCTCGGCCTGACGGGGCTGCCGCCCTCAAGCCCCCTCTTTGTAAGCGAGAGTCCCGCTAGCAGCTCCACTATCAGCCGCTGGCCAAGGCCCGAGGTAATCCCGCCGTTGTACGAGCTGTTGTCGCTGACGTCATACGCCGGCGAGACCTCCACCAGATCCATCGCAAAGCGATCCGGGTCAAAGGATTTCGAGAGCAGCCTGATCATGCGGATGCCCTCCCTGGATGTCAGTCCGTTGGGCTCCGGCTCCCCTGTGCCGGGGGCGTATGCGGGGTCAAACGAGTCTATGTCCCAGCTCAGGTATACTGCGTCCGTCCCGTCGTTTGCGCGGTCCGCAATCTCCTTTGCGATATAGTCTATTCCCATCTCCTCCACGTCGAGCATCGTAAACCATTGAAAGTCCTGGTCGGACATCCACTTGTAAAGGTCCGGCCCCGGCCAGTATCCGCGCGGTCCCACAAGCGAGTAGTTGCGCCCCTTCATGCACCCGATCTCCATTATGCGGCGTATGTGAGCCCCGTGGTCGTACTTGTAGCCCGTCAGGCCCTGCGGCGCGCAGTCTGCGTGCGTGTCAAAGTGTATCATGCCTATCCGCTTGTACTTTTTTGCAAATGCCCTTACATTGGCATACGTTATGGAGTGGTCCCCCCCGAGCATGACCGGGATGCCGTCTTGCTCGAGCACCTCCTTGACCTTTACGGTCATCCTCTTGTGTGACTCTATCACGTCGCCCGGTGAGACATGCACGTCGCCATAATCCACGGTTCTGAACGTGCCAAACGGGTCGGCCCCGGTCTCTATGTTGAACCGCTCGTACGGCGGGGACGGTATGGTGGACGCGGCACGCAGGGCCCGCGGGCCGTATCTTGCGCCCGGCCGTATCGTGGTACCAAAGTCAAACGGCTCGCCTATTATCGCCACGTCGGGGTTTGCCTCTACCAGCTCGGCATGGCTTCTGATCCAGGGCAGGTGCAGAAATGTGTTTATTCCCACAAACGGCGCGACGTCGGCCCCCCGGTAATCGTCACCGTAAAACTCCATCCCCATGGCAATCAACCATGTGACGCATTGTAGATAAATAAAGATTCCAAGTAAACTACGAATGTGCGGTGCGGCACCGACAAGACGGCGCCGGATCGTATAATGATAGACGGCCGTCCGTACACATCCCACCCGCGCGGCAATATCCAAAGTTATAAGCGCGTACGTCTACTAATTCGCACGTGATATTTGCAGGAAAGGGGCGCGGCGTAAACGAGTGGCGCCACATAAACGAGGGACTCCGGTGCGAGCGGTACGGGCAGCTCTCAAAGGCGACCTCCAGGTTCGCAAAGGCCTTGAGCATAAACCCGCACAACGGGACCGCCCTGATGCACATTGCGGGCATACACTACCAGACGGGAAGGTACGGCGACTCCGAACGCTGCTATGCAGAGATAGTCGAGTCCGATCCCTCCAACATAGACGCCCTGCAGGGCCTGGGGCTTGCGCTCGAAAAGCAGCACAGGTACGCGGAGGCCCTCGTGAACTTTGAGAGGATCCTTGCAATAGACGCCACGTATGACGACGCCGTGGCATACTCGGCCCTCTGCAGGAGCGGACTCGGGGATCACGACGAGGCGGTTGCGATGCTTGACGGGGTAATATCGAGAAGCGGCGGTGACCACGTGCAGGCCCACCACTGCAGGAGCCGCGTCCTGAGCCGGATGCACAGGAACGCCGAGTCCATATCGGCCCTGGATGACGCAAGGAAGGCCGAGGCCAGGCAGTCCGTCGCCCTGTACGAGCAGGGCAAGGCGCTGTCACGGCAGAAAAGGCACGAGAAGGCGGTGGAGATGTACACAAGGGCTCTGCGCCTGAACCCGGAGAACGCGGACGCACTCGTGGCAAAGGGCTGGACGCTAGACTATGCGGGGCTCCCCTCAAAGGACGTGGTCCCGCTCTATGAGAAGGCCATACGGATCGACCCGCACTGCACCGAGGCCCACCTCAACCTGAGCTTCCTGTATGACCGGACCGGCATGTACCGCAAGGCAGTCGCGTGCCTTGACAGGATACTCGAGTATGATCCAAGAAACGTCAGGGCCCTGTACAGCAAGGGGATTGCGCTACACTCGCTAAAGCAGCATGCCGCGGCCGTGTTCTTTTGTGACGCCGCGATACGCGCCGACCCCTCGAACCCCAAGGCCCTGTGCAGCATGGTCTGGATCTTGGAGCACCGCAAGCGACACGCCGAGGCCCTTGAATACTGCGACTTGGCCATAGACGCGGATCCGGAGTACGCGTACGCGCACAGTTATCGCGGAAAGCTGCTATACCTGCTGGGGCGATACGACGAGGCCCTCCTGTCGTACGAAAAGGCGCTCTCCCTTGATCCCGGCAACCGCACCGCCGAGCACTACCGGGACAAGGTTGTGGAAAAAATCACAAAGGCGCAAAAAAGAGCCGCCAAAAGAGGAAAGGGCGGCCGCTGGCTGCCGCCATAATTAATGCGGAACCCGCGCCCGCGCAATCCGGGGCCCGCCTGACGGGTAATTCGTACTGTACGCAGGCAGCCGGCCCTAGAGTGTTGTGTGTAATCTGCAACAACACCGTGACAAAAATCTTATAACATACCACGCCATACCACATGCATGGTTGCGGTAAGCACGCCGGCGGACATAGAGCGCGAGTCCAGGCGCGTCATCGCGTCTCTGTACGGCGACGCGATATCCGACTTTAGGGTCAACGAGACGTTTCAGATACCTGAAAAGGGGCCGCGCGTGGCGTGGGACGTGCAGGTGAACTTTATGCGTGACGGGCTAAAGTATACCGTGGACCTCGAGATACAGGAGAAGGACTGCCAGGTTACAAACGCCAGGCTGATCGACACCATGACGCCGCTGTGACGGCTCAGGCAGAGAGGATCTCCTTTGCGGTCCTCATCTTTTGCAGGATGTTGTTTACGTACACATCGGCAAACCTGTCAAAGGTCATCTGGCCGTTCCCGGACCCTGCGGCCGCGCCACGGTGCGACTCGTACTCGGAGTGAAGCCACTCAAAGTCCGACTCCTGCAGCCGTATGACCCCGTTCTGCGACTCGAACTTTGACTCGAACAGGTTTGCAAGAAAGTAGCTGACAAAGTGCGAGTAGCACTTTATGCGGTATTTTGACGCGTACTCCCCCATGGATTCCTCGTGGTGGCCGTCAATCCACTCCTTTATGTCGTTGCGTATGGTCAGCGTGTTGTACTTGCCTGAGAGGTCGAGCCTGTGGCCGTGCATCTTTACCGTATACCGTCCCTGCCTCACCTCGTTCATCAGAATTATCAGGGTGCTTGGCAAAAACATTCCCGGATAAAACGTGTCCGTGACGCTTGTGAGGAGCGCCAGTATGCTCGGCTTGAGGCCGATTGTAGAATATCCGCTGCCGGGCATGCAGTGCATACCGTGCTGGCGCTTATATTATTTTATGAATACATCAAAAGTGTACATTCCGGCCGGCTTAATTCATGCTTGGACGCGTCCTGCACCTGGCAATTGTGGGTATAAAGCTTCAATCGACTCTAGTGCATGCCGTCAAAACCTTGCGCCTCCACCGCGCACGCGTGCGGCCAAGCGCGGTAAACACCTGCAGTCGGCGCGCCTGCCGTCACCGCCCCGCGCGGTTCTTCTTGATGTCTGATATGATCCGCATCACTATCCAGAACGATGCAATAGCGACGGTCCCGACTCCAAGTCCCGCCAGAAACGGCATGCTCTGGTCTGCGCCGCCCTGCGCCTGCTCCCCACCACCCATCTGGGTCAGGGCAAAACCGAATATTATCAGTATGACTGCCGCCGCAAACTGCTTGTCCACAGACGAGATGTGCACTAGTAGATTAAAAGCAGTTCGTGGCGATGCCGTATGTCTGGCCGGTTCGAAACAGCACTTGGACATTTTATTGTATTAAGTCTGGTGCGGGATCCCGATGGCGCGCCGTGCATGTACCGGCAGGAGAGTAGGAAGGAGAGGGGGAGGAGAAGAGTAGGAAGAGGAGAGTAGGCGGAGGAGGGGGAAGAGAGAGCACGCCATGAGCCGCAGCCCCACCGCCGTTGCCTCTATACGGGCCGCCTTTGCAGCATTCCTTTCTGCAGGGGCGCCCCACCGCTTGTTGCATCTTTACATAATGCATCTTTTTTTGTTTTTACTACGTTTTATACATAAATTTGTAGTATACACATCATATTTTATGCGTAATACGTACTTTACATTCAATTTTCAATATTTAATAGGTCTGCGTCCGTAACAGATGCGTTGGTGGAGATAGACGGCTTTGGGGCCGCGATCATACTGTTCATTCTGCTTACACTGGTAGTGGGAGTCCTGTCAGGCCGGCTCATAAAGCAGAGCGGCAAGCGGCTGATTGTTGCAGGCAAGAGCCTGCCGCTTGCCATGGTCGGGACGATGCTTGCCGCGCAGGCCGTGGACGGCAACTCGTCGCTTGGCAACGTGGCGCTGGTCTTTGAGTTTGGGTTCTGGGCCGGGGCCGTCGTGCCCATAGGGCTGGGCGTGTGCCTGCTGGTCACGGCCACGTTTTACGCAAAACCCCTCAACAAGATGTCGATGATAACCCTGCCTGACTTTTACTACAGGAGGTACGGCAACGGGGCAGAGGGCATATCCAGCGTACTTATGATAATCAGCTTTACCGTCTTGGTCGCGGGGAACCTGGCCGCAAGCGGGTTCATACTGGAGATCGTGTTTGGGATTGACTTTTTCTGGGGCATATTATTCTCGGCCTTGGTGGTGGTTGCGTATACCTGCGCAGGCGGCCTGTTTGCGTCCGCGTACACCAACCTGTTCCAGGTGTATCTTGCAATCGCCGCGTTCTGGGTCGGGTTCCTGTATTTTGCGGGGGGGTTTGCAGACGCCCCGTGGGCTGTCATATACGCGAGTGCGCCGCCCGAGTTCCTGGACCTGTCGGGGCTGTTTGACATCGGGAACGGGGCCCTGATAAACTGGGGCGCCATACTGGCGCTGGGGCTGGGCGACATCATTGCATTGGACTTTATGGAGCGCGTGTTTGCCTCAAAGGATCCGAGGACGGCGAGGCGGGGCGCGTACATGGGCGGGGCCCTCACACTGTTTACCGTCGTGCCCACCAGCATGCTTGGGATCGTGGCGCTCTACTACCTGCCGGGTGACACGGATCCCGGGTTCGCGCTCCCGCTGCTCAGCACCTTGCACATGCCCTTTGCAGTGGGCGCAGCCATCCTCATGGGGGTGATCGGCGCATCCATGTCCACTGCCAGTGGGGGCCTGCTGGCCATATCAAGCGTCGTGTCGCGCAACCTCGTAAACAGGATAATACGCAGGAGGTGGCTTGGAAAGCCCGGCACAAGCGACCAGAGCCTGTTGTGGATGACGCGGGTCACGCTATTTCCCATGATTGTGGCGGGGACCACGCTGGGATACCTGGTACCCAACCCCGGCGTCTACCTGGTGCTGGCCTTTGACATTATGTTTGCGGGGGCCTTTGCCCCGCTCACCTTGGGGCTGTTCTGGAAGAAGGCAAACATGCCTGCCGCCGTCGCATCCCTCCTGATAGCGTCGTTCCTGCGGCTGTCGTTCTTCTTTACCATGCCCGAGGAATGGGCGGGGCTGGACACCATGATCCCGCCGGTCGTCTCGTTCGTGGTGTTCATCACCGTGGCCCTTGCGACCCAGAACCGGTATCCGGGAAAGGCCAGGCACGACGTGCGCGACTATGTGCCGCCCGAGGAGGACGTGATTGCAGGCGAGGACCTAAAGCACTTTAGGGAAGACTTCATGAGTTCGGGACTCGAGGGAATCTCGCAGGACTCGGGCGGCGACGGCGAGGAGGGCGCCGGTGGCAAGGACGGCGGCGCAAAAGGGGTCGGCAACGTGCCGGGCGGCGTACCGAGTAAGGGAGCCTGAAGTTTTTAACCCGTCCGTATCGTCGACGTAATACCGATAATGAAGTACCCAGACATATTCAATCCCGACCTGTCGCGCATCGGAGTGCAGGAGTCGCAGATGTACAACATGGTTGCCGGCGAGCTCGTAACCCGGACGGTAAAAACGGCGCTCGGGCCGCGCGGCATGACAAAGGTGTATGTCGACATCCTCGGCGAGGATACCGTGACCGTGCACGGGGGTGCGTTTCTGCGCAAGATTGACGTGGATCATCCTGCTGCCAAGGCCGTCGTCGACGCGGTAAACACGGTGGACAACCACGTGGGTGACGGTACTACGACCGCGGCGGTGCTGATCGGGGCGCTGCTCAAGAATGCCAGAGAGATGCGCGCCCTGCGCATCCCGACTGCCAGCATAATTGCAGGATACGAGGCGGGACTGGTGGCAGCGCTGGCGGAACTGGAGCGCATAAAGTTTGAGGGCAGGGCCTCGGATCGCCGCACCGTGCATGACTTGGCGCGCTGCTGCATCAGAGGCAAGGCGCTCGGGGATCTCTGCGAGGGGAGCCGCGTCCGGGATGGCCGGGGGGATGGCGGCAACGGCGGCGGCAGCGACATCGACAACGGCGGTATCGTCGACATGCTGGTACGAGCCGCATACTGCACATCGGACGTGTCCTCCAGACGCGCCCTTACTGATGATGTCAAGATAGAGGAAAAGCCCGGCAACACGGCGCAGACCGAACTGGTAATGGGGACCGTAATCGACAAGCCCGTGGACAGCGCCGCCATGCCCCGCGCCGTGCGTGATGCCCGGATACTGCTTGTGAGCGAGCCGCTTGAGCGCAGCCGCACCAAGACGGAGTCGGAGATTGCGGTGGACTCTCCCGGACAAATGGGGGAGTTTCTGCGGCAGGAGTCCGACGACGTGTGCGGCGTGGTGAGCGGGGTGATCGGCAGCGGTGCCAACGTGGTCATATCCCGCAAGGGGATTGACGACGAGGCCCAGGAGCTGCTTGCAAGGAGCGGCATAATCTCGGTGAGGCGGGTCAAACACAACGACATATGGTGGCTTGAAAAGGCGACGGGCGCCGTCACGTGCACGGACATACGCGACATGTCAAGTGCGAAGATGGGGCATGCAAGCCTAGTATGTGAGAGGAACGTGGGCGGGGACAGGATGCTCTTCGTCGAGTCCGGGCGTGACAACGTGAAGTCCGTGACGCTTCTCTTGCGGGCCAACTCAAAGAGGTACTTGGACGAGTTTCACCGCACCGCGCTCAACGTGCTGCATGTGTTGAGGGATTTTATCGAATGCCCATATCTGGTGTACGGGGCGGGCTCGTGCGAGGCCATTCTTGCACGGCGGGTCAGGGACGAGTCGGACGCGATGACCGGAAAAGTGCAGGTCGCAGCCGCAAGGTTTGCAGACGCGCTCGAGTCGGTTACGATGACCCTTGCCGAGAACGTCGGAATTGAGCCGCTGGACGCACTGCCGCTCCTGCGCTCAAAGGTGTACGATGATCACCGTGGGTCGCGTGCTGCGACGACCCGCATCTGTGATAATGCCGGAGGGGCTGGTGGTGGGAACAACAACGGCGCCGCCACCGGCCTCCCCTCGGGCTGGTACGGCGTCGACCATGCTTCCCGGAGCATATGCGACGTTTCCTGCCTACCCTACAGTGTCATAGAACCGTACGCTGTAAAGGCCCAGGTTCTCAAGAGCTCCGTCGAGGCCGCATGCGCCGTCCTGAACGTGGATGATGTCTTTGTCAAGGACCTGATCGACAACACGCACTGCCATATAGACGGCACCGTGCACGCCCACAAGGACCCCGGCAGGAACCACAACCACTGGGAGCAGGAGGGCCTGGAGCAGCGCCAGATGCATCACTACTATTAGGCCCGGACTGCCCGCCTTCCTGCCCCGGGTCCGTGGGTACGGCAGGTTCCTGCAGAACGCCTGCGCCGTGAAGGGAGGGGGGGGGGAAGAGAGGATTGAACGGTTACCGCCACCACCACCACCACCACTATGGCCGACTTTGCGCTTCCCGCAGTGCGTCTGCAATGCCGCTTACGACCAGTTTGTTGACTCTCTGTCCGGGGGCCCTGCCCCTGAGCCGTTTCATGGCGATTCCCATGAGGGGCCCCGCCGCCCGCTCGCCCTGATTTGAGATCATCTCCATGTTGTCTTGTATTATCCCGCTTACTATCTCCTCGAGCTCGTCTGCGCCTACGCTCTGTATGGACGCGGACTTTATGGCGTCTGAGACGGTTCCGGCCTTGGCCGACATTATGGACTGGAATATCATCTCGACTGACTCTTTGGCGATCTCGTTTCTCCCGAGCATTTCAAACGTTTCGCGTATCATCTGATCGTCAAGCCGTCCGGCATCCATGCCCTCCTGCCTAGCCAGCCTCGTTATCGACGAGCAGAGCGCGGATGCCACAAACGTGGATTCCGCCGCCGCCGGGACATTCTTCTGCCCGGACGCAATCTCTTCGAACAGTTCTAGGTACGGCGAGTCCCAGAGCTGCTCTGCAAGCTGCTTGTTGATGCCGTATGTATCCTGCAGGTATGATACCGCCTCGCTCCACGGCTTTGGCACGTCGGCCGCGGCGCGATCCTGCTCCTCCTGCGTTATGGTAATCGTGGGGACGTCAGTCTCCGGGTACATGCGTGCAGAGCCGGGCCTGGGCCTCAGAAACGCGGTCCTGCCGTCGGCCGTGGCAAGCCTGGTGTCTGCCGGGACGCCGTCCGTTGCTATGCGCCGCACCCTTGAGACTATCTGGTCTATGATGGGGCCCGTCCTGCCGGCCGGGGCCGCCAGCATGATAAACGCGTCCGCGTCGAGGCGTACCTGTAGCAGTTCGGCCACCTCTGCCACGTCCCGCTCTGTTATGCCGTATGCCGGAAGCTCGTCAGAGTGGAATATGCCGCCCACCCCGAACCGCCTGACGAGTTCTGCAATCTCCTTGCCTAGCCTGACGTCCTTGTGCGGGGAGTATCCGAATATTCCGGCCGCGTTCCTGAACGCGACTGCCATGATTACATGGTTCTGTTTTACGGCCTTCTGGATTATCTTCGATGACGCGGACTGCCTGAACACGCCGGTTACGTCCGCCCTGTCCCGCGATGTGTCGTGGTCCCACCGGCATTCCCGCAGCCTTGCTGATATGGCAGTCAGCCCGTGCTGCCTGTACGCCTCGTACGACACCACGTCTGCAAGCTGGTCGAGCTGCTGCACCCCCTTGACCTCCACCACGCTGCCCCCGCCGTCCCTTATGCTCACGTTGACGTCCTGCCTGATGGAGCCTAGGCCGCGCGTCACCATTCTGGTGCCCCGCAGCATCCTTCCAAGCGACAGGGCCGCGGCCCTTACCGTGTCCGGATCAGACACGTCAAACGGCTCCGTTGCAATCTCGACTAGCGGAATCCCGAGCCGCTCAAGGCCGTATCCCTTGGCGCCCACGTCAGCATGGATTCCTGCCTCGAGTATCTTTGCGGCATCCTCCTCCAGGCATATGGATTGGACTCCGATCTTTCTGATGCCCGGCGCCCCATCTGGCTGTCCCTGTGGCGGTGGTGGTGGGGGCGGCAGCAGCACATCAAACGATCCCCCCTCCGACACCAGCATGGTCCGCTGAAAGCCCGTCGTGTTTGAGCCGTCCACCACGGTCTTCCTCATGGTGTGGAGCTCGGTGTATGTCCTGGATTTGAGCGCGGATGCGATTGTCAGCGCCGTCTTCTTGGCATCGGGATCCAGACGGTGCGGCGGCTCCTCGTCCTGCTCTACCAGGCAGCTGCTGTTACGGTTTGCATAGTATGTGACGGTCTTGGCCCTTGCCCCCTCGAAGAGTGCCGCCGGGTCGTGTCCCCCGACCTCGCCGCTTGATGATCTCAGTCTCCGGCTGAATGTTATGGGGTGCGCATCGGGTTCGGCCGGTGGGCAGTCACAGAACAGCTTTTTGCCGGTTGCAAGCTGCTGGTGTATCTCCAGCCCCACCATGACGCCCAGGTCCCCGAGGCTTGGCGTCCCCTGCGCGCTCACCGTGCGGTCATCTCCGACGCGACGTTCTCAAGCATTATCCTTCTGATTCCCTCCGAGTCCCCTGCGCGCGAGGCGGCCCACATGGCCTTTACCAGGGCGACCTCCGGTATCATGTCCTCAAGCGGCACCACTCCCATCTCCATCAGATCGCGCCCGCTCTCGTATACGGTCATTGCCGTCCTGCCGTCTATGCACTGCGACGTCATGCCCATGAACACGCCGCGCTCGCCGGCCCTTGCAACCTGCCCGTACATGGCCCTTCCCACGTGCCCCAGGCCGGTCCCCTCAAATATCACGGCCCTGCATCCGGAGTCGATTATGTGCCCCAGATGGGCCGGGTCATACCCGGGATAGTACTTTACGAGCGCAACCCTCCGGTCAAGCGATATCTTGGGACTGTATTCGGGGCCTGGACGCGGCCGGCCTGCGCCGTCCTGACTGCTGGGGGATATGCCGCCGTCTGCAGATACGACAAACGCCGGCCTGCCGCCTATGGTCGCAAAGGCGTCCCTCTTACTTGTATGGTTCTTTCTGACCCTGGTGCCCACGTGGCACGCTATCGCGTCGTCCCCGGTGCCGTCGTGCATTGCGATGTAGACGCCGCCACCGCCACTATATGACGTGATGAATCTTGCGGCCCCGATCAGGTTGGTCGCGGCGTCCGACGACGCCCTGTCCGACGACCTCTGCGCGCCCACCAGAACGATGGGAACCGTGAGCCCCGCAAGTGCAAACGACAGGAACGCGGACGTATAGTGCATCGTGTCGGTTCCGTGCGCCACTATGATGCCTGCGTACGGCCTGTCGCCTCCTGCCGATGCGGCGGTGGCAGCGGCAGTACCAGACTTGCCGCCGTCACCCCCGGCGTCCCCGGCACGTTCGTCTATGCGCCGCGCAAGCGTCAGCCAGTGCTCTGGCATTATGTTCTCGGAGTACTCGGACATTACCACCTCCGAGTCTATCTCGGCTATGTCGGCCAGCTCCGGTATGGAGTCACGCAGGTCCGAGGCCGACAGCACGGGTGTCACGGCTCCGGTTCTGTAGTCTATCCTGCTTGCTATCGTGCCGCCGGTCGAGAGCAGCAGTATCTTCTCTGCTGCGCGGCTCCGGGCCGGTCCGGAAGGCTCCGCGGCCGTGCCGTCACTGCCTGCGCCGCTGTCGTCACCGTCGCTGCCCCCCCTCCCTATGTCCGTGACGGCACCGCGCCTGTCCACTGCAATCTCCCTTATCAGATCAACGTCGATGCCCGCATTGTACCCGCTGCTCAGCTTTGTCACGACGTGCGCGCCGTCGTCGTGTTCGTACCTGGGCATTAGGATCCCCGCGCGCCTGGTGCCGTCCTTGTAGGTTATGACGACGGAGTCTCCGACTGCGGCGCCCGCGTCGTTCAGCGCCCGCAGCGCCGCGCCGCGGTATCCGCCAGTATCGTTATTGTGGTGCCCGTCATCACCATCTCTGCCCGTATCGCGCATGGCAGACAGTCTGCCCCGTGCCATCTTAATTAATTATCTGTAGTAAGAGACGGCCAGCTTCTCGCCTATCTTCAGGTCCTTCTGCTCCCTGACCTTCTTGACGGCCACCTCAAAGTGCCGCATCGTAACCCTGGCCTCGGCGCTCTTCTTCTCCACGTCCTTTACGTCGGGGTAGGCGTCGAGGAACTCGTGTATCACGAGCGAGACTGCCGTGTTTGCTATCGACGCGGTGTCGGCGCCGCTCAAGCCGTCTGTCATCTCGGCAATCTTGTCAAAGTTGATGTTCTGCGGATCGTCGGGGCTGTCGACGGTCGGAATCTTCTTGGCGTTTATGCGCAGTATGTTCTTGCGGCTCTCCTTGTCGGGCAGTGGAATCTGTATTATCTTGTCAAACCTTCCGGGCCTCAGCAGGGCGGTGTCTATCATGTCGGCCCTGTTGGTGGCGGCCAGAACCACAACCCCGTGCATGTTCTCCATGCCGTCCAGCTCGGTGAGCAGCTGGGACACGACGCGCTCCGTCACGGCCGTCTCGCCCCCGGCGCCCCTGATCGGCGCGATGGAGTCTATCTCGTCGAAGAACACCACGCACGGCGCCGACTGGCGCGCGCGCTTGAATATCTCGCGTATGCCGCGCTCGGACTCGCCGACCCACTTTGAGAGCAGTTCGGGCCCCCTGACAGACACAAAGTTGGCCTCGCTCTGGGTGGCGACGGCCTTTGCAAGCAGCGTCTTTCCGGTCCCGCTGGGCCCGTGCAGCAGTATGCCGCGGGGCATGTTGTGCCCGAGCTTGTCGTACAGCCCGGGATACTTCATGGGCCACTCGACTGCCTCCTGCAGGTCCCTCTTTACGTCCTCCAGGCCGCCTACCTCCTCCCACTTTACGTCGGGGTTCTCTATGAAGACCTCGCGCATGCCGGACGGCGTGACCTCTATGAGGGCCTTTGTAAAGTCCTCGTGGTTCACGATAAGCTTGTCAAGCGTCTCGGGCGGAATCTTCTCCTCCTCCAGGTTCAGTATGGGCAGCAGCCTCCTGAGGCACTTCATTGCGGCCTCCTTGCACAGGTACTCGAGGTCCGCGCCGACGTACCCGTGGCTTACTGCGGATATCTTGTCAGTGTTGACGTCGTCGTCAAGCGGCATGTTGCGGCTGTGTATCGCAAGTATGTCCTTGCGGCCCTTTTTGTCCGGCACCTTGATCTCGATCTCGCGGTCGAACCTGCCGGGCCTTCTCAGGGCTGGGTCTATCGCGTTGGGGCGGTTGGTGGCAGATATTACTATGACCTTGCCCCGGGCCTCGAGGCCGTCCATGAGGGAGAGCATCTGCGACACGACCCTGCGCTCCACCTCCCCCGTAACTTCCTCGCGCTTTGGGGCGATCGAGTCTATCTCGTCTACGAATATTATCGACGGGGCCTTCTCCCTTGCCTCCTTGAATATCTCCCTGAGGCGGGCCTCGCTCTCGCCGTAAAACTTGCTCATTATCTCTGGCCCTGATATGCTGATAAAGTGGGCGTTGCTCTCGTTTGCGACGGCCTTTGCAAGCAGCGTCTTTCCCGTGCCCGGCGGGCCGTACAGCAGGACGCCCTTTGGCGCCTCTATGCCGAGCTTTTCAAATATCTCGGGGTGCCTGAGCGGAAGCTCTATCATCTCCCTGACCTTTTTGATCTCGTCTGTCAGGCCGCCGATGTCCTCGTATGTGACCTGGGGCACGCCGCGGAGGGTCTCGCCCTTTTCTGCTATGGTAAATGTGGTCTTTTGCGTGATCAGCACCGCGTCGGATCCCGGTGTAACCGATATGACCTGGAACGTCAGCCTACCGCCAAAGTACGGGACCATTACGTTGTCGCCCTTTATCAGCGGGACGCTCTCGAGCGCGTCGGCCAGGTACCTCTCATCAATGGGCGGTATCGACTCCAGCGGGGCCACCACCACCCTCTCGGCCGCGACGGCCTTTATCTTCTTGACCATGATGGTGTCGCCTATCGCGATGCCGGAGTTGTTGCGGCCCAGGCCGTCAATCCTTATGATCCCCTTGCCCTCGTCTGACGGGTAGAGCGGAAGGCATTTTGCAACCGTTCGGCGCTTTCCCTTTATCTCGATTACGTCACCAGTCGAGGCGCCAAGCGTGTCCATCGAGTCGTAGTCTATCCTTGCAACGCCCCTTCCCACGTCCCTGGTGTATGCCTCCAAAACCTTTAGGGACAGCCCGCTCTGGCTCATGGATGCAATGACCCTGCCTACATTTTATACCTTTGTCAGATTGGTTGCAAGTTGCGGAGTCCGAAAATTAGCCTCCTCCCGCCTCCCGCGCTGCGTCACCCCCTCCCCCTCCCCCTCATCTGCGTGTGTGCGTCCCGCGGTCCTTGACGGCCTCGTCGAGCACGGTACACTTTCCGCCGCCGCCGCCGCCGCCGCATTGCCGACATGTCGTATTCGGCTACAAACCGCGATGCGCCGGGAGGAATCACATCGGGTTCTCTAGAAGACGCGATCGGTCACCGTCTGGCACGGGCCCGGACGAATGTCCCCCCGATCCAACGAGAACCAGATCTTGTAGCCCTTTGTGGTGAACGTGGCCGGTGCTGTCCAGATCACGTACCGCAAAAACGACGAAAAGCTTAAAGATCAGGGCGGTTCCGGATGGAAAAGCTTATTGATCATATAGTATGGCACGCACCCAATGAGTTCCAGAAGAAGACGAAAGAGGAGCAGG
>JAGWAX010000135.1 GCA_021296175.1 Nitrosopumilaceae archaeon | reverse complement strand
CCGTCTTAAGACGTCACATAAAGATCTTTTCCGCCCGATCCTGCCCCTGTCCGGCTCGGTCTTGGGGGGCACTTTTGCGCTAATTGCAGACCTGCAAAGCTTATTATAATTTGCAGGGAATGCATTTGATATGGCAACTGAACAGACGCAGAATATCATTGCGGTCACCCCAAAGGCTGCCGAGAAGATCAAGGAGTTCATGAAGGAAGAGGCCGAGTCACCCGAGTACCTGAGGGTATACGTGCAGGGCGGTGGCTGCGCCGGGCTCTCCTACGGCATGGGCTTTGAAAAGGAGCCTGAGGAGGACGATATTGTCATTGAGGAGGGCGGCGTAAAGCTGCTCGTCGACGGCGTCAGCATTGAACATCTAAAGGGCGCCAGCGTCGACTATATCGAGAGCCTCATGGGCTCTGGCTTCAAGGTCAACAACCCCAACGTCACAAAGTCTTGCTCCTGCGGGCACTCGTTTGAGACGGCCTGATCTCGAGTCGTACTTTGTGCACCTTTTTTGCTTGTGTTGCGCCAAGCAGCTACGCGCGTTGTCCGACGTGCGCCGTTTAGGCGCCCGTGACTCGGGACTCTACAACAGTGGAGGGACGAGTTGATGGCGCGGGAAGTTGGAGGCGGGAGGCGAGACGTCAGGGCAACGTGGCGGCCACCCGTCGCCCGGCAGGAACTCGGCCGACGTACAACCATACTGTCAAAAGAGTGACCAGCGTTCGGGCTTGAAAGTTAGCGAGGCCCGATCTTCTCTGGAAAGAATCTGGGGCCGACTACAGCCTCAACCGTCCGGTCATTTAAGTAGTGACGGAGGTGAATATACGGCAGACACATGCTACGGATTTAGATCATTACGCATTCCCGCTGCACGAGACGACAATGCAGTTGGCAGAACAGACACGGCCACCAACAGCTAACGCAAAAGAACTCAGTGTAGCCAATACATCCCGATCTGGACACCACCGCACTGCATGGGTGCGGGATTGGAGAACATTTCACGCGGGAGCTGCACTTTTTCTTTCCAATGTAGATTCCTCGCCTGTGCACATCCTTCTCTCTCGCTTCCTTGCGGACGTATGACAGGACAGAAGCTACAGGAATCATCAGGGCGCAGAGTCCAATATACAGCAGTTCGGATCGTCCCATTTAGATCCAAAGACGCAAAGTCCATGCTCGGACAGGGAATTGTTCCATCGCCGCAACTGCGGCAGAGGAGTTATCATACGTCCAAACTAGGACTGCAGGCTACCTACATATGCGCGTGGACGGCGCCGTGACTACGTCAAGCATCTTTTGTACAATGCCGCCAAATATTTTGTTGTCCTTGTGGTACCCAACGGACAGTTTGTAGGCCACATCATCCGGAAGCGAGCCGGAGTTGGCCAGGCCAGACACGCCGAACTCCGCGGCCTGGTGGCTTGCCACCACCCATGGATCCACAAAGGCGTCCGCCGTGCCGGATTCCACGGCCCTGAGCGCCTCTTCGTACGAGCCGACCGCCGTAAAGCTGACGCCGGGGTAGTTGCCCACTATCCAAGCGTTGATCGCATATCCCGCCACGCCAACCACCCGGAAGCTTCCAAGGCTGTCAGCGGTAATGTCCGCCCTGACGCCCTTTGTTATAATGTCGTTGGATACGACAACCCAGGGCTCAGAGAATGCCATATTGTAATCTGCCCTCCTCATGTCTGATGCATTCGCCATGAGGACGGCGTCCACGGCTTTATCCCTTACCCCTTCAAGCGACGGGATCCACTTGAGTTCCGGAACCGGCTCAAACGAGGATCCGCTAAGCCGGGCAAACTCTGCGGCCAGATCCCCGCTAAGTCCGGCCAAGTTGCCGGAGTCGTCTATGTACTCCAGCGGAGCCCAGTCCGGTGCATAGCCGAGGTTTATGGTCGGGTTGAGCCCCAGCCACACCCTCTCGTCATCATCCAGTTTGATTGTAGTGTCGGACAGGTCGGGGAGCTCAATCCACTTGTAGTCGTCGTTGCTCTCGACCATCCTGTGCTCGATAAAGTTCCCGACCCCGGTAAGATCGCCGGTATGACGGTCCAGTGTGTAGTTGCCCAGCGC
>JAGWAX010000134.1:942-4136 GCA_021296175.1 Nitrosopumilaceae archaeon | reverse complement strand
TCACAAATCAGATCTCGACGTCATGAATTACATAGAGCGAAGATCCATCAAGTTCCAAAACTTTTGATCGACACTATATCTTTTGATTTTTTGTGCTCATTCTGTTTCCAAACAAACCAAGCATTCTACAGTAAACCCATTCTGATCGTTTCTTCCGATCGCGCCATTTTGACCAAGCACGATCCGATTGATACGCTGTAAACTCTGGTATGATGTAGCATGCCGTGTTCGGCTCCTGCATGCGGAAAAGTGCACGGGTATACTTAAACACGAATCGTGGCGGATGTCTTGTTGACAAGCGGAGACAACTATGCTATATGTAGGTTCGACGATCAGGCGCCGGATCCTGACGTGGTCCAGAAGTATCTGGTCGGACAGACGGGTGCAAAAGCCCGCGTCTTTATCACCAGCGACGGCCGCTACATCATCAGGGAGCCGCCCCTCACCATGCGCGCCGAGGCCGCATACAGGCGGCTCATGCAGAACATACATCACTCCTTTACGTACCAGGACATATCCAGTGACGACGTCATCCCTCTGCTAAAGCGCACGCTCGAGGAGGAGTCAAAGGCGACAAACGACTTTGATGTGTGGAAGCGCGAAAAGGAGGCAGTCGAGTACTATCTGGTCCGGGACGTGGCAGGGTACTCTGAGCTCGACGTCCTGATAAGGGACCCGCACATAGAGGACATCCTGTGCCTGCACTGGAACAGGCCCGTGGCAGTCGTGCACCGCGAACATCCCCACCACACTTTACTGAGCACGAACGTGACATTCCAGACGGAATCGGCGCTGGAGCGCCTCATACAGCGGATATCGCAAAAGTACGGCGAGCCGCCGAGCGAGACCCGCCCCATGACGTCGTTTTCTGACGAGCACGGCATACGCTATACGTTTACCGGAAACAGGCGGATCACTCCGGACAGCCCGACCGCATCCATCAGAAAGCCGTCCGTATCTGCCGTCACCGTATACCACCTGCTGCAGAGCGGCCTGCTCTCGGTGCTGGCGGCCTCATATCTTTGGTGTATAATGGACCTCAAGGGGTTCGGCCTGGTAATCGGGGCGCCGTCTGCCGGAAAAACTACCATGATAAACGCCATATTCACGATGTTTCACCATAGAGGACGTGCTGGAGCTGAAGGTGCCGCACCAGTATGTGAGCAGGCACCAGACCACCACGAACTCGTCGTTGCACGGGGAGCAGGGTGCGTCTGCAACTACATCCGGCGACAACAGCAACGCAGGAGGTACGGCAGACTTTGGCGTCTTTGACCTGTGCAGGCTGTCGATGAGGTTCCGCCCCGACTTTGTGGTTGTAGGGGAGATACTTGGAAGGGAGGCAGACGGCCTGTTCCAGGCGGCGGCCTCCGGATCGGGGTGCATGTGCTCGTTTCATGCAAGCAGCGCGGAGCACGCCCTGACCAGGTTGGAGGCTCCCCCGATCTCGCTCTCAAAGTCCCAGACCAACCTTCTCACGTACATCCTGCACATGTCCTGGGTGCTGCACGACAACAAGAGGCAGCGCAAGCTCATATCGATTACGGAGGTGTCGAGAAATACGGACGCGGCCGATGCCGCCACTACCGCCCCCCACGCGGATGACAGGAGGTCGCTTGATGCGATATTCTGGTACGATCCCGTGCAGAATCGGCTGATGCCCGACGACCTTGACACGGTTGTAAGGAGCAGCGAGGCCCTGCAGAACGCCAAGGTCATGCTTGGTGTAGACGACATCAAGGGGAACCTGGAGTCCCGCATGCGCGTGCTGCAGGGTATACTGGACAAGCAGTCCGCAGACGTAGAGTCCATACATGCGGCCATAAGCCGGTATTACTACCGCCAGTAGTACGTGCGCATGGGTGGCATAAACGACTAGGTTGCACAAGGCGTATTTCGGCACGGCCAAAATGATGCACGCAGGAGCGCCCTTGCGGTCGTCCGGTCTTGCGCTGGCCGGATAACGGCTTGGTCGGGCACCCGGCATCAGGGGGCCGCACCTCGCGCGCAAAGCCATGTTCGCGCCCCGGCACATGTCGGGATCCCGAGTGACTATACGTCGAGTTTGCGGCACTAATGAGCCCGCCGTTTATCAGCTCCTTTTATGCCCAACATACACCCATGCGCGATGCCCATGCCGCGCGCATCCACAACATGCAATTGCCGCCATTCGGGAAGAACGTCACGATGACGCGCGGCTCCAAAAGAGGATTAAACATCGACCCTGCGAACCGGCATTGGCGACTGCATAGGCACGCCGATGTGTGGTGCATCGTGCCCATCTTTCGTCATACACACTTCAAGACACGCGTGAATGCTCTTTGCCCGTTTGGCCAGATTTTGTTGATCAAATTGGAGCCGGCACTGCCGCAAGGCCGACGTAGTGGATGCCCGCATGCAGGACTTGAAATCTTCCATCCAAACTTTCGAGTTCCTGCCTGACGTGGTATTCGTAAGTGTCGCCAATCCTCACCTTGCATACAAAGTACCCGACAATCGGGACAGTACGATGCAGCAGGTTGTTCATGTGTATGTTGCCGTAGATGGTTCCCTTCCTGCCGTCCGGCGTGGCCACCTTGTCACCCGCCCGGTACGTTATCGGGACTCCCGCGATGGCCGGCTTGTTCATGCTGACGGGGCCCTTGTATCTCTTGTACTCTTCTAGCAGGCCCCTTCGGACGAGTATCTTGGCCGTCGTTTTATTGTCAAAATTCTCATTCATGTACCTGACAAAATCCGAGACCGACATGTCAAAGGATCTGAGCCCGGTCCAGGCAGGACTCTTGCCCGCCGGCTTGCCGATCCAGAACCCGTTACAGCTCGCTTCCCTCGAGTCCACCTCCACGAAATCCCTCAGGAGCTCTTTGAACTCGGGATCATTCTCGCTTGCGGTGCCCTTGTATCCGTCCATCTCTTCTCATCTCCTTGTCTTACCAGTTCCTGCCGAATTTAAGTATTACTAATATTTTTAACTATAAAAATTAAGCATTCTTTAATACAATGCACGGACCGGCCGGCATCTGCGCCTTTTATTCCAGCCGCGTATCTGATACCGTGAAGGACAGGCCCGCGTTCCTGCTGCAGGGACCCGCAATCCTGGGCATGATGCTGCTCGGCTTTGTGGTATACGTGGGGGTGATGACCGCGTTTACGGGCGTCATACAGGGCAGCCTGGCAGACGCCATAACGGAGGT
>JAGWAX010000134.1:0-905 GCA_021296175.1 Nitrosopumilaceae archaeon | reverse complement strand
AGCCGCGCAGCCGCACCTTGAGCGCCGAGACGAGCTGCACAAACTCGCGGCCCTCCACATGCAGAACGCCGACTACGAGGCGCTGACACAGACGGACGGGGAGATCGACGCCGTAAACGAGGAACTGTTAAGGGTGGGATACCACGACACCGAAAGCAGCATCGCGGCCATGTACTGGTGGTTCGCATACCCCGCAGCTGCCATACTGGTCGCGATGATTATTTTCTCGGGCGCGGGGCACTTTTGGGAGAAGGGGCTCGGGATCTGGCGCCGCGGCACGTCCCTTGACATGTTCCGCGCGTCACTCTTCGGGCTGGTGGCAATATTTCTGGTGCCGGAGGTGTGGGATGTCTTTGCCATACACATGACGGAATTCTCCAGGTATATGATGAACCCCGGCGGCGATCCGCATACCGTAATCGACTCGCTCTGGTGCAAGATGGGGGCCTCTGCCGCATGCATGTTTGACTTTGCCGACGTTTTGGACCCCGTGTCGTGGAGCACGGCGCTTGCAAGCCCCAACGACTTTGGGCAGAGCCTGATGGGCGAGGTGTTCATGCCGTTTTTCAAGCTGATGCCGGCGCTCGTCGTGTCACTCGTAGTGTTTGTGACGGCAAAGGTGCGCGTGCTGTTCATCAGTATCATACTGATCACCCTGCCGATGTGGCTCGTCCTGCGAAACGTCCCGTACCTCAAAAAGCACGCGAAAAACATGATAGACAACATGGTGGGCGCCTCGTTTGCGCCGTTTCTCTCGGCCGTCACGCTGTACGTGGGGTGGGCCCACGTATCAAACACGCCGATGCCGTCGCTGGAGGAGTGGGTCTCCGTGCTGGGTATCGTCACGCTTGCGGGCCTCTGGCCGCTCATTCTGGCGCCGTTCCTGAGCAACGTGACGGGCTCCA
>JAGWAX010000040.1 GCA_021296175.1 Nitrosopumilaceae archaeon | reverse complement strand
AGATCGACGAGCGCACCAGCTACCTGCTTGCCGAGATAAACGGAATTCTCGGTATAACGGGCAGCGACGAAGACACGCTTCTGACGTATGTGGATAACATCAACATGCTCCTTGAGGAGGCACGTAAAGAGTACAATGCAGGCAACTCCGATCTGGCCCTGAGCCACGTCACAAAGGCGTACCTGAACAACTATGAGTTCTTAGAGGCTCCGCTTATGGAAGAAGCTTATGGAAAGGGTCGAGGTGATGATGCGAGAAGAGCTGCGCAGTATGATAAAGCAGGGCGCTCCCGCATCAGAGGTCAGCGATCAGATAGACGCGATACTGGTAGAGATGGAGACGGTGGCAGTCATTGTCCCAGAGTTTGGGGTCATGGCATCTGTCGTACTTGCAGCAGCAGTTGCACTAGTGCTGGTTCTTTCCATGCGCAGCCGCCGCATTGCAAGCATCTCAATACTACCGACACGAACAGCATAGGACATTCAAATTCTTTATTTCCTTATTTTTGATCATGTACGCCGTCAAGCGTAACGGTGATCCCGCACACTGCGGCGGCTCTTAGGCGCACCATGCACGAACGGCGGCGCATGCAGTCCATCATCATCATCATCATCATCACCCCCACTCCACACTCAATTATCCCAGAACAATCCCGACACGACGGTGTGGCCATTACGTGATCATACGATATCTCAATTTCTAGAATCTTAGAAGGAGATTCGGGTTTAAATTGATCTGACGAGAACAGCGTACATTGATGCGCTCAGGATGTGACAAGCGTAGGAGTACAGCCAGATTCCCTGAAATGTCCGTGCTTTTAGCCCTGCCGCTTTTGCTTGTTATCGCTCCTACTGCGGCTATCCCTGGCGACTCCATGGATCCCGCCCACTTCTGGACGCAGGCGCATGCCGCGGACAGTGCATCACCTGCAGCCGCGGGCCCCGACTCGGCCGGTTCCGGCAGCGATACTACCATGCAGACAACGCCCGCCGCGTTTTATACGGTGGATGCCGGACTCGATGTAGCGCATGCACTGCTTGGCGCGGGGGACTTGGAAGGAGCGGCGCATGCGGCGCAGTTTGCATCAGGACAGTTTGCGCTGGGCCTCGAATCGTTCAGGGGCATAGACCGCGACGCTGCTGACGACGTGCATGTTACGCTGCTTGACATAGGGGCAACCATAAGCGACACCCCGGCCGAGCAGAGCGCCGAGATCATATCCGAGGCGATAGGCGATCTTGGACGGTTTGACATGCAGGAGGCAGCCGATCCGCGAGCGTCAGTCATCTACATGCTCACCTTCGCCGATGAGCAGTACCTTGAGGCCGGCGAGGATACGCAGGAAAACGGAGCCGCATACATGATATCGCAGATCCTGTTCAGGCAGTCCTCTGAGATGTTCGCGCGCGATGCGGACACGACTGTCATGCTCGACCTGGAACAGCAGTCCTTCTTTCGCGATCTGGTCAGGGCCGTGGATGAAAGGGACAGCTTTGTGACCGTGGGAACGCTCGTCAGCGCGATACAGCGCGACCTGCTCGGGACGGAGACCACAGAGGCGCGTGACCACGCGGCGTACTTTGAGAACATACGCAACCTGTATGATGGCATGCGTGTCTCCCTTGAGGAGGGCGACTACGATGCGGCCCAGGAATACGCAATAGAGGCATACCTGGAGAACTTTGAGTACCTTGAGCCCACCCTGGAGGCCGCCGACGCCGAGTTCATGTACGCGCTCGAGATAGAGATGCGCGAGGATCTTCGCGACATGATACGCGAAGAGGAGCCGGCAGAGGACATACTGGGACTTCTCGACGGCACGATACTGCCAAAGCTGGAGCAGGGCGAGTCCATCGCCATCAAATATTTGGGGGAGCAGTCGGCCGCGGCCCAGTCCGGAATCGCGCTGGCAGACACGGGCAAGGAATTAAGGGCAATGGGCGATACCACGGAGTCCGAGCAGTCCGGGGTCCGCACCGAGATCGACTTTATCAGGGACAGCCTGCAGGACATGGTGATACTCTACGAGTCGGGCGACTACGAATCGGCATACGCGACAGCACGCACGGCGTACCTTGACAGCTACGAGTACGTCGAGATACCGCTCAGGCCCATCGCCCCGGACTTTACGCTGGAGGTGGAGTACCTGTTTGCCGATCTGCGCAGCTCCATAAAGAAGGAGGCGCCCGTCCACGAGGTGCGCTCGCTTGTCGCGCAGATAGACCGCAACCTTGACGAGTCCGAAAGGCTCGTGACGGGCACGGGGCAGGTCGCCCCGTTGATTGCGTTCTCCGCATCGTTTGCCATAATATTCCGCGAAGGGCTGGAGGCGGTCCTGATACTGGGCGCCATAATGACTTACCTGGAGGCGTCGCGCAACAGCCGATTCAAGCCGTATGTCCACTACGGCGTGATCGCCGCAATCGGGGCGACCGCGGCCACGTGGTTTGTGGCGTCGTATGTGATAGAGATATCGGGTGCCAGTCGCGAGCTGATAGAGGCCATCGCGGCGCTGTCGGCCACCGCGGTGCTGTTCTATGTCAGCTTCTGGATACTCAACAAGATAGAGCACAAGAAGTGGATGGAGTTTGTAAAGGCAAAGGTCTGGCAGGCCACCACCACGGGCAGCGTGATGGTCTTCGTAATGCTCTCCTTCTTCACCGTGTACAGGGAGGGATTCGAGACGGTGCTGTTCTATCAGGCGATGTTCGGCTTTGCCAAGTATATGGAGATGTACGTCGGGCTCGGGTTCGTCCTGGGCATTGGATCCCTTCTTGCCATATACTTTGTGATGAGGATGATGGGCAAGCGGCTCCCACTGCGCGCGCTGTTCGGGCTTACGATGGGAATTGGCGCGTACCTCTCAATCGCCTTTTTGGGAAACGCGATAAGGGAGCTGCAAGTGCTCGACATCGTGCCGTACACAAGCATGATTGGCACGATACCGCGCCTCGACATCAACATGGCCACGATGACCGGCATATACCCGACCCTTGAGACTGTGATCGGGCAGATCGTCCTGCTCGGCATATACATGGCCGCATCCGTATACATACTGATAGTCAGGCCCAGAAGGGAGAAAACGATTGCGGCCATGAGACAGTCAAGAAGGCAGGCAAGGGGGACCGACGGTTCGCAGGCGGGCGCCGGCGGGGCCTGACCGGCGGGCAGGCGGAGGGCAGGCCGGCCGGCACCATGCCATGCCGCACACGCGCTGCCGCCGCCATTGGCAACAACGCACACCGGCCACCATGCCATCCCGACATCAAGCGTATGGGCGTGCGCGCCTTCCATGCTGCAGAATGTCACGCGCATGGCCAAAATACAACGCCCTTTGACCATTCATGCTCCAAGCAGACGGGACTTGGAGACGCCCGGTCAGATCATCTTGTGTTCTGGGCGCGGCGCCATGGGCCAGGGCATAGCACCGTGAATCAAGATCATAAACCACGTTATGGCAACATAACCGTAAGACACTCACCATCTTTAAAAGACAATTACGGATTTGACATAACATGAGTGGCGAAGAGACCCATCTTTGGGTCATGGTCAGCAACATGGATCAGGACGCAAAGGCCGACGAGGTCCCGACCATCATATCCAGAATTACGTCGCTTGTGGACGACTGGCACTCCAAGGGCAGAATAATGTTGTCAGGCCCGTTTGACAACAAAACATCGTCGATGACAGTCGTTGCGGCAAGCACAAGAGAGGCGCAGGAACTGTTTCAACAGTGGAAAGACATCTGTTCTGGGTTCCTTGTGTCTGAGATGTACAGGTGGGATGCGATGCCAATTCTCTCGGTCATGGCAAGGCAGGATCTGCGTTAGCCGGGGCGGCAGGAACTGGCAATTCCAATTTTTTACTTGTCCACGTCTATTTGGGCACTTTCTGACGGGTTCAGCCTCATGCACTTTGCGATTTCTGCAAGACAGCCAAGTCCCATACCAACGCAAGAACCCGGGTCTACGTCTTACGGCCAACATTCAAGAAAACACGTCAACAATCTCCCTTGCGACATACTCCTTGTTTCTTTTTTTGGCGCCGGCCAGCTCAAGTATGCCCGCGTCTACCAGATATGTGACGGCCTTTTTTGCCGGTGGGTATCCGGTCTTTAGATATTGCGCCACCACCGGTATCGTGACGACAGGCATGGCGAATACGTAATCGGCCAAGACCATGGCGTTTCTGGACGCCCTGTTTTCCCTAAGCAGCTGTTCGTATTTTGATTTGAGATCAAGTAGTTTGTGCGTGACGTCGATTGCCTCGTTACTAGACTGGATCACGCCCGTTAAAAAGAACGATACCCATTCCAGCCATCTGCTGTTTTTGCTTACCTCTCGAAGTAGTTCGTAGTATTCTGTTCTGTTCTGCTCAAAATACGAACTCAGGTACAGAAGCGGCTTGCTAAGCGCCCCACTGCTTGCAAGAATCATTGGAATCAGCAACCTTCCCACTCTGCCATTTCCATCCCCAAACGGATGGATGGCCTCGAACTGGTAGTGGGCCACAGCACATCGGATCAGAATCGGCATCCGTTCGGGCGGATCCACTATGAATTTTTCGAAATTTGCCAAAAGACCATCAAGCCTGTGTGTGGCGGGTGGAACGTATAACTCGTTTCGGATGGAGCGATTTGCATATCCTATCCAGTTCTGTGTTTTTCTTATCTTGCCGGGATTCTTGTCCTGTCCCCTTACGTCTGTCAGCAGGATTGCATGCGCCCGCTTTATCATTTTCAAATCCACCTGATCTCCACCAGTTATCAGACCAAGGCAGTGACGTGATGCATTGATATAATTGACTACTTCCTGAACCCTCTTTGTCCCGTTGGGGTCTGCACCACCCCCCACCTCAAATCTATACACATCCAAGCTGGTTGCCTCTGTACCTTCGATTCCAGAGCTTGAGACAGCTTCTTGCGTGAGGTACTGTCCGATCAACATGTCTGGGTTTGGGGCAATCTTTCCCAGCCCTTCCAAGACCCCCAGGCGCATGTGCGCCTCGGCGATGAGGCCTGCTATTGGGGCGGGGTCGATCTCTGGTGGAAGTAGCGCAGGCACAAATGTCATCTCACCGTCGCGGTTGTTCTCAAGCCGTCCACTGGGATTGGAAAATTCTGACTTGTGCAATCATCTCACTCCTAGGACACCGAATGGAGGCATCATGCCTCTTGTCGGCGCCATGCGAACTCTTAGTATGCAAATCAATGTTTCTGCATAACTGCATAATCCGTTACTATACTGAAGGATAACACAGTGTTTCATTGTTATACTAATTGGCGTTTTTGTATAACAGTGCAATCCGTTACTATACTGAAGGATAACACAGTGTTTCATTGTTATACTAATTGGCGTTTTTGTATAATAACCAATCGCTACACATGAGATCGGGGCTCAGATCGACCTACTGTGCCCATAGATCCTCCTCCCGAACTGCGATGCTATGCCTGCGGATTGGAATTAGGCACCAATCCAGATGCTCATAGGTCCAGATCCCTTGAAACTGTTCGCCTCTTCTTGTTCAATACGCACGGATTATGAGGTTCTAGCGCCCGATAAGACGGCCAAGCAGTCCAGTTTGAGGCGGAGTGGAGACTAACTGCTGCGATCCTTTTCTGACCCATGTCCTGACCGTTGGGCAGCGGTGTGGCCAGCAGTCCGGAATCGGAGTGGGCCCGTCACGGCTGCAAATAGATTGCCGCAGGGGTAATGAGGCCGCCAAGTACTGCGGCGGTCCGGCAGCATCTTCTGCGGCGCCCCTGCCCTGCTCGGATCAGCACGCGCGTGGCGAGGATCCGCATGCCGCAGGGCGCGTCCCAGACCGGCGTGACTAGTCGCTTGTATCGAGGATCCCAGACGCCCTCAACTCCTTGACCCTGCCGACGCGGCCGTCTTCCAGCCTGACCTTGATGCCATGTGGGTGGAATTTCGAGGATGTCAGGATCTCCCCTACCGTTCCGCCCGTCAGCCGGCCGGTGCCCTGGTCGGCCTTTGTCTCTATCCCCACCTTGCATCCTCTGCGTATCTGATCTCTGACGGGGGGAGGGTCGGCCATGCGCGTACGGGGGCGCCCGGTGATTTAAAGTGGCCGAGCTGGCGGTTTGGCAGTATTGAACGGGCATACGCCTCCGGATCTTCCTCCAAAGCGGTGCCTGGCCCTCCGCCCACCACATGGCGCCGGCAATGCAGCGCGGCGGCGGTTCGGGAAAGGCGGATGTCGCGCGATTGATGCGCCGGTTGCGGCAGGTCGCGCGCCCGCCAGCAGACAAAAGAATCCCGGGCGGGGCGCAGCGCAGACTGCCGGCCCCGCGGCGCGGGATCCCATGGAACCGGCGGCGCATGCGACGCGGAATCAAGCTGCACGTACGGAGCACTCACGCATCACAGGGCTATCTTGCAGGCTTCTATCCACCCGCTCCGCTCGCCAAATACCGCATTGCTCTCGGTCCTCCTCATCTCCATCGATCTCATGTCGTGGCGTGACAGGACGGCCCCGCCCAGTCCGGCCGCGCGTGCCTCGATGTCGCCGGGGCCGTACCGGGTCGTAAAGGCCCACAGCGAGTCTCCGGCCGTCAGGCCGGGCGGGTGGTGCGGCATCGGAAACGCGGCCAGCAGTATGACAGACTCGTACGCCTCCTTTACTATGAGGTCAAACGGCGGCTCGCCACCGGCCTGAGATCCTCGGGTATGTCGCAGGTGGGAAGAAGGTATTCCAGGATCATCCTGTTGTCGCGATGCGCGGTGGAGAACCCCGACGCAAGCCCCCAGAGGTCCCCGGCAGTCAGGTAATACGACAGCCCCTCCACCACCAGCAGCGACGGCTCGTCCCGGCTCCACCCGGCCCCGGCCAATCCGGACGTCACGGACGCGCGCCTTGACGCGTCGGCGGTGACGCACCTCAGGGCGCCGCGCAGATCCTGCGCGAGGGCGCCGACAAGCTGCTCCTTGCGGCCCATGCCTGCAGAGTCGACGTCAAAGACCACGCAGTCGAGCCGCGAGCAGAGCTCTATCGACAGGGCGTCCATGCCGGCCCCTAGTACCACCACCTGCCGCGTACCGTCGTTTTCGATGCAGTCCAGCGCGAGGTCAAGCACGCACGACTTTCTGTTCCTTATCACCTCCGAATAGTGAGGCCAGAACCGGTCGCACTCCCTCATGATGCCCTCGCCCAAACCCAAGTCCAGCATGCCGAGGAACCTCTGGGCCGGAGCGCTCGTGTGCGCCCTGCCGTCGGATCACAGCAGCACCAGCGCAGAGGTAGAGGAGAGAAGGTCCACGGCGCCGCGTGGCGCGAGCCGCACATAAACCGTTGCGGGCCGGGGGCGGCGGGGAAGGGGTTGGCGACGGCAAAAGAAGAGTTTTTAGACGTACGTGCCGACGTTACAGCTAGTGATCGTCATGCACGCAGGTGAGCTTGACGGCTCGCTGGCGTTCTGGGCCGAGGCGTCAGATCCGGAGGAGGTGCCGGAGGGAGGACAGCCGAGGAGGGGGAGAAGAAGAGGAAGGAGCGCCGATGGCGTCGGCGCGCAAAGCGACGATGGATACAGGCTTTCTGCCTCCCCCCGCCAACTTCGCGGGCTGCTGAGATCCATGGGGCTTGCGTCGCAGACGATCTCCCGGGCAAGGATCTGGCTTCCAACCATTACAACGGCGGCGGCGGCAGCACGTGAAGGCGGCAACGGCGGACAGCCCGTCCCGTCCAGCGAGTCCGTTGCAGTGACCGCTCCAACGGCGGCGGCAACAGCAGCAGCAGCAGAGGAGGCGGGTGGGGCTCACGGCAGCCCCGTGATGAGTCCGTGGGCCGTGAACGTGGCCAAGCTGTCCGAGAGGGACGCCGCGACGCTGCTGTGCCGCGTCATGGGCCAAAGGACGACAGAGCCGGGGGTGGCAGTGGGCGCGGACCTGTCATACCTGTCACGCGCCATGCGCCTGGCCGGCTCCATGGTCGCCAGGCAACAGTACCTGCCGGACGTGGCCGCCGGCGGAGGCGGCGACTCCCACGACGCGGCGTGGAGCCCCCTTCCTGCTGGCAGGGACTCAGAACGGCTCGAGGCGCTCTCAAAGAGCATGCCCGGGGCGGTACGGGCATTCTCAGGAGGGGACGGCGCGCCGGCGGACGCGCCGCACGCCGTGCTCCTGCGCATGGTCACGCGTATGATCGGCCACATGGTGCGCGCGGCGGCATCCGCTGGCCTGCCGGCGGCGTTCCACCGCCTCAAGAAGTTTGACAGTGTGCACGACCGCTGGCTGCACGAGCTAAGGACCACGAGGCCCAGCTCGATCAAGGGTCCCGACGCGCAAGGGCTGTCAGACCAGGTGCGCGAGTGGAAGCGCCCCATTGCTACCTCGGCCGGCTCGCCGCTGCGGCTCTGCTTCCGCCTGGAGGAACCGGACGGCGCAGAGGACGAGTGGTTCGTGCGGTACCTAGTCCAGTCACGCGACGACCCCAGCCTCATGGTACCCGCCGGCAGGGCGTGGCACTCAACGCCCTCCCAGCTGCCCAGGGGCAGCAGCGCCAGGGAGTTCCTGCTCGTATCGCTCGGGCAGGCATCCGGGATATTCGGCGGCATAACGGAGGGACTGAGGGACGCGGGCCCAAGGTCCGGCATAGACGGATGCGCGATCGGCGGGGGCGCCGCATACAGGTTCCTGACCGAGGAGGCCCCGGCGCTCGAGCAGGCAGGGTACGGCGTCCTGCTCCCGTCGTGGTGGACCGGCAAGGGGAGGGCCAGGGCCAGGGCCAAGCTGAGGGCAAGGGCCGACGTCAAGGCCCCGAAGATGTCGGCAGGCGGCGTGCTCTCGCTCAAAACCATCGTAGCGTTTGACTGGGAGGTCGCCATGGGCGGCAAGAAGATCACCCTGGCGCAGCTGCGGAAGCTGGCCAAGGCAAAGTCCCCACTTGTACGCATGCGCGGCGAGTGGGTGGAGGTCGCCCCCGAGGACATAAGATCCGCAATCAAGTTCTTGGAGGGCAGGACGGGGGAGGGCGCGTCCCTCCGCGACATCATCATGATGGAGCTCGGCGGTGCGGCGGACGGCGGGGGCGGGGGTGGAATCTTGGATATAGACGTCTCCAGCAAGGACAGCCGGATCCTGGAGATGCTGCAGGGCGTCAGGGACAGGGCGGCGCTGGAGGGTGCGGCACAGCCGGGCGGCTTTGAGGGCACGCTCAGGCCCTACCAGCTGCGCGGATTTTCATGGCTTTTGTTCCTGCAAAAGTGGGGGCTTGGCGGCTGCCTTGCAGACGACATGGGACTGGGCAAGACGCCGCAGACGCTGGCGCTCATACAGCAGTACAAGCTTGACGGGGGCAAGAGGCCGTTCCTGCTGGTGTGCCCGACGTCCGTCATAGGCAACTGGCAGAGGGAGGCGTCCCGGTTCACCCCCGGACTGTCCGTGATGGTGCACTACGGCGGCGGCAGGAGGTCCGGAGCGGCGTTCGAGAGGGAGGCCAGAGGGCACGACGTGGTCATATCAAGCTACGGGCTGCTGCAGAGGGACATAGACACCATCAGGGGCGCGGAGTGGGGCGGCATGGTGCTAGACGAGGCGCAGAACATCAAGAACCCCGAGACAAAGCAGTCCAGGGCCGCGCGCACAGTCTGCGCGGATGCTAGGTTCGCCCTGACCGGAACGCCAGTGGAGAACAACGTGGGCGACCTGTGGCCCATCATGGAGTTTCTCAACCCGGGGTTTCTCGGCACCCAGGCGGAGTTCAGGCGGAACTTTTTCGTGCCCATCCAGTCCGCGCGCGACGAGGCGGCGGCCGAGAGGCTGAAGCGGGCCACGGGCCCCTTCATACTGAGGCGACTGAAGACAGACAAGAAGATCATCGCGGACCTCCCGGAGAAGATGGAGATGAAGACGTACTGCCCGCTCACAAAGGAGCAAGCCTCCATCTACGCCGCGGTACTCAAGGAGATCGAGGACGCCCTGAACGACGCGGGGGACGAGGAGGATGGGGGCATCGGGCGGCGGGGACTGATACTGGCGGCACTCTCCAAGCTAAAGCAGGTGTGCTGCCACCCCGCGGTCTTCCTAAAGGACAACTCCGGCATATGCAGCGGGTCCGGCAGGCCGAGGTCAGGCAAGCTGGACAGGCTGACGGACATGCTTGCGGAGGTGATCGAGTCGGGCGACAGCGCCCTGGTCTTCACGCAGTTTGTGGAGATGGGCCACATGCTGAGGCGTCACATACAGGAGTCCTTTGGCCGCGAGGTCATGTTCCTCCACGGCGGCGTGCCGAGGGGCCGGCGCGACCGCATGGTGCAGAGATTCCAGGACGGCCGGGGCCCGAGGATATTCGTCATATCGCTAAAGGCGGGTGGCACGGGGCTAAACCTGACGGCGGCAAGCCATGTCTTTCACTTTGACCGATGGTGGAACCCCGCAGTCGAGGATCAGGCGACGGACAGGGCCTTCCGCATAGGCCAGAAACAGAACGTCCAAGTGTACAAGATGATCTGCTCCGGCACGCTGGAGGAGAAAATAGACGAGATGATAGAGCACAAGAAGGACGTGTCAAGAAAGGTGATCGGAGCTGGCGAGGACTGGCTGACTGAGATGTCCAACGAGGACCTGCGCGGCGTCCTGGCGCTGAGCGCGGAGGCCGCGTCGGCGGCGGCGGCAGAAGAGGAGGAGGGAGAGTGACGCATGTCCTGGTACGGCCGTCGCAAGATACGCAACGTAAAGGGCGGGATAAGGGCGCAGTCCAGGAGGGGCAGCTTTGGGGACAGCTGGTGGGCAAAGCGTTGGAACGCCGTGCTGGACGGATACGACATAGGGGAGAGGCTGAGCCGCGGCAGAACGTACGCGCGGAGGGGCCAAGTGGCTTCCATCAAGATAGCAAGGGGATCGGTGACGGCAGTCGTGCACGGCAGCTACGTGTACAAGGTGGCAATAGGCATCAGGGCACTGGAGGCGGCGCAGCGAAAGGCTGTTTCAGACGGCATATTCTCCAGGCCGGCCACCGCGGCCAAGCTGCTGTCCGGGCAGATGCCCGACGACATCGAGGACGTGTTCGAGTCCAGCGGGCTGGGCCTCTTTCCTAGCGCAGGGGATCTCGACACGGACTGCACGTGCCCGGACTGGTCAAACCCCTGCAAGCACATAGCGGCAGTCTACCTCCTGCTTGGCGAGGAGTTTGACCGCGACCCTTTCCTGATATTCCGGCTGCGCGGAGTCGAGCGCGACGAGCTGCTGAAGATGGCGGGTCTGGACGCAGGGGTGTCCGCGCCGCCGGGCAGAAAGAAGGCAAGGCTCGCGGCGCGCCGTCCGCGGGCCGTACCGCTTGTCGCCGACCCGCTCGAGTTCTGGGGCCGGTATGTAGAGGGGGACGGGGAGGAAGCAGATGGGGACAGGGGCCGGCCCGGAGACAGGCTCGGTGACGCGATCGTCCCCGCCGTCCCCGCCGCGGCAGTCAAGCAGCTGGGCAGCTTTCCGTTCTGGAGGGGCGAGGACAACTTCATCCCAAGCATGGAGGAGATATACCGGGACGCATCAGAGATTGGCGTAAGGGTGTTTCTTGGCGAACCGCCGGAGCCCGGGTGATGTCAGCGGCACAGGCAGCGGCCGGGAGCCTTGGGCGTGCCACGCGGCGGATGCGCGTCCGGCGAGGCCAGGAGCCACAAGGTGTACAGGGCGCCACAACCGGCGCCTAGCAGGGGCCTGCGTAGTTAAGGCGTTAGATAATGGCTCATTTTGGCCTTTATTATCTCGCCGCTCATTATCATTCTCCGTATCGCGT
>JAGWAX010000133.1 GCA_021296175.1 Nitrosopumilaceae archaeon | reverse complement strand
AAAACCTAGAAATATTCTTTCTCTGATAACATGATCTTAATATTCATAAAATTATCGATTTTTAATCATATTTACTATAGTCACTATATTCGCACAGATTAGGGAGGAATTTACCGATATTGACAAACGGTCACCAAAAGACAAAATAAAGATGTTTACAGAAAAATGTTTGAAAAGCCCAACAACGGGGAGAATATGTCAAGTAGCTTTTGAGGTAATAAAAACCTGCATATCCAATCACCCACCTCCCTCATAACACGTCACCTTTTCCTTCAATTGCATGATATGTGCGTGTAAAAGTCACACTACGTAGATCATGTATACGTGCACTTGATCAAGTAGAATACTATCTAAAAATATGTACTTAAAAGCAGATCGTCTTTGTGACTATATGTCTAAATGGCACATCTCAAACAGAAAGATGCCCAAGGGGCAGCTGGCAGACGTCAGAAGGCTCATACGCGGTCCCGAAAGGTCGTCTGCCCGCTCGGTGATAGTGCCGATAGAGTCGGACCGGCCGGGGGCGGCAGGCGTCGCGGGTGGACTGGCAGGCGAGCAAATACGGAGCTTTGAGATGTGGTGGGACGCGGCAGAGTCAAAGCTCCGGTTTGCCATCGTGGCAGATGAGAGGGACGCGGACAACTTTGAGCGGGCGTTCCAGGTCATGTATCCGAACGCGGCGTTTGATAACATGCGCGAGACCGTCCCCGCATGGTTTGACCGCAGGTCCGCATACCGCGTGTTTGATGTCGGCACGCGCCACGGCCACTACGCGACGATCTTTGACGAGCCGTGTGGGGAGCACAGCCTCATCACACGAATGGCAAGCGCCATACAGTCGGTTAGTCACGCGTGGATCCAATTCGTGTTTGTGCGGCTTGACTGTACGTCGTTTCTCCGCACGCACATGACGCGCCTGGACGGCTGGTTCATGGAGATAAACCGCGGCAACTACACGTCGTGGGGGGACGAGATCATGGGAAGAAAGCCGCGCAAGCATCCGGAGCTCGGGTACGACCTTGCAAGCAACTACAAGGGGCTTAAGAAGCACGTCGTGGCAAAGATGCAGGGGGCGCATTTGATAATGAGCATAAGGGGGCTGGTACAGGGCAGCGGCGGGGAGGACGTCGACCTGCCGTTTGACAAGGTTTCGGCGCTGTCAGTGGACGGCATTGATTCCGCGTACGAGCATTTAACAAAGTTTCGCTACAAATATGACAGGTTCTGCTCCGATGCAAAAAAGTCCCGGATCAGGATGCCCGGGCCGCGCGGCGCGCGCGACCACCGCATATGCATGTTCGAGTCAAGGCACCTGCCTGACCCCGACCAATATTTTGGCCGCGCCATATCCCAGTATTTTGACAGGGGGTGGTGGGGGCTCCGCGGGTATCAGGCCAGGAGGCCCATGCCGTTCCTGATCCTGAACCCGGCTGAAATACCGCTGTTCGTGCACCTGCCCGACCCGTCCACGCCCAACATCGATACTACACGCAGCGTGCGCCTGCCCTCAAAGCCGTCAGAAAAGACGGGCGCGGGCATCGGCTTTTTTGACTCGCTGGATGATCCCGGACAGCAGCCCGGACCTGCGCCGGAGGATGCGGACGGGAATTGCGGCGTGAGATGATGGCGCTTGACTATAGTCCGAAAGAAGGGCAGGAAGCGCCAATGGGGCGAGATGGCAAAATCCAAGGACGCGGGCGCCGCGGTCATATCGCCCACGGACTTTGCAAACCACCTCTACGTGGTGGGCGCCTCCGGCTCCGGCAAGACCTCGCTCATCCGCCTGCTTGCCAAGCATCTGGAGGCGTGGAACCGCAACGGTACGTTCCGGAACGCGTTCATTTACGTCGACCCAAAGGGGGACGATTCCCACAAGTTTGTCAGGCAGTGCAGCCCCGATACTGTCGAACATGGTCTCGTGCACTTTCTGGATCCCCAAAAGACCAGATTTTCAATCAACCCACTGGAGCTGCCCAAATACCAAACGCACGAGCGCGAGGAGCTGGTGTCCAGATATGTGGGATATTTCATGAAGACCATAGAGGAGTGGTACCAGCAGTCTGCCACATTCGTCCAGATGGAGCGCATATTCCGCGCCCTGCTGTTCTACGTGTACATGAAACATGATTCCCCCACGTTCCTT
>JAGWAX010000132.1 GCA_021296175.1 Nitrosopumilaceae archaeon | reverse complement strand
GGTGTAATATTATCTGATCTATAAGCTTTTGGTTCATGATCATACTTTGGCTCCAAAACTTTTGCGCGACACTATAGTACTGCCTATCATCGGAGGCCCAGAAGGATGCCCCAAATCCCCGGAACGCCCGTACGCCTCAGGCATTACAGCTGTCATTGGCCACAACTGCCAGTATCGTTGCCCGCATCTCTTTCCAATCAACTCCGGCAGGTCCCCCGGCATGCTGCCGCACTATAATTCATGCCGTCTTATCATGTCCTGCGTCTCTTGCTTATCAAACTTGCCTGGTGCGGGGTCTTTTCCTTCCCGGATGCCTTCTTCAGGTCCCCCGGTCTCGTCGTTGCCATACCATACGAGATATGAAAAAGGGAGATCAAAACCTGTCTCTGCCTGACAAGCTGATCCCTCGAGGATTTTTGCTTCTGGCGATAAACGGACTGCCGTTGGCCGTAGTTTTTGCCGGAATTGGTTTTCAAGATTCGTTCGGGGATCGGCCGCGGCCGGGACGATAGCGATAATAGGCCGCGGCGGGCGCCAGAAGCGGATGGCCGAGCGAAAAAGTTTTCTTTTGCTGGCGATGGCAGTCGGCGCCGCTGGGATTGCCGCGGGCGCGTACGTCATGTGGGAGATGCTCGTGCGCGTGACAGGCCCCTGAGCCCCGCGCGCGGGCCCGCGCCGTCTACCCTCCCCTCCCCCTACCTCTTTGGAGGTACCGCAAAGCGGTTGGCCGGATCCTGGTGGTACTTGACGGGCAGCATCGCGTCCTTTTGCCGGCCCGTAAGAATTCCCACCACGACGTCGTCGCGCTTTATCACCTCTTGCCTTACGAGCTTTCTGATTCCTGCAACGGTGGCCCCGGAGGCCATCTCGCAGTCGAACCCGTTGAGTCCCACCACCGACATGCCGTCAAGCATCTCCGCGTCGGACACGGTGGAGACGACCCCGTCGGTCAGCTCCAGGGCCCTGAGCCCCTTTAGTATGTTGGCGGGCCTCCCAATCTGTATGGCAGTGGCCTTTGTGCGCGGCCTCTCGCCGCGCTCGTCAAGGTCGGCATAGTATCTTGCGATGGCGTCCTCGTCGGGCAGCCCGGTGTTCCACCGCAGCTCCGTGCCCTCAAAGGCCCCGTTGTACAGATCCGACAGCGTGCGCGCCCCCTCCGCGTTTATCACGGCTATCCTCGGCATCTTTTTTATCCAGCCCCACCCGTACAGCTCCATCAGGGCCTTGCCGCAGCTTGACGTGTTTCCGAGCGCCCCCCCCGGGTACACTATCCAGTCCGGAACCTCCCAGTTCAGGTACTCGAGTGCCCTGAATGGGATGGTCTTCTGCCCCTCTATCCGGAACGGGTTTATCGAGTTGACCGTATAGCCTCCCCCGGTTCGGGCGTCTGTCAGCGACTGCTGCAGCGCGTCGTCAAAGTTTCCGTCGACCTCTATTATCTGGGCTCCGAACTGGTACGCTTGGCCGAGCTTGCCGGGGGCGATCTGCCCGGCCGGGATATACACGTCGCAGGACATGCCCTCGTTTGCGGCAAACATCCCGGCCGACGCGGACGTGTTGCCGGTCGACGCACACACGATGCGGTCTGCTCCGGTCAGCCTAGCGTGCGTGACGGCGGTGGTCATCCCGTTGTCCTTGAACGAGCCGCTTGGGTTGTAGCCCTCCGGCTGGAGCCACAGCCCGTCGCTTGAGATGCCGGCAAACTCGGCCGCCTTGGACATGCGGTACGGCTTTGCCTGCCTGCCCTCGGCCCCGTCAAGGGACACCAGCACGGACGCGCAGGCATGCGCGTCCTCCGTGTCAATCTGGCAAAAGTTGAGCAGTTCCCGGAACCGCCAGACCCCGCTCTCGTCAAATATGTTCCCCTGCGAGTTGCGACGCCTGTAAAAAACATCCTTCGTGCGCACGTGGGGCCCCCGTGCATACATCACGTCGAGGAGGTGCCCCTTCTCGCACTCGACCCTGGCCTCCCCAATCCCGTAGCTGAGGGGGCACTTGGGGTGTATGCACTCAAGATGCGCGCCAGCCTTTGAGCCGTCCATACCAAGAGGCCGAGCCTGTTTTTTTAAGCATTTGTAATCAAGGTTCTCCTATGATAACGCCGGAGCGTACCAACCGGATTTTTCCGATCGTGCATCCGCTTCACGCCTAGGTTGGACGA
>JAGWAX010000039.1 GCA_021296175.1 Nitrosopumilaceae archaeon | reverse complement strand
ACTTTCTGCCGTATACGCCGGAGCTGAACCCGATCGAGGGGCAGTGGAGGAACGTCAAGAAGGCCACGGCAAACGCGCTCTACGAGAACACGAGTGACATGGCAGGCGCTATACGGAGAATGATAATGAGCGGCGAGATAATAAAAGCCAAAATGAGCCATTATCTAACACCTTAACTACGCGGGGGCCAAGCTCTTTATGCGCGGCGGGCGCATCTGCTGCAGAGCGGGATGATGATCAGGTCGGCTGAACGTACGTGTGGAGACAGACCTGGGGTATCTGACTGCCGTAACTTTCCAGAGGCCGTAGTAGTTGCGGCGTTATAGTTGCGATGTCGCAGGGGCCTCATCACCGCATCATGCCGTGCAGCATGGTCTTTTTCATCCACGACAGTATCAGTATCCACAGCACTACAAGCCCCAGCGTTATGCCCGCCTTGGCCGCAGAGGATGCAAGCGGCCCCTGATCGCCGCAGCAGTCCAGCTCGAGCGGGGCGACCAGCAGGACCAGTATCCCGCCGCCGACAATCATGAGCGCCCACATAACCAGAATGAACACGACAAGAGGCCTGAGATTGGCCATCAGCAGCAACACCGGCCGTACGTCACATGACAGGCAGGAACGGACGCGTCCGTGCAGGTGCGGTCCGGGTACGCGCGGCAGTCGGGGCCGTCGCGGCGGCGGCGACGTCCACTGCCACACATGCCATAACAGGCGCGGCCGTATGTGTCGTTCCCAATCAAGCCTGCGGCCACCACCCCGAGCCAATGCTCCATGTCATCATCAATGCAGTCAGTACTGCAAGCCCGCTTGATATAACGGCGAGCTTGAATACGGCCGAGACCACCTGAGCCTCAGTGTGCGGGACGGGGCCCGCAATCAACCCCACCAGGCTTATCGACGCACCCTTGATGCCGGAGCACTTTATGCGGAAATCGTCGGTGGTTACGGTCGACTTTTTTGCCACCTGCCTGTGCTCCACTATGCGCTTTACGCTAGCAAGGAACAGAAACGAGTTGATTATTGCCGGAAGCAGTGCGACGGCGGCCACTATCTCCACCCCGCCGCATATGGCAATCGCCCCGTATGCGCCGCCAAGCATCAATGCTCCCGAATCCCCGGGGAATATGCGGCACGGGATCCTGTGGTACCTGTAGTATGCGGCAGATACCGCGACAAGCGACAGCGAGATTACGGCCATCTCATAGTTCTGCAGGATGACAAGCGCCGCGGTCAGGGCGGCGCCTGTGATCGCCATGAACCCGCTCAGCAGTCCGTTCATGACGTCGATGGAGTTGGCAGTGTTGCCGGTAATACAGATCATCAGGGGCGCCAGCGCCAGGTAGAGGATCGGGATGCGGGTGTCGCCAAAGAGCGGAAACGAGAGGTTCGAGTCGTATGCCCCGAGCAGCAGGATCGGAGCGGCGGCCATGGCGAGCGCGATGGGCTTGAACCACCCGCCCATCACCTTTTTGTCATCAACGTACCCCACCACAAAGCAGGAGAGCGCAGTAAGCATCACGGCAAGTATCTCAACGGATTGGAACGCTGCGTACGCAACGGCCCCGGCTGCCATGAATCCAGCGGTCAGGACGGGGCCGGCCGGCCTCGGTACCATGTCGCCGTCCGGTTTTAACACGTCCACCACCGTGCTGCCGGTCCGCTTCAGGTGGGCGATCAGCGGAGGAATTGCAAAATGCACCGTCGCAAACGCGGCCAGGGGCGATATGGCGGCGGCGGCCAGTGCCAGCAACGGCAGCATTGAGGGCAGCTGAGATACGTGCTCCAACATACCCGGGCTCCGTGATTCCAATTTACGCTTTTTGACTGCGGCGATGAGGCGCTTCATCATCCTTTTTAACGGAGTTAGCAAGACAGCACCATGGTAACATCATCAAGGAAAACGACGAAAGCGTCACCGTCATCAAAGAAGAAATCCGCGGCCGCGGCAAGAAGGGGCGCCGCGGCCAAAAAGGCACAGGCGCCAGCGGCCAAGCGCGCCGGATCCGCAAAAAAGACGAGCGCAAAAGCCACACCGTCTGCAAGTAGGCGCGCCTCCTCCTCCTCCTCTTCCTCCTCTTCCTCTTCGACACTGCCATCGGCGGCAAAAAGGCCCGCAAAGCCCAAAACTGCAAGACGTCAGCAGGAAAAATCCAAGGGTGTGAAGGGCGCCGCAGAGTCCCGTTCCAGTGCAACCCGTTCCAGTGCAACCCGTTCCAGGACGGTTTCGGCAACCGCCACTACCAACGCCGCCGCCCCCAAGACCCCCGCATCCTCCACCCTGCTGCTCTCAAGGGTCAGGTCCATTACCGAGTCCATCGCAGAAATGCGGGACGAGATGCAGGCACTCTCAAAGGCGGTTGCCAGCAACAAGAACAGGGTGCCAGCGATAAGCGGCATGTCAGAGTCGCTTGCGGCCGTGCTCGTGCAGATTCAAAAGCAGTCAAGGCAGATAACAAGCCTCAAAAAAGAGACGCAGGGGCTCTTTGAGGGCCTTGAGGAGATAAGCGGCAGGTCAGAGTCCAAGAGAGGCAACCTGGAGTCGCGCCTGCGTGACGTGCAGCAAAAGATAGAAAAAATTGCAGAGGTCCAAGGCCAAGCAGGCTCGGAGGCGGTCGTAGAAAAGATCAACGACAGCGTGAGATCCATAATAGAGGACTCCGAGTCTATTGCAGGCCTGTCACGGGCACTGGACGCGACAAGAAACGAGATAAGGGTGGTGGGCGCAAGGGCGGCCTCGGCCACGGGCACCGGCATCGAGATAGACTCGCTGAGGACCGAGATTTCAGGCATTGCAGACGCGGTCAATGCCGGCTCTGCCTCGAGTGCCCACCTAAAGCAGGAGCTTGACAGGCTTGCCGACAGGGTGGACGCGGTTGCAAAGTCCAGTTCCGGGATGCAGGAAGGCATCAGGGAGACACTGGGGCAGGTCGCGGCAGAAACGTCCAAAATCAAAGACGTGGATGCGGTGCTTGACGGATTCAAAAGACAGCTTGACACCATCACGTCAAGGACTGAATCGGCCGCTAGGATCGAGGTTCCAGAATCCGTTACAGACAGGCTTGAGAGCATAGGCTCCGAGATTGCGATCCTTGCAAAAAGCGCCGACGAGGCGGCCCTCACAAGGGACAGCCTCGACAGGGTCCGGGAGGAGATTGTCTCCGTAAAATCAGACATTGCGGGGATAATAGGGATAATGGACCAAAAGATGTCCAGCGCGTCGGGGATCCTGCAGAGGCAGCAGGAGGATGCGTCTGATCTATACAGAAAGATAGACGAGATGTACTCTAGGATTCAGGAGATCAAGGGCAGCTCCGACGAGTCGGCCCGCGAGGCGTCAAAGGAGACGGCAAGGCTGCTGAAGCTCTCCGAGTACCAGTCCGCAATGAGGATGAGTTCAGAGTCAAAGTACGGGGACCTGGATACGATACGGGAGATGGCGGCCAAGACGGCGGACATCAACGAGGTGTTTGGTGACGGTGGTGGCGGCGGTGACGACAACGGCGGCCCCGGAGGGCTTCCGCCCGACGTAAGAAGGTGGGCGGCCAGCAAGATACTGGACTGCGCCGACAGGTGGGAGATCAGGTTTGCCGACGTCTACTCCATCATGAATGAGTCGATGGGCGCCGACGTGGTAAGGGGGTCCATTAACATGTCCCAGGTCCGCGACATATACGGAATCAGGGCAGTCAACGAGATAAACGAAGAATCCGGCAACGCGTGACGCGCCGGCCGATGCAGGGGGACAGGTTGTCAGGATACAGCGTCGCCGCTGTCGTCGGGGCCAGTGCTATTCCGCAGTATCGTCATCATCAGGTATCGAGATTATCACGATGTTGTCGCCCCGGAGCAGTACCGTGTCAAGTTCGTCCCGCTCCTTGCCGTCGGCAGACACCTCGCTGATAGAGTCAAGCTTCATGGTCATGTGTATGTCAAAGTCGCGCAGTATCCCGTTTACAACCTTGCCGCTCCGCAGCTTTATCATCAGCGACTTTCCCTTTCGGCCCTCAAGCAGCGCGGATATCTCGTCGGCCAAGATCATCGCCGCCGCTGTTGCTGCCGCCGCCGCAGTGTCGCAGTTTTCGTCCGCGGCGCGGCCATTGATGTCACTGGGGCGGCCGTTACAGCCGCCGTAGATTTCATTACCGTCATTGTCGTCGTCATCGTCATCATAATAATAATCACCAACACACCTCTTTCCGCAGACTGAACCCGCCAGGTCACCTCTTCTTGCTGACCTGCATGTACAGGTCGACGGTCCCGCTTCCAATCGGTATGTTGTTTCCCACTATGACGTTCTCCGTGATTCCCTTCAGCTGCTCGACCTCGCCGCCGAGCGCCGCGTGCGCTATGGTCGGGACGGTGATCTCAAAGGCCGCCCTTGCAAGCACGCTGTCCTTTGTGCCGGCGATCCCGTGCCTTCCTATCTGCTGCATGTATCCGCGCGAGCACATCAGGTCGGAGACGAGCATGATGTAACGGTTGTCTACCTCCAGCCCCTGGTCGTCCAGAGTGTTGTTCAGCTCGTTTATCAAAGCGTTGCGGGCCGCCTCTATCCCGAGCGTCCCGGCAATCTCAAAGACGTTGTTCGTGCGCACCTTGCGCCTGTCCACCCCTCCGACCTCCAGTATCTTGGCGATATTGGAGCCGGTGGTCTGTATCACCCACTCGCCGTCCTTTTGGACAAGCGAGACGCGCTCGATGTCAGGCACGCCCTTGACGGTGGTATTGAGCACCTTGTTCCGGATTGCAATTACAGTCGCCGTGTCCGGCTCCTCGACCAGGTTGAGCACCAGCATGTTGCCGGTGCTCTCGGCCTTGAATTTCTTGTTGGATGCGAGCGCCGCCTCCACGTCGCCCATGCTGCACCCCCGGGACTTTAGCTTCTGCTCCCCCAGTACCAGCCTTATCTGGGTCGCATAGTCCGTGTCGTGCGACCCCAAAAGGGAGCTTACCTTTGTCTGGAGCACGTGCTTTGCGACCTCTATGGCCCCCTCACGCGACGTGCGGTTCTCCTCGTCAAGGTATATGTCCATCGTGGGCGTGACGGGCTTTTTGCGCGCGTCGACCAGTTCTATGAGCCTGGGCAGCCCCAGCGTGACGTTGCGCTCGCGGATCCCGGCAAAGTGGAAGGTCCGGAGCGTCATCTGCGTGCCGGGCTCCCCTATCGACTGCGCCGTCACTATACCGACGGCCTGCCCCGGCTCGACCTTTGCCTTGTTGTACAGCAGGAGCCCCTTTTTGCAGACGGCCTCTGCCCCCGCCTTGCTGAGCCCGGAGCTGTGCAGCGCGTCGGCCACGTGCGATGCGAGCCTCGGATTGAACGTCTTTGTATACTTGGCGACCAGTGCGTCAAGCTCGGCCCTTGTGGCCTTGGCCCCGGTATCCACGATCGTCTGCGACTCGGTGAGCCTGCTCGCGTTGAACGCCTCGCCGTGGTCGCTCTTTGCAACATCGATGCCGTCCTCGCCGTACATGAACTGTATTATGTGCCCGTGCGGGTCCCTGACCGTCCCGTCATACTCGAGCCTGATGTGCTCCAGCGCGTTTATCAGGCGCCGCTGCATGTACCCGCTCTGCTGCGTGCGAACGGCCGTGTCGACGAGCCCCTCGCGTCCGCCCATCGCGTGGAAGAAGAACTCGAGTGCGGACAGCCCGTCCCGGTAGTTGGACTTTACAAACCCGTGCGCGTCGGGGTTGTTGTCGCGCCTCCTAAAGTGGGGCAGGGCCCTGTCGCTGTACCCGTCGTTGAGCCTGTTGCCGCGCCTGGACTGCTGCCCGAGGGCGCCGGCCATCTGTCCCACGTTGAGTGACGAGCCGCGGGCCCCGGTGGTGGCCATTATCTTGCCGGCGTTGTCAGCATGCATCGAGTCGTTTGCGGCCGAGCCGGCGCGGTCCCTGGCCTTGCCAAGCTCGTTTACGATGTACGCCTCGAGCGCCTCCTCGGGGCGCATTCCGCGGGTGACCTTGAGGGTGCTGTCCTCGTGCTGCCTGATCAGGTCGGACACCCGGTCGTACGTGCCGCGTATGTCGTCCAGTATGTGCCTGCGGTTGGCATCCGGCACCTCGAGATCCCCGAGCCCGTAGCTGAACCCGTAGTGCGTGATGAACTGCTTTACCATTATGAGTATGGAGTTGAGGAACTTTTTGCCGACGTCGTTGCCATAGTCCTTGGCGATACGGTGCAGCACGCTCTCCGGCTCCTCTGCCCCGATGGACGTCTTGTCGATGACCCCGCTTATCAGCTGCCCGTTCTTTATCACGACGTCGTTCTGCTTGCCCTTTGTGCCCTTGGACCACTTGGAGGTCATCACGTAGTTAAAGTCGGCGGGCAGAAAGAGCGAGAAGAGCTGCTTGCCCGTATACGCGGGCTGCTCCCCCTTCTTGCCGCCGCTTCCGCCTCTGCTTCCACCCTCCACAGGCATCGAGGCCGCGGGCTTTGGAAGCTTGCCCTCATACCCGCCGAGCATGGCCAGGTTTGAGAACTCTGAAACCGACAGCAGCGTGTCGTCCTTGGTCATCAGGTAAGCGCCCGTAACAAAGTCCCTCAGCGCCCCTATGATTGGGCCGCCGTACCTGGGCGATATCAGCTGCTCCTGGACCCTCATCAGCAGGATCGCCTCGGCGCGGGCCTCCTCGCTCTGCGGCACGTGCAGGTTCATCTCATCGCCGTCAAAGTCCGCGTTGTACGGGGGGCACACTGACGGGTGCAGCCGGAACGTCTTGCCCGGAAGCACCCTCACATAGTGGGCCATTATGGACATCTGGTGCAGCGACGGCTGCCTGTTGAACATTACAATGTCGCCGTCGGACAGGTGCCGCTCCACCCTGTACCCGCGCTCCAGGGACTCGGCTATCCCGCTGCGGTCATCCACAAAGTCGAGGCGTATCTTTACGCCGTCGGGCCTGACGATATAGTTGACGCCGGGGAACCTTTCAGGCCCGTTGATTATGAGCTTGCGCATGTGCTCTATGTTCCACTCCGTCACTATCTCGGGTATGGTAAGCTTCATGGCGACGCTCTCCGGGACTCCCACCTCGGAGAGGTCCAGGTTGGGGTCGGGGGATATCACGGTGCGGCTCGAAAAGTCCACGCGCTTGCCGGACAGCGAGCCGCGGAACCTTCCCTCCTTTCCCTTGAGGCGCTGCGTCAGCGTCTTGAGGGGCCTGCCGGAGCGGTGGTGCGCCTGCGGTATGCCGGAGACCTCGTTGTCAAAGTATGTGGTAGTGTGATACTGCAGCAGGTCCACGAGATCCTGCACGATGAGGGGGGGCGTCCCGGCCTCCTTGCTCTCCTTGAGGCGCTGGTTGACGCGTATTATGTCGACCATCTTGTGCGTCAGGTCGTCCTCGGAGCGTATCCCGGTCTCCAGGATTATGGAGGGCCTCACGGTCACGGGCGGGACGGGCAGCGCCTGGAGTACGAACCACTCGGGGCGCGCCGTGGTCGGGTCGTAGGACAGCAGCTCGAGATCAGAGTCGAGTATCTGCGAGAAGCGCTCGCGGATTGTGATCGGCAGCAGCCTGTTCTCGCCGGCCTCGGTCTTTTCTACAAAGATGGTGGGCTTTGTAAATATAAGCTCATACTGGGACTTGCCGCAGTGGGGGCAGTCCTTTTGCTTGCGGGCCTTCTCAATTATCTTCTCGGGTATGCGCTTTTGGGATACAATGGTGTACGCGGCCTCTTTGCTCTTTACCGCGCGGAACGCGTCAAGCTCGTCCTGCGGAACCTTTAGCCGGGAGCAGGAGCGGCACATCGACAGGAGCAGCTTGTGTATGTTGTCTATGAACGCGATGTGGAGCACGGGCTCTGCAAGCTCGATGTGCCCAAAGTGCCCCGGACACCTTGCGGCCGTGTTCCCGCACGTGAGGCACTTCTGTCCGGGCTCCAGCGTGCCGAGCCGGCCGTCCATCAGCCCGCCCTGCACCGGGATCCCGTCCTCGTCGTACGTCTCGGGCGCCGTCACCTCGGCCACAGAGTACTTGCGGATCTCAGTCGGCGACCACACCGAGAACCTGATGCTGTCGATGGTCTTGACCGTCTCCACGGACATCTACACCCTCTCCTTTATGAGCAGGCGCGGCGCCACGTTGAGGCTCTGCATCTCCTGCAGCAGCAGCTTGAACGCGTACGCCACGGAGACCGACGACACCTTTGCCTTGTCGCCGCAGACGCGGCACACGTACTTTCGCTGCCGCATGTCGTGGTACGCGACCAGCCCGCACCTCTCGCATACGAACACGTCGGACTTGTCAGACTCGTCAAGCAGCCTGTCCTTTAGTATCATAGAGGCGCCGTACGCGATCAGGCAGTCGCGCTCCATCTCGCCGAACCTCAGGCCGCCCCCGCGGGCCCTGCCCTCGGTCGGCTGCTTTGTGAGCATCTGCACCTGCCCCCTGGCCCTTGCGTGTATCTTGTCGGCCACCATGTGGTGCAGCTTCTGATAGTATACAACACCGACGAAGACCTCGACTGGGAACGCCTTGCCGGTGCGCCCGTCGTACATCATCTCCTTGCCCGAGTACTCGAACCCGTGCGCGTCCATGACCTCCTTCACCTCGTCCATCTTCTCCCCGACGAAGGCGGATCCGTCAAACCGCTTTCCCCGGAGCGCGGCGGACTTGCCGCATATAGACTCCATCATCATGCCGACCGTCATGCGGGACGGGAACGCGTGCGGGTTGATCAGCACGTCCGGCGACATGCCCTGTGCAGTATACGGCAGATCCTCGGCGTTTGCAAGTATTCCCAGCACGCCCTTCTGCCCGTGCCGCGAGGCAAACTTGTCGCCAATCTCCGGGATCCGCATGTCGCGGACCCTGATCTTGTACATGCGTCCGCCCTCGTTTGACTGGGTCATCACCACGGTGTCGACCACCCCGTTCTCCGACGGCCTCATGCCGACTGACGTGTCGCGCCTGTACGTGCCGCCGGGCTCAAACTCCCGAAACTCCTCCATGAACCGAGGCGGGGACGTCTTGCCGATCAGGATGTCGCCGCCCTTTACCGTGGACTCTGATGCTATTATCCCGTCGTCCTCCAGCAGCCTGTAGGAGCGCTCCCCCTTGTAGCCGCGTATGTTGTCGTCGGCGTTCGGTATCTCAAACGAGTCGCGGGCGCCGCCCGGATACTGCTTTGCCTCCGCGTCATATATGCGGTAAAAGAACGTGCGCCCCAGACCCCGGTCCACGGACGCCTTGCTCAGCACGATGGCATCCTCTATGTTGTACCCGTCAAACGGAAGTACAGCCACCACGCAGTTCTGGCCCGCCGGCCTGTCCTCCAGTCCGAGCAGTTTCATGGCCTTTGTGTTTACGATTGGCGTCTGTGGATACAGCATAAAGTGCTGCCGCACATACGTGCTGGTGTTCATCATAGGGGTTGAGAATCCCAGCGACTGCTTTGCCATGGCCGACTCGTACGTGTTCCGGGGGGACTGGTTGTGCTCCGGATACGGTATGATTGACGCACCAGCCCCGAGTATGGCGGGCGCAAAGACCTCCAAGTGCGTGTGTCCTTCCGCGTCGCCGCCTGCCGCCGCCGCCGTAATCGCGTCCTCGTCCATTGCAATGTAGCAGTTCTCCTCCTCGTTTGCGTCCACCAGCTCGAGCACGCCGTCGTTAAGCAGGTCAGTCCAGTTCTTGGTGCGGCCGGTCACCTTTTCAAGCAGTTCCGGCGTGAGCTTTGACCTGCCGTTCTCCACTATTATCAGCGGGCGCAGGACGCGTCCGGCGTTGCAGTTGACATAGAGGCGCTTTGTGGCGCTCTCCGCGATCGAGTCGTGGAACGAGACCCCCACATGAGGGTGTATCTTTGTGCTGCGCCTCATGGTCCTGAGGTTCCTTGCAAGATCCACCCCGTCCCGGTAGTATCCGATCAGCCTGCCGTCCACGAATATACGGGTGCCGGCCAGCTTGATGTCCTCCTTTGCGTCAAAAAAGTGCACCACGCCCAGATCGTACAGCTTTTCGACTATCTCGTCGGACGGCGCGTTTACCGATATTATCCCCGAGAGGGCCAGGTTCTTTACCAGCCCGCAGTTGGAGCCCTCCGGCGTCTCACTGGGGCATATGCGCCCAAAGTGCGTCGAGTGCAGGTCCCTGGCCTCAAAGTTGGGCTGCGTCCTGCTCAGCGGGGACTGGATGCGGCGCAGGTGGCTTATCGTGGACAGGTAGTTCGTGCGGTCGAGCAGCTGCGTGACGCCCACGCGTCCGCGCCCCCAGTTGCCAGTGGCGATCGCGTTGTTGAGCTTGTCGGTTATTATTCCGGGGCGTATTGCGGCCGCAACGGCGTTTATGCCGCGCTTTTGCCCGGAGCGCTCCAGCTGGTACTTCATGTCGCGTATCAGGTTCTTGAAGGCCGTCCTGAACAGGTCCGCAAGCATCTGACCGGCAAACTTTACGACCTTGTTGCCGTAGTGGTCCTTGTCGTCCGGGGCGATCCACCCCAGCTTTAGCTCCAGCAGCTTGCACGCCGCCTCCCCGAGAAACTGGGCTTTTTCCTTGCGGTTCTCAGGATGCTTGCCCAGGTGAGGCAGGAGCCCCCAGTCAAGAAGCGTCTCGGCGCGCTTTATCTGGAACTCCTCGAGCATACCCGGCGCGATCCGCTTGCTGATGTACACTATGGCGTCCTTTGACGTGGCGACGTCGCCGGACTTTTCAAAGGAGGCCTCCAGTTCGTCTTGGACCTTTTCGACTAACGAGACTACGCCGGCAATCTCCTTGTCGGACTCTAGCCCGAGGGCGCGTATGAGGGTAATGACGGGAATGTCGACAGGCGATCCGGGTATGCGGGCCACTATCAGTCCGTCGTTTTTCATCACAAGCTCGAGCTTTGCCCTGTACCCCACGATGGACGAGTACACCTTTGCCTTGAAGATCGTGTTTCCGCCTACCATCTCTCGGTCCACGATAATCTTGTTGTAGGAGAGATCCTCCAAGCCCACAATGACGCGCTCAGAGCCGTTTATCACAAAGTACCCGCCGGGGTCGTTCTTGTCCTCGCCCTTCTCGATGAGCTTCCTGTCGTTGCAGTTGCGCAGTATGCATTTCGACGACTTTATCATTACGGGCACGTCGCCGATATGCACAAAGCGCGACTCGAGCGTCTTGTTGTCCTCCACCACCCTGGCCTCCATCATCACGGGCGCCGCATACGAGACGTTGCGCAGCCGGGCCTCGGCCGGCGAGCTGTGCGTTATGGAGCCGTCAAGCTCCATCATCCGGGGCCTCTCTATCTTTATCTTTCCAAGCTGTATCTTGTACGGGTACTCGGCGTTCTCGATCTCGACGTGCCCGACCTCGTCTATGATGCTCTGCAGTCCGTGATCGAAGAACTCGTCAAACGAGTTGAGGTGCTGCCTGGCAATGCCCTCCCTCTTGAGGATGTCCTCGATGATGGGCCACCGCTTCATTGATGGATTCGCCACTATGCCTCCACCACGTATCTGTAATAGATGCTCTCTCCTGCAGTAGGGCTGTGCCTCGTAATCCTTATCATATCACCGGGCTTCACCCCGAGCTCCATTATGGCCGGATCGCTGACGAATATGAGGGGGAGCTCGGTTGGCTTGCAGTTGTATTTTTCAAGGATCTGCTCGGCCTCCACCTTTGAGATTATCTCGTGCTTTGGAACGTAGACGTGATCGGGTACCAGAATGGGGTTCTTCCTGGTGGCTAATACAGGCACCTCCGTCCAGCACAACAAACAATAACATTAACTGTAGGAATAACATGCACAGACAAGCAGTCATGCATCAAGTAACGACTAATATATACCTAGACTGGTTA
>JAGWAX010000131.1 GCA_021296175.1 Nitrosopumilaceae archaeon | reverse complement strand
AGGCAGATCTACGGCGTGCGGAGGTTTGAGTGCCATCCACAACCACGTCACCAAAGGATCCGACTCCGAGGCGCTCATGTATGAAATCTCCCAATTAGTCCCTCTAGATAACGCGCAAGCTCTTCTGTCTCCCTCTGAAACTCCGCCCCGTCGATCTCAGTCAGCAATAGCTCCCTCTCTGCCCCCAATGAAAACGGGACGCCGCCTTCCATCCTCCCCCTCTTTGCCTCCATGTTCCTCCTGTACTTGGCATAGTGATCGAGGGCGTGGGCAGTCTTTCTCATCACGCACTCCTCCACGTCCGCCGGCCCGATGCCCGCTTCCCTCCTGATGAAGAATGCGTCAAGATAGTCTCTTGCCTTGATCCCCTTCCGTGTAATCATGGCCCTGCTCTTCTCACTCAATATCTCCCCGATGCCATACACGTCAAATGGTATCTCCTTTGAATACTCTTCATACTCTGGAAAAAGGAACCGCGCCTTCTCCGCCTCCCTGCTGCTGTCACCCCACTCCGAGGCAAGGCTCTTCAGACTGCCTTTTGTGTGCCTTGTACAGATCTCCTCGACAAAGTTGACCTGAACCTTTACGAACGATCTCCTGCCCAAGACCGCAGAGTCGTACCACATCTTGAACGTGCACATCTTGTTGCTTCCGCCCACCTCCACGTACATCGTATCGTCCTTTGAGCACGCAAAGTCAAGCCCTCTCCCTGCAGAAATTCCCTCCAGTGTCCTACCCACCGCGTCTATGATCGGGGACAACTCCCTTCTCATCTTCTTTGTCGACATGCCCTCGAACCTCGACTGGCGCCTCCACGTAAAGTCCGCATCCTCGGAGAACCTAAAGTAACCCAGGTGCTGTTTTATCAGGCACGTTCCGCCCTTGAAGACAAAGTTCTTTGAAAAAAGCTGTCTCCTGACAGGTCGGTCAGGATCTGGTGGAGTATCACGTCCTTTTCAACCATCGGCATCCTGCCGGTTCCAAATGCAGAGGACAACCACGATACAAAATTGACACCGATCAGCCTGGGACGACCTCCGCGACAATCCTTGCGACCGTCTCCGGATAATATACAGCGTATTCGGCAATCCTGTCGGCCGAGGTTTCCCCGGCCCAGTCCGCCACGTCCATCATGATGTTCTCGGCAGGCACACTCCTGTACAACCAAAGGTAGACAAAGTCCAGTATCGTCTTTTCAGGATCAGAGTATTTGTACAGGCCTTCCCTCCTGATGCCGAATCCCAGCAGCGCGGGGGCCAGCTTTACGAACCGGAACCTTCCCTCGGCAATCATGACGGGGTTTGCCCTGAATAGCGCGTCGCTGATCACCTCGTCTACTGCATAGTACTCGTGCGTCATGTTATTGAGCTTCAGCGCGGTATGCAGCCCAAAGTACCAGTTCTCCACCCCCTTCAGCTCGAGCCCACGGGCAACTAGTTCCAGCTGGTTGTACCTGCTAGGCGCGCCAATTCTGGACTCTTCAAGGGACATTACATAGAATATTCCCCTGAGTATTCTTAGCAGGTATCGCATCTTTGTGAGATAGTGCACGGCGCGCCAGTAATCAAGCCCGAGTGCGGCGCAGTACTCCTTCAGCTCCCCCGCCGTGACAAACTCCCGTCCTTCCATCCTAAGCTTGTCCATTATTATGTTCGTGCGCACCATGGTGCGTCACAAAGTGGTATATTATAATATAAATCATAATATACCATAAAATGGTACTTTATGATATACTATCGAATAGTACTATATACTATAGAATAGTACTATATACTATCGAATAGTACTTTATGATATACTATAGAATAGTATTTTACGATATATGTGATGCCCGAGGATGGCGCGACGGGGCCAGCGGCCGACTTGGGTCAGGTTTGTATGGACTCAGGTCGGCGCATCTCACGACTCGGGCGTATGCAAAGGGCCGCCTCAGCAGACCGCGGCGATGGCAGGCGCAGCGATAGTAGCGACAGAAGGCGCTGCCGTTGCCGCCTGCGCCGGCCGCTCCACACTCTCCGGGCAGTCGGGCGGCTTGAATATGCGCCAGTCCGGATCCCTGACTGCGCTCTCCACGGCCGCGCGCGGGAACATTCCCATCTTCTGGCACGTGCGCGCGACGGACACCATCACTGAGAACACCTCGCGCCCCCCGGGCTCGGACAGCTGGTGGCGCAC
>JAGWAX010000130.1 GCA_021296175.1 Nitrosopumilaceae archaeon | reverse complement strand
AGCACTATGAGCGGTACAACGAGGAGGACTTTGAGAGGTTCCCAGAGTATGAAAAGGCCATACCGTTTTTGACCATATCCGATACGGAGCGCGTGCGGCTTGAGAACCGAAAGCTGGCACGGGAAAAGTCCGAGCTCCAAACCAAGAATAAAGAGCTGGAGGCCATGAAGCTTGAGATAGACAAGATCAACCAGATACTGGACGTCTCAAGCAGGTTCGGCAGGCAGTCCGGCCCGGCTTGATCCCGATCCGGGTATCGGGCCGGCCCCCGCATCCGCGCCGGCAGCCCGCGCCTCGGCCGGTCCTGCCGGGCCGCGCCTTGAATGCTCTCCGATCATGCGGTGCCCCGCGCCGGCGGCGCGGTGTTCTCCGGCGGTGCAGGATGATGAAACACCCCCGCAGATCCTGCCGCCAAATGATTCTGCGTGGGCAGCAGGCACGGGGGACGTCATGAACGCTGCCAGATGAGCATCATGCCCGCACCAAGAGAAGCCACGGAACCAGCGTTGCCGAGTGTGGAAAATCCTGCTTTTAAGCAGATGAACGCATGGCCGCTTGAGTCTTTGGAGGCGGAAAGGGATGTTCTATCGTTGTTTGTGCAAGTCCAAGAAGTTCATGAAGATTGTACTGGGTGGCGGCTCAAGGGGCCCCTATGAGTTGGACTTGTGCAAGAAGTGCTACTCAAGCACTATGCTGCGGTTTGTAATTTCTAAGAGGCGCATACGTGATCCCTGAACTGGGATGCGGGACTGATCGACGCCTGTCGAATCCTGCCAAGCCTTCCCAAGATATGGTGACCTGACAGAGACGCGCGGCATCATGCGGCAGTGGACTGCCGCGTGGCTTGTGGGGCGGCGGGCACGGTCGAGGGCACGAGTCCGGGGACCCGCAGGCAGGGCGGCTGACCCTGGGCCGTCCGCCACGCCGTTATCGCGGGCAGGACAGCGGCAAGTCTGGCGCCCTCTGGCACGCCTCTGCCTTTTTGCCTGGCGTGCTGATGACAGGCTGCTTCGCGCGCGCCTCTCTGTCTCGACGCGGATGATCCGCAGTGGAAACGGCTACACGGCGGCGGGAGCAGGCCGCGGCAGTTACCCAGAAACAATCACGGAGCTTGTTGATTGTTTCCGGGTAACTGTGTCGTTGGTGGTGGGGAGACGCACTCGTATCGCGGAACGTACGTCTCCGGTTTGATCGCACCGGCAGCTGCCGCTATCTTATCCCAAGCACGGATCTTCAAAGGGCAAAACGGTTACGAAATTTCTTGATAGCTTTGGCGAACCGTTTCCGGCGTGGGCACTGGGCACGAAAGTCCCGGATCCGCAGGTAGCCGGGGGCCGGCGCGCTGACCCCCATCCCTTTGACGAACCTAGGCCCCGTCGTTTCCGGATCCATTCCCGTCTTATTCGAGCCGGTTCTGACTCGAACTCTCCAAGGCATGGATTAGGCTACGGTTAGGCAGGATGAGCTGGCAGAATAGGTCGCAGCGCGTGCTCGGGGGCAGCTGCTGCCGGCAACGATAGTCGGAAACGGACGCTACGCGATGTGGGCACGCCCCCGCCGGGCGCGCGCAAACAATCACAGAGCTCTATGATTGTTTGCGCGCGCGGTGTCGCCTATGAAGGCGCCCATACCCGCAAAGTGTCATAGAGCTCTATGATTGTTTGCGGGTATGGTGTAGCTGACGACGTACTTACCCGGAAACAATCAACGAGCTTGTTGATTGTTTCCGGGTAACTGCCGCGGCCCGTTCCTGTCGCCGTGCTGTCGTTTCCCCCGCAGATCATCCCGCGGGTGCTTAGGCACGCCTGAGAAACGGGCGCGGCGGGGAATCCAGACACGGGGAGTCGGGGGCACCAAACTAAAGACCCGGTAAGACTGGCGGGGATCAAGGCGAGGGATGCGGGGTAAGCGGAAGGATGCGGGAACGTAACTCGGACATACCCGGGGGCCCTGGGAGATCAGCCCGAAAAGACAGGCGGCAACTGTCCGGCCACTGGATCGCACGCGAACCCGAAGGAACCCCCTTTATCATACGGGGGACATGCCATGCACTGCATTGTCCGAAAAGAATCCGGAAGACAAGCAAAAGGTGAAGAGTGACGGGACGGATCTGGCGGCGTATGACTACGAGGGCGGCACTCCCACAGGCGCGGAGATCGAGTCGGCAAGCGAGGCCCAAGCCACTCCGAGCACGTCATGTACAACGTGGCAAAGTGGG
>JAGWAX010000129.1 GCA_021296175.1 Nitrosopumilaceae archaeon | reverse complement strand
CTGCGGTAGTCCGTAAACGGTTTTAAATAGGCACCATATCAGGCGCTGCGTAATGATTGCCGAGGCGCAGCTTGCCGGTTTGATAAAGGACGCAAAGGAGCCCGAGGGGCAGAAGAAGCGCAACTTTACCCAGTCCGTGGAGCTTGTAGTCACATTCAAGGACATAGACGTCAAAAAGGGGTTTGCGATAAACGAGACCGTGCAGCTGCCAAAGACCAGCTCCCCTGCATCGGTCTGCGTGATAGCGGGGGGCGACATGGGCCAAAAGGCCAAGCAGGCAAACGCCGACGCGGTAGTGGGCGGCGACGAGCTTGACGGCTTTGCGGCAAACAAGCGTGAGTCGCGCAAGTTCATCAACAAGTACGACTTTTTCCTTGCCGACACGCAGATGATGCCCGCCGTCGGAAAGGCCCTAGGCCAGTTGCTCGGGCCCCGCGGAAAGATGCCGACCCCTGTCCCGTTCAACGCGCCCATCGAGTCGTTTCTTGAGAGGTTCAAATCGTCGATCAGGGTGAGGACGCGCGCGTCGCTCTCGATATCGTGCAAGATTGGGGACGAGACCATGAGCGACGAGGATCTAGCGGTAAACGCCCATGCCGTGCTGGGGGCAATAGAGCGAAAGCTTCCAAACGGGGAGAAGAACGTAAAACGCGTGATGGTAAAGACCTCGATGGGCAGGCCAGTCAAGCAGGTACAGGAGGTCAAGAAGAGATTTGCATGAGAACAGGACTGCATACTCGCCAAAGAAGGCGCAGATGTATCAGCAGATCCAGAGCCTTCCGAAGAGATACAAGGTGCTGGCGCTCGTAAAGCTTGACAAGGTGCGGGGGGCGCAGATCCTGCCGTTGCGCAAGACTCTCAAGGACGACGTGCTGTTTGTAAACATAAAGGACAGGGTGGCAAAAAAAGCTCTTCAGGGACTTGACATGCCCGGCATCGCCGGGATTGCAAAGGAGCTCGTGGGCCAGTGCATGCTGATGTTCACCGACATGTCGCCGTTCCGCCTCAACATGCTGCTCGGAAAGAACAAGATAATGATGGCCGCGCGCGGTGGGGACACCTCTAGCATGGACGTGGTGGTGCCCGAGATGAATACGGGAATCGCGCCCGGTCCCATGCTTACGGAGTTCAAAGAGGCAGGCATCCCCACAAAGATAGACCAGGGCACGATATGGATATCAAGGGATACGACGCCCGTGCACAAGGGCGAGGTGATAAACGACAAGCTTGCGTCCATACTGGGCAAGCTTGACATAAAGCCCGTGGAGGCCGGCATATCGCTTTATGCAGCGCTTGAGGACGGGCTGGTATACGCCGAGAACGACCTGACGATAGACGTGGAGGCGGTCCGTGACTCTGTAATTGCGGCGCACCAGGAGGCAGTCTCACTGTCAGTAGAGGCGGCCTATGTGACTCTGGAGAATGTCACGCAGATACTTGCAAAGGCCTCGCAGCATGCGCGCTCGCTGTCCGTCGAGTCCGGACACCTCACGGATGAAACCCGGGAGCAGATACTGCAGAGGGCCGACGCTCGGGCAAGGGCCCTCGCACAGAGTGCAGAAGGGTACGAACCACAGTAGAGCCGTCGGGGATTCCTGTGCCGGGCACCTGAATTCCTGCCGACCTCGCGCCCTTCTCCTCCGCGCCGGTCACACTGCCAGCCGGGGATTCCTTTTCATGTGCTCTGATATCGTCCTATAGTCCGACGCGGATATGGGCCTGCCGTAGTTTGCAAGCCCGCCATGCAGGTGCAGCCCCACCCACCTGCTCTTTTTTGCAAGGCGCAGCGACGGCAACATGCCCCGTATGGTCGCAGTTCCAGCCCTGACGCGCCTCATGCATACCTCGTCCGTAACGCGGACGGGCCACCTGCATGCGGGCTCGTGCCATTTTCCAGAAACCTCGAATATGCCGTTGAACCTGCCGGTGCCAAGCACGTAGAACGCGACGCGGTCGCCCCTCTTTATCTTGGAGATCTCCGGCACCGACGCGGTCGCGTACGCCCCGTTTCTCTCTATCGCGCGCCACATGCTGGGCGCCACTGAGAGTATCCATCTTCTTGCCCCGCCCTTGCCACCTGCAGGCATTGAACGTCATGGGTGCATCCAGACTTTAAGGATGCTGATGCAGTAGGCCTGACGCCTGTGAAAAAACGCCATTAGATTGCAGTGAATGAGTGCGTCTGTGGTGGCCGTCATCCGAAGAGTGATGAGAGTCCTTCCATGGCGGCCTCTTCGGTCTTGCCCTCATCCTTTTTCTC
>JAGWAX010000128.1 GCA_021296175.1 Nitrosopumilaceae archaeon | reverse complement strand
CCAGCTCACAGTTTATCAAGACATACGCTGTTGCCATGACAGCTGTCAATACGGGGCATATATCAACAGTTCGCGCGGCAGTGCCTGCTACTGCGTGGCTTGCGCGCGGTAGAGCCGCCGGATGCTCTCAGGCCGCCTGCTCAGGGACCGGTGTTATCTTGCTCTGACATCCGGATTACCTCGTCCCACACGTCTTTGGGGACCGGCATTACAGACAGGCGCGATATGCGCAGGAGATCCCACCCTGCCATCTTCTCGTTCTGCTTGATCTCTGCCAGCGTGACGGGCCGCCTCAGCGGCTTTTTGTACTTTACATCCACCACTACGAACCGCTCGTCTGCCTCCTCGGGGTTTGGGTACGGCTTTGACGTGACCTGCATGATCCCGACTGCCCTCTTCTCCTTGCCCGTGTGGTAGAACAGCACTAGGTCGCCGGGCCCCATGTTGCGTATGTGCTTGAGCGCCAGGTTGTTGTGGACGCCGTCCCACATGGTGGTGCGATCGCGCTTTAGCTGCTCAAACGAGTAGGCGCTAGGTTCCTGCTTTGCAAGCCAGCGGTTTGGCAACATATCAAGTGGCACGGCCCCCGCTATATGGCTTGGGATTGTGCCCCGGTTCTGACTCGCGCGGGATCATCGGTGCTTTAGCCAAACCCTCACCAGGTTCTCTAACCGGGGGTCGCCCTATGTGTAGCACACCTGGGTGAACCGGAAGTCACCGGCATCGGTACGATCGCATCATCCCGGTCCGTCTGCGTGCCTGCTCTTGGGCACCGTGCGTTGCGCAGCCGATCTAAAAAGGATTTAGGATATGCTGGCGCTGTCCGGTTCGGAATTTTCTGCCCCAGATTTGTGCTTATTTTGATGCACTCGGACGTGCGGAGGTGTCGGAACTCCCGCCGATCCGGGAGACCGGCGCGTGGAAGACCCGGGTTTTGTGTAGCAGCCGACGGTTTGTGCGTAGCGTGCGCAGGCGTGCCCGTCCCGCGGGCCAAAGAATCTAGGCGACGAGGTTGTAACAGACGCACTTGAGTACGAGATGCAGCTCGCGCATGGCAAACGTTTTTGCACGTGCGACCGCGCCGAATCTCTCCTTGATGACGGAGAATGCGGTCTCGACCGGACTGCGCCGGTGGTACGCGCTATCGAACTCCTCGGGGTCGTCGCGGCGCCATCTGAGCATCCGTCCCATGGCATGGAAGTCCCTGAACCGGGAGTTCTTCTTGGAGCACATCACGGGCGTGTGGCCGCTGTGCGCGATCGCGTCGCAGTTTGCCCTTGCAAGGTACGCCGCGTCCAAGATGACGCGGCCGTCGCCCCGGGGTACCCGCCCGCACTCTCCCTGAACACGGGCGAGTCGTGCGCGCAGCCTGCGGTCACCCTGCACGTGACTATCATGCCGTGCAGCGCCATCAGTATGTGCAGCTTGTTGAATCCTCGTCGCGATATGATCCTGTGCTTGCCGTCCTACCAGTCCTCGTATTTCATGATAGAGAATCTCGATGAGTCGCCGAGTAGCGTCTCGCGCGCGTCACTTCTCGCCTGGGCGCCCAGCAGCGCGATCACTGCGTCGATCCTACCCGCAAGGCCTCTTGCCCAGTCGTGAAACCCGGACTTTGGTGGAACTTTTTTAAGCCGCACATGTTTACAGAATCTACATGTTCGTCCATATACGCAACGTGAATCCTGTACAAGTGGCTGCGAAAGGTCATATCCGCTAGGCATACGATCCTCACAGCCTCACCCTCGTCGGCATCGTGAAGGGTGCCGCGTATCAATTTCCGTAATTGTTTGATCCTAGCATCTTCACCCTGCCTCTTCCTTGCGCTTCCTCTCGTACTCCCTGTAGTCACGGCACGCCTTGATGCCTTCTTCCTGCTTTTCTCTCGTCCTCTTTTGGAACTCATTGGGAGCATGTTACAATATATGATCAATAAATTCTTTTCATCCGAATCCGTCGTGATCTTTAATCTTTTCGTCATTTTTGCGTTCGGGATCTGGACAGCGCCCACTAGTGGTCCTGAGTATGCGTTCTGTCTCTTCCCTTTGTTCCTGAATGAGGGCATGTTAGTCATACTTGGTTTGAGGTGCCATTACACCTCCCTCCATGTCGGCTCTCTTATGCGTCAGGGGCGACATGATTCCCTGACTCTTCATGTACATTTTTTCCGCTCGTTTACTATGTGTGTGATCTACTATATAGTATCTAATATTAATAATTGATGTTTGGGTCTCCGGACAGTGTTAATTTTCAAAAATACGCCAAGTTGTGCT
>JAGWAX010000127.1 GCA_021296175.1 Nitrosopumilaceae archaeon | reverse complement strand
GCATCCTTCGAGCGGAGCGGATTGGGGAATTATGCAACACGCTATCACATGCACAAGGTTCAATACTCCTGGCCTTGAATGGCCCGCGTGAGCGAGGAGGATGACCGCGCGCGCGGCGCCAAGCAAGATCATGCCCTGCAACTGCGTACCGAATTGTCAAAGCTTGCCTCTTCGAACTCTTCTGAGTTTGTCGCACGTTTTGGCGGTGCCGGCAGGCCTGCCACATACGTACTGCGTGACGTGACTGTAAGTGGGCCGCCCCCGGAGCGGGACGTCCCGGCGCGCGGCTCTGATGAGGACAACCGAACCTATTTCACAAAGAGTCCCATATGTCGCATAAACTGCTCCACCCGGGACGCCTCCATACTTGACGAGGTCACGCCCAGAATGCTGGGGCCCCGAACGGACTTTGCAGCAGTACAGGTGGATATCCGCACCGCGTCCGGACGCGTGGCGGCCCGCCTTGTCGCAAACGTTACGGGTAGTGTGGAGGTGCCATCGGAGTCACGCGTACATCTCGTACTTGTGGTGGTGGATGTGGTAGATTCCAGACTCGGCTCCAGTATGGGACACGACGAGCTGCGAAACATTGCCAAAACCGGACTAAAAAACTCCTGACATGTTTGCCCCCATGCGCGGCGTCTGCCGCCCGGCTGCGCCCCTGCAGGCGCCCTTTCCATCCAAGTGTCGTTCCTCTTAGGACGCGGGCTTGTCTTTTCCTTTACAAAGGCGGCATTCTTGCGCGGGCCGAGCAGGGCATGAAAATGCGCCCGTGTCTGCACGCAAGCTGGCGCTTACGTCCGGCGCTCGTTCATCTGCCCATGCGTGCGTCGTATTCTTCCCTCAGATCGTCGTCGGACAGCACCTCGTACGCCTTGTTGATCTCTGCCATTGTAATGTCGGGATCGGGCGCGTCACTTCCATCGTTCTTCTTGTCACTCTTCTGCCCCACCCTGTCCGGATGGGCCTCCTTTGCAAGCCTCCTGAACGCCTCCTTTATCTCGGGTTTGGTCGCGTCGCGGCCGACGCCCAGAATCCCGTAATAGTCGGGGAGCCGGCCGCCACTTGCTTCCTCGGAGAGCTCCCTTGCGGCATCCTGCCGCCCCTTCTTCCTTGTCCCAACCTCCTCGTAGTCGTCTGTCCAGGACGAATGGTATTTCTCATACGTGCGCTCCTTTTTCGAGGCGTACTCCTCTGAGTTGTCATAGTCGTTTCTTCTTCGCAGGATTGTGTCCCTTGCAAGAAACAGAAAGATCCCGATCACCGCGGCGGCGAACCCTGCAAGTACTGCAACGGTCTCCTCGTCTGACACCTCCAGCTCCATGTCGAGCCCCCGGTCCTGCGCGTATGCGTGCTGCTGCAGTGGGGGTGGTGCCGGTGCAGTGGCGTGGCCGGGTTCCATTTCCAGCCCTGATGATGGTTGCAGCGCCGGCCCCGCAGACGCTGCCATGGCCAACGCCAAGACCCCTGCCGCAAACCCGACATGCTTCAAAATCCCGTATGGCACGGGCAAGATGCGCTTCGTGATTATTTATGCCATTCACATCAGCCTAAAGTCCTCTTTTATCGTGTTCAGCACCACATGGGTTACTGTACTCTTCAGGTGCTTTATGTTTTCCAGGTCCTTGATAAACGCGCTCAGCTCCGACCTCGACCTGAATTTTGCAACTATGAGCAAGTCGGTTGCGCCCGTCACGTCGTATATGGCGCAGACGTTCTCATACTTGGATATTGACTCCTCGACGTGACTGAGCTCGGTATTTTTTGCAGCAACCTCTATGATTGCAACCAGCCCGTATCCTGCCTTTTCGTGGTCGATGCTGGCGTGGTATCCCCGTATGACTCCAATCTTTTCAAGTCGCTTTATCCTACTCAGCACTGTTACGGTCGACAACCCTACAGCAAGGGACAGCTGGCGTGCAGAGAGCCTGGCGTCGCTCATGAGGTTCTTCATTATAAGCTCGTCCTTGTCGTCGTATTTTTCGTGCCGCCGCACCTCTTCTGGGAATTCTATGGGTTTGGTCACAAATAGCATGTGCAGAAATTCCTTATAACTTTATTTCAGAAGCCGGCGTATGAATTCACCTACCCTTCCCAAACGTGGCTGTCAGAGGAATGATTCGTGCGTGAATTCTGGATGTTTTGGGTACATGTGAATTCATACAAGCCGGCGCTGTCCAGATCCCGCACCGTAAAAACGGCGAAAAGCTTAAAGATCAGGGCAGATCTGGATGGAAAAGCTTATTGATTATATAGTATGGCACGCACCCAATGAGTTCCAGAAGAAGACGAAAGAGGAGCAGGAAGGAGGGGCAAGCCGAGGTATGA
>JAGWAX010000038.1 GCA_021296175.1 Nitrosopumilaceae archaeon | reverse complement strand
AATCCCGGATTCTCCGGCGCCAGAGCGCCTGATCACGCGTTTTCGTACCGCCGCCCCGCCTCAAAACCCGTCAAGATGAGCACAAATTTGGGGCGAAAAACTCCGGATTGGACAGCGCCTTAACCGGGCCCTGCTGGAGTTGGCGGCTAACCAAACCGGGTGCGTGAAACGGAACAGCTCCGCCCCCCCACACTCGTGCGATTGGTGCCCGGCAGCCCCTGCAACCAATCCCGGTGGCGCGACTACCAGGCCAGCCGGACGGGCCGGTGCGCCGAGACCAGTGCGAACGTGGGCACGGGACGCTGGATGGCAACATGACAAGGTTCAGAGGTATACCTTTTTGCGGTTCTTCTTCTCCAGGTTGTAGGAGAGCTTGTCGATCACCTCGTCGAGCGCTCCGAGGTTTGCCTCTAGCAGGTCAGATATGCGGTAGAGCGTGCCGTACCGGTCGTCACCGATCTTCGAGACCATGCTGTTGCGCTCTAGCACCTTTAGGTTGTGCGTGACGGCCTTGTAGTCGAGCCCTAGGGCCCTTGCAATCTGGTTTGGGTTGTGGGTACTCTCCGAGAGCTCCATTATGATCCGTAGCCGCGTAAGGCCCCCGCGGGTTACTGCAAATATGTAGAGCAACAGCTGTCTCGTGTGCCTGTCCGTGTGCTGCTTTGCGGAGGCGGGGCGCCTGTCCCTGAGAGCCTGGCGTATGTCGCACAGTGCCTGTTCGTTCATGATATGGTATGCGCAAGGTTGCTTAAAATGCGTGCGTGCGCAGGCGCCGCGGTTGCGCGGAGGCGGAGGCGGTGGTTTAAAACCCTTAAATTGACATCGGGCAGACTTGCCATGACATGATGGCATCCCGCAATTACGACATGACGTCTACGATGTACTCGCCGGACGGGCGCATATACCAGGTCGAGTATGCAATAGAGACCGTAAAGAGGGGCGCGCTTGCAGTCGGCGTCTGCACAAAGGAGGGCGTGGTGATAGCCGTCGAGGAGAAGCCGAGAACGCTGCAGACTAGGAACGTGACTCAAAAGATATTCCAGGTGGACAAGCACATCGGCGTGGCCGCGGCCGGATACATACCCGACGCCAGGGTGGAGGTCGACAATGCAAGGTTCTTTTCACAGGGGACGAGGATGACGTACGACGAGCCGGTCGAGGTGGCGACGGTTGCAAAGCACCTGGCCGACCACGCGCACCAGTTCACCCAGTACGGCGGGGTGCGCCCAAACGGCGTCTCGATGATAATAGGCGGGATAGACCAGAAGGGCGGGTCCATCTACGTGATTGATCCGAGCGGCGCGTACATGCAGTATACGGCAGTCGCGATCGGGGCGGGTTCGGACGACGTGAACGACTTTTTGGAGAAGAACTACGGCCCCGACATGGGCATGGAGGACGGCATACAGCTTGCGATAGGCGCAGTCAACCTGAAGCTGGACAAGAAGAGCGAGGTTGCCCACATAAAGATGGCAAGGATACCAGACGGCACCCGGGAGTTTGAAAAGATGTCCGACGAGAGCCTGCAGGAGCTTGCAGGCAAGATGCCAGAATTTTCCGCATGAGCCGGGCGGCGTCGGTGGCATGGCCATGGGTCCCGGGACGGAGGGCAGTGGGGAACCGGGGCGAGGGCTTGGCAGTACCTACTGGCCGGAGGTAATCGCAGTACTCCGCGAGATTATACCGGTATACGACAAGGTGAACCGCATCATATCCCTGGGCAAGGACTCGGAGCACCGCCGGCGCGCGATAACAGGCAGGGTGTCTGCCGGCGACCGCATACTGGACGCGGGCTCGGGGTTTGGAAACATGTCGCGTACCGCAGTGGATGCCGCGCGCGGCAAGATTGCAGTAACGCTGTACGACCCGCTCGTCCCGATGCTAAAGAACACGGGCTCCCTGTTTGAGGACGCGCCGGACTCGGCATGCGGCGTCTTTGAGCACATGCCGTTTGGGGACGACACCTTTGACGCGGTGCTGTGCGGCTACTCTCTGAGGGACGCAATAGACCTCGGGGCCGCCGTTGACGAGATGCACCGCGTCCTCAAAGAGGGCGGCAGGCTGGTAATAGTGGACCTGGGCAAGCCGGACAACGCGCTGGTGAGGGCCGGCGTCTCGGCATACCTCCGGATCCTGTTGCCCGTACTTGCCTTGTGCGCAGGCGGCAGGTTGGGCCTAAAGTTCGGCACGCTGCACGGGACGTTCCAGAGGTGGCCCCAGAACGGGCGGCTGGAGGACATGCTGCTTGAGAGGTTCGGGCGCGTCGAGTTTGAGAAGGATCTGATGGGCGGCGCCATAATGGTTGCCGCATTCAAGTAACGGTGCCGCTGGCGGCAGCAGCAGAAGCAGGTTTGCGGTGTCGTTTTTTCAGCAGGGCGTAACCAAAGACGGGTTTGCAGGCATGACACAGCCTGATTAAAAAACAGGCAACTGCGTGGAGAACAAGCGGATTCGCGCGGCGGGAAATGCCGCAGCCGCGACGAGGCCTTGACATGGGTGAGCGGTTACCTATGAGCACTATAGGTTTAATTTCAGTGCCGCCAAATATTATCATCATGCAGTGGTACGGGCTCAGCGTCGGCGGAACGGAGTGGGTGATAATCATATTTGTGGCATTGGTGCTCATACTCGGGACCGGCAAGCTTCCTGGGGCCGCAAGGAAGATTGGAAAGGCCGTCAACGAGTACAACAGGGCAAAGGACGGCATCGAGGAACACGTAAAGGGAATGCAGGATGCGGCGGATGGAATCCCGAGGATATCGGGGCCCGTCGAGTCGGAGCGTGAAAAGCTCGAGATGATTGCGCGCTCTGCGGGCATAAGCCCCGGCGACAAGAGTGACGAGGAGCTGCGCGGCGCAATATCGAAGAAAATAGGGCAAAAAGAGAACGGCGCGGTGCGAGGTGACGGTGACGGTGGTGGCGGTAGAGGCAGCAGCAGCACCAACAGCAGCGGCAGCGTCGATAAAGGCGCCCCTGAAAAAGACCAGGTGGCGGCAGCCGGGTCCGCGCCGGACGATAGCGGGCGCGCCGCATAGTCAGAGCGCCGTCACTGCCGCGCTCCGCGCGCAGTCAGCATCAGTCGTCGTCGTTTGCACTGATGCGGTAACGGCCCTCGTCAAGCCGGCTCTTTGCAAACCTGTAGTATTCGGGGACGATCTCAAATCCGATGTACCTGCGCCCCTCGGACTTTGCGACCACTGCGACCTGGCCCGATCCAAGAAACGGGTCCATGACCACGTCGCCCTTCCTGCTAGAGTACGCCAGGATCTTTCTTATCAGCTCGGCCGGCAGCTTTGTGGGGGTCTTTTTAGATCCGCGCCAGTACTCGCGGTTTATCTGCCAGACGTCTTCCTTGTCCCTGTAGTGCAGGCTGCGCCCCTCCGGCGTGCACTCGTCTTTTGAAAATCTAGAGTACGGATAGAACCTCCGCTTGGAGTCGTCTTTGCACACGAACAGACAGTGGTAGTGCGAGGTGACATACTTTTTTTTGGTCACGACCCCGAACTGGTACTTCCATATGATGTGGTTAACGACGGTGAGTTTGACGTCGCGGATCGCGTTCAGGACATCGGCGAGGTTGTTCCATCCAGAGAAGACGTACATGCTGCCTGACTCCTTTAGCGCTGCAGAGGCCAGCTGCATCCATCGTTTTGTAAACCCGTAATAGTCGCCACTGCTTACCTCGCTGTACCCATCAAGGACACGCGAGCCCCTGCGGTTGTAGTTTGGGCGCCTTGGCTTAAAGTCGATTGCAAACGGCGGATCAGTGACCACCAAGTCCACTGACGAGGGCTTCACGAGCTCCAGTCCCCGCAGGCAGTCCATGTTGTAAATCTCATCATATTCAAGCCGCCCGTCCATCCCACCCCCGATGTCCGCAAGTAACTAATATCTCAATCCGGCGCCCCTGCAGGCGTTGGCGCCCGCCCCCCTGTATGGCGAACTGCTTTCACCGTGGTGTAGGCCATCTCGCATCTTGGCAGACGTAACCGTCGCTCTGGGCCGCTCCGGGCCGCGCCAGGTTGAGATAGCGCGTCCAACAATCCCAAGCAATAAATCGCATGCGTCGTAATGCGGCCGCATGAAGTTCACGTGCCCCGCATGCGGCTCCGGCATGGAGATGTCACGCACATTTGACGGCAGGATGCACGTCTCGTGTAGCGGATGCGAGCTGCAGGACATCGTAGCGCACAACTCCAACCCGGACGAGTCATTTCTGGAGTTTCTTGTCAGGTATGACGAGAGCGGGCCGTCTGGTACGGGCGCGCTGGATGCGGCCAAAACGGCCACGGCGGCTATTGCGGCAGCAGGCTCGCCGGCAGAGCCCTCAAACGCCGGGGATGCGGCGGCGCAGGACATGGTCAGACCCGAGTCCGAGATTGAAGACATGATCGGGGATGAGAGTCCCGACAAGCTCATGCGCGACATACTGTACTCGAAAAAGGACTATGTTGCAGACTATAGGGTGATCCGGGAGGCGGAACCCGAATACGGGCCAAGTCCGGACGAGGCAGGACTGGACGGTAGACTCGCCGCGGCCCTCAAAGAGTCCGGGATAGGCAGGCTCTACAGGTTCCAGCATGACGCAATCAAGAGCATCACGTCCGGCAAGGACACGGTAATCGAGGCCCCGACCGCGTCCGGAAAGACAGAGGCCTTTCTCATACCGGTGATTCAGAGGATAGCGGACGCGGTCAACGGGGCAGAGGGCCTGCACGTCGGTGCGGGCAACAACGGCAACAACGGCGGCCGCGCCATGAGGCGCATACATGCAATCATAACGTATCCTACAAAGGCCCTTGCGCGCGACCAGCTGCCAAAGATCCGGAGGCTCTCGGAGGCGGCGGGGCTTTCTGCTGAGGCGTACGACGGGGACACGGACGCCCCTGCAAGAAGGAGGATAACGAGCAGCCCCCCTCACATACTGGTGACCAATTTTGACCTACTGCACTACCACATGTGGCGCCGGACCCAGCTGGGCCGCATGTTGCGCACGGTCAGAATCGTCGTGGTGGACGAGGCCCATTCCTATTCGGGCATATTTGGCAGCAACGTGCACCACATCATAAGGAGGCTTGCAAGGATTGCAGGCGACGGCGGCAGCCGCCCGCAGTACGTGGCCGCGTCGGCGACGCTTGACGACCCGGGGCGCTTTTGCGCCGACCTGTTCGGGATCGACGGCATCACCACCGTACGCGGCGGAGGCAGGGGCAGGAGCATTGAGTTTGCCATGCTGTTCCCATCGCTTCGCAGCCCCCGGACGCTGATGTCGCACCTGACTAAGAGGTTCGCCGCGTCGGGGCGCCAGACGATGGTGTTCAGCAACTCGCACCGCAACGCCGAACTGCTCGCGATATACTGCCAGAGGGGCGGCGTGAGGATAAAGGTGCACAGGGCGGGGCTCCTGCCAGGCCACCGAGTCGCAACTGAGAACGAGTTCCGGGAGGGCTCACTCCAGGCCGTATCGTGCACCCCGACGCTTGAGCTTGGCATCGACGTGGGGGGCACCGACTGCGTCGTCTCGGCGCCCTCCCCGATAAACAGGCTGATACAGAGGATTGGAAGGGCGGCAAGAAGCGAGGGGCGGCGCGGCTACGCGTTCCTGGCGCTTGGAAACGATCCCATATCCCAGTATTACAGGAACCACCCCGGGGACTATTTCGAGGATACCGAAAAACTGTACATCGACCCAAGGAACCCCTACGTCGAGGAGTGCCAGGTACTGGCAATGGCGCACGACATGCCCATCACCCCGGAGGAAGAGGGGTCTCACGCCGAGGTCATCAGGCGGCACATATCACAGGGGAGCCTCAGGCGCGCAGGCGGCGCTATAGTTCCGGGCAGGCGCGGCGGGGCGGCAACGGGAATACTTGACAGGTACAGCATCAGGGGTATGGGCGAGTCGATAGACATCGTATCTGGGGGCCGAAAGGTAGCGGACAGGGTGTGCCCGATCGCGCTGGAGGAGCTGCACGAGGGCGCAGTCTATTTTCTTGCGGGAAGACCGTACGAGGTAACCGAGTTTGATTATCCAAAAAGGCAGCATGCCGTCACAGAGGAGCTGCCGCGGAACCACCCATACTATACGAGGGCGCTCACGTCAGAGTACCCCGGCATAGAGGAGGTCGTGGAGCGGAGAATGGTGAATGACATAGAGACCGCGTTCTGCAGGCTGAGCATAAAAAAGACCGTGACCGGGTACGTAAAGATCAACTGGACGGACAGCGGCCTAGGCGGCTCCGGAGGCCGACACGGCGACGAGGACAGCGTGGGGATCGACCCGGACGGAGTGGCGGCGCCAGACTCGGTGGAGCTTGACAGGCCTCTGGAGTACACGTATGTAACAAAGGGAATCGTATTCTGCGCGCCGTCACCGGACGACACGATCCAGAGGGCGGCCGACGAGATGCGCAAGAACGCGACAATGCAGAACATGCAGGGACAGGGGCAGGACGTGCGTGAGAGAGCCATAGCCCCGGAGAGGCTTGAAGGGGGGTACATCATGACAAGCGGATACCATGCGACAGAGCACGTGGTAATAGAGGGAAGCAACATGATAACGGGTGGGGCCTCGCGCAACTTGGGCGGGATATCGATGGGCTCGTCAGGAATGATATTCGTGCATGACGGGGTGATAGGCGGCAGCGGCGCAAGCAGGGCGCTCTACGACAGGCTTGAGACGGCCTTTGAACGCGGGGCGCGCATAGTGGGCGAGTGCCCCTGCACGGCAGAGTCCGGGTGCCCCCGGTGTACGATGTCATACAGGTGCGGCAACAACAACCAGTACCTGCACAAGGCGGCGTCGCTTGAGGTATTTGAGCGGATAAACGGCGGCCAGGCCACCGCACTGCTCGACTCGTTTGAGGGGTGCAGCCCGATAGTCTAGCACGCCCCGGACGGATTACTCTCTCGGGGCAGAGGGGTTTACATACCGACGTGCCGCACTGCGGGCATGGCCGTGCCTGGGAGGTCCCGCGCCGTGTCGCATGCGCGGCGGCGCCTGCAAAGGGATCCCGTCCTTGCAAAAGTGATTAAAATGGTGCCGGCCGGCGTCGAGATCAGGCCGTCCCGGAACAGGTACCGTTCGCTTGTGGAGGCTATAATCACGCAGCAGCTGTCAGGCCATTCTGCAGGAGCCATATCTAAGAGGTTCAGGGCCATGTATGGCGCGCCCTACCCGAGGCCCGCGGACGTGCTTGGCACGCCGGACTCGAGACTGAGGGAGACCGGGCTTTCCGTCAGAAAGGCCGAGTGCATAAAGAAGATATCCGGAATGATTGAGTCAGGCCGCATACGTCTTGACAGGGCCGGCAGGATGTCCGACGACGAGATAACCAAGATGCTCACGCAGGTGAAGGGCGTCGGCAGGTGGACTGCCGAGATATTCCTGATGTTCGGGCTCGGGCGCATGGACGTCCTGCCCGCCGGCGACTTGGGCCTCAGAAAGGGGGTGATGCTGTTTTACGGCCTGCCGGACATGCCGTCTGAGGACGATGTCCGAAGAATTGCAGAGGGGTGGCGGCCCTACAGGACGGTGGCCACGTGGTACATCTGGAAGGCGCAGTAGGGGCGTCCCATTGTAGCGGAGGAGACGGCCGAGCCGATACGTCCGCAGGTGATAAATACGGAGCGTGCGGATCATACGCATGGAAAGGGTCGCGCTCGTCACCGGCGCATCTTCTGGAATAGGCGCGGCGACCGCGCTGGCGCTTGCAAGAAACGGGTACCGCACGTTTGCAGGGATCAGGGGCAGCGACAGCGGCAACAAGGTACCCGCCGCCCTCAGGGCGGAGTCCGAAAACGGAAATGAGGAAGAGGAACTGCCGATCACGATAATACCAGATATGGACGTCGACAGCGAGAAGGCCGTCGTGTCGGCAGTATCTGAGGCCGCGTCATACAACCAGAGGCTTGACGTACTAGTAAACAACGCCGGATACGGGCAGTTTGGCTGCACGGAGGACGTGCCGCTGCCAGAGTTCAGAAGGCAGTTTGAGACCAACTTTTTTAGCATCGTGCGGATAATACAGGAGGCCGCGCCCATCATGCGCAGGCAGGGATCCGGCGACATCATAAACATCAGCTCCGTGGTGGGGCGTATGGGACTGCCGGGCTCCCCCGCATACATCAGCTCAAAGTTCGCGCTGGAGGGGCTGACAGAGTGCCTCAGGTACGAGCTCGGGCAGTTTGGGATCAGGACTACGCTGATCGAGCCGGGCGTTGTAAAGACCGGGTTCTTTGACTCGATGAGGATTCCCGAGTCGTGCTCGGATCCCAAGTACAGGGTGCTGACCGACCACATGCTTGCGGGCATCAAGATGATGGTGGAGATGGGCACGCCACCCTCGCAGGTGGCAGATGCGGTAATCGGGGCCATCAACGACGAGGAGATGCTGCCACGGTACGTGGTGGGCGCCGACGCCGAGATGTTCATGAAGGCAAAGAGGGAAAAGTCAGACATCGAGTTTGAGAGGTACATGAGCGAGGAGCTCTTTCCAAAATGAGCACGGCGGCCGGCCGCGGCCGGCGGCAGGACCTGCGTGCCGCCTGACACACGTTATATTGATATACATATTGGCGCTCGTCAGTCTGATTCAGGTTTCACGATGGCAGGCAGTAAGAAGAGGAAGAAGACTAACAGCAACAAGAACAAGAAGCGGTGGAGGACGCTGCGGCACAACGGCATCATATTCCCGCCCGAATACGAGTCGAGGGGATTCTCGATAAGGATAAGGGGCAAGGAAATCGAGCCCAACCTGCTCCAGGAGGAGATGGCGTACCAGTGGGCAAAGAAGAAGGACACGCAGTACGTACAGGACACCGTGTTCCAGTCCAACTTTACAAAGGACCTTGCCAAGGCCTTGGGCCCCGAGTACAAGGGGCTCAAATACAAGGACGTTGACTTTGCAGAGGCGTACAGGATCGTGGACATGGAAAAGGACCGCAGGGATGCCATGACAAAGGAGGAGAGAAAGGAGCTTGCAGCCAAGAGAAAGGCGTTGCGGGAGCAGCTGAAGTCAAAGTACGGTAAGGCGATCCTAGACGGCAAGGAGGTCGACGTGGGAAACTACATGGCAGAGCCTCCCGGAATATTCATCGGCAGAGGGGACCACCCGCTGAGGGGGAAGTGGAAGCCGTGCATCACCAAGGGAGACGTCATACTCAACATGAGCAAGGACGCGCCCAGGCCGGAGGGCCAGTGGAAGTCCGTCATAGAGAACAGGGGCGCCACGTGGCTTGCAAGCTGGACAGACTATCTGACGCAGAAGACAAAGTACGTGTGGCTTGCAGACACGTCCGAGATAAAGCAGAGCATGGACAAGGCAAAGTACCTCAAGGCGGAGACGCTCTCCTCCAGCATAGACAGGATACTTGACAGCATGGCCAGGGACATGGCGAGTAACGATTCCAAAACGCGCAAGATATCGACCGTGTGCTATATGATATACCGCACGGCAATGAGGGTGGGCGACGAGAAGGATGACGACGAGGCCGACACGGTGGGCGCCACCACGCTGCGAAAGGAGCACGTCACGATATCTGATGACGCGATAAGGTTCGACTTTCTTGGCAAGGACAGCGTCGAGTGGAAGGAGACCATCGAATGTGACAATCCGCGCGACGAGAGGCTGCGCGCCAACCTGAAGGAGATAATATCCGGAAAAAAGCCCAAGGACGAGATATTCGACGGTGTACGATCAAGCCACGTCAACGCGTACTATTCCGGGATTGTAAAGGAACTCAGCGCAAAGGTCTTCAGGACGTACAGCGCCACAAAGGTGGTCAAAAAATACCTTGCAGAACACGTGGATGATGTAAAGGACGCGACCCCGCATCGAAAGCTGCACCATGCAAAGCTCGCCAATCTGGAGGCGGCCATAAAGTGCAACCACAAGAGGACCATACCAAAGAACTTTGACGAGTCGCTGGAGAAGCAGAATGCAAATCTCGAGGAGGTTAAGGGCAAAAAGCCGTGGAAGGGGGCCGAGGACTGGCTCAAGGAGGCCGAGGGCAAAAAGCCGTGGAAGGGGGCCGAGGACAGGCTCAAAAAAGCAAAGAACTCAAAAGCAAAGACTGCCATCCAGAAGAAGAGGAGAAGGGAGCGGATCAAGCGACTAAGAGAGCAGAAGGATAGGCAAAAGTCCAGACACATGGAGAGGATCGAGAGGATGACACTCCGGAGAGATAGGCAAAAGTCCAGACACTTGGAGAGGATTGAGAAGATGAAACTCCAGATCGACCTAAAGCAGAGAACCAGAGACTACAACCTCGGCACGTCGCTGCGGAACTATATCGACCCGCGTGTGGTAAAGGCGTGGACTGACGAGACCAAGACCGAATGGAAGAAGCTGTACACGGCGGCTCTGCAGAAAAAATTTTTGTGGGTGCACAGCGAAAAGCTCGACTGGTCTGAGATCTCAGAGACGTACGGCCGAAACGACGAGTTTGTGGACGATGTCGCGGAGTCTGGCGCGGCGCCGCAGGCGTAGCCACCACCGCCACCGCCACTACATATGCCGCCACACGGCACCACAGGAACCAACTCGACAGGGGATCCCTGAAGCTGGCGGCTGCGACGTAGCATTTAATTTCCCACCAAAAGACGCGACAGTCATGCCGGGGTAGCTCAGCCTGGTTAGAGTGCCAGTTCAGTTGGCAGGCTCTAGCGGTTCTCCAAAAAGAAGGCAAGACTCATAATCTGGAGGTCGCGGGTTCGAAACCCGCCCCCGGCACACATCATCCCTGTGACACTGCCGTCCATTCGCCAACGGCGATGATCCGCAGCCGCAGGCGGCAGCAGCGGGCGCATCATGTTTAATCACGAGTAATACCTGCGAAATCCCTCGTCAGTCGGGTACATCTCGACCTTTGTTCCCAAGAGTCCCTTTCTTGCGGCCACCTTTATCATCTGGCGCCCCTCTAGATTCTCAAGGGCCTTGTTCAACGAGCCGTCATCCATGCCGGTCTTTTTCTGAATTGACGCAAACGTATTGGCGCCCCGGTGCATCGCGCCCAGCACGATCATCTCGTCGGTCTGTCCTGATTTTGATGCAGGCCCGTCCCGGGGTGTATCGCGTCGGCCGCGAGGATCGACAAAAGCCGGCCGCCCTCCATCCGTTGCGTCCTGCCCCGCCGCCGCCTCCGGGTGCTCGGCGCGTTCCGGGACTGCATCGCCACCGCCACGATTGTGGTCACTGCGGTCACCGGCGCCGGCCGACGCGCCACCCATACCGGGACGGTACACACGATCATCGTCACGCCCGGGCATCCGGGTTCGCGAGACGAGCCGCGGGATTATCCTTGCAAGCGGAATCGCCAAGAACAGCAGGTATACGAGCCACCAGTACTCACCAATTGCCATGCCGTACGTACGCCCCCATACGTTAAATCTGTTGAGAATGCGGGGTTCGTCCCCATCTCCGTCCCCGTTCCCAAATGCCAACCAGGGGCCCAACCCTCTGGGATTCGTGCCCAACTTTACTGATCAAATATCTGACGGGCCGGCCGCTTCTACGAGTTGGCGCTGCATGCTGGCATCCCGCGCCTGCCATGGCCAGAGAGACGGAGGGCAGGAGAACGTCGGCGGGCCGGCAAGAGCAGGGTTGGAGGAAGAATTCAAGAGAGTTATATGGCAGGCATCCTGACTCGGGGTATGTCAAGATACCAGTCGCCAAAGGTGAATACCAATGCGGCAAAGGGTGTTGCAATTGGAATCATCATACTGATTATAATCGGGGTCGTGGCCTTTGCGTCAGTCAAGATAGTGGACGCCGGGCACAGGGGCGTGCTGCTGCACTGGAATGCAGTAGACCTTACAGCCCCGCCGCTTGATGAGGGACTGCACTTTGTAGTGCCGTTTCAGGACGACGTTGTAACCATCGAGGTCAGGACGCTAAAGTACGAAAAGGAGTCGAGGAGCGCCTCAAAGGATCTCCAGACAGTCGAGACCACGGTTACGGTCAACTATCACCCGGACAAGGAGAAGATCCACACCCTGTACAAGGACTTGGGACTAGACTATGAGGACAGAGTCATACAGCCGGCCATAGAGGAGACCGTAAAGCAGGTTACTGCAAACTACAACGCAGAGGAGCTGATTACAAAGAGGCCCCTCGTAAAGCAGGACATAGAGTCGTCCATCAGGGAGAGGCTTTCCCAGTTCCATGTGGTAACAGAGGTCATATCGATAACCGACTTTGAGTTCTCGCCGCTATTTGCCCAGGCCATAGAGGCAAAGGTGGAGGCAGAGCAAAAGGCGCTAAAGGCCGAGAACGACCTGAGAAGGATAGAGGTGGAGGCAAAGCAGAGGGAGGCCAACGCGGTCGGACTCGCAAACGCGAACATTGCAGAGGCAAAGGGCGAGGCAGAGGCAATCTCGATCATCAACCAGGCTCTTGCAGAGAATCCCAACTATCTGGAGTGGCTGAAGACCCAGGCATGGGACGGCAAGCTGCCGCTTGTCGTAGGCGAGGGCGGGACGCCGTTCATACAGATCCCGGTGACGCCATAGCCACAGCCGGCTGCGGCATGCATCAGGGCCGAGCCGAGCTGCACCATGCAAGCATGATGGAGCCCGCGGCAATTACTTGTCACCAACAGAGCTGCCATCGGAACCGTTTGTAGATCTGGAGCCGTTGCCGTCGGCGTCTTGGTTCCTGCCACCGCCTTGCACTGGGCTGTCCCTTATCTCGTCGTACATCTCAAGGAACTTGTCCGGCTCGTTGCGCATGTACTCTCTTTCCATGCCGCGGATCTCCCCCTCCGAGAGGGGCTGACCCCTGAGCATGTGGTACTCCCGTATTATCTGCGACGGGGTCTTGTCTATGCGGTACCGCCGCAGCGTCCGGGCGACGGCCCGCCGGGATGACACCTCCATTATCAGGTACCGGTACACGAGGTACCCGACAAGTCCCACAATGGCCACCACTATAATCGGGATGACTACTACTGATACCATGCCATACCATGGCGTCCTTTGTATTTCACTGTTGTTGCAACCTGTATACGTGAAGGGGGGGGGAGGGGGCGTGCACGGGCATGCCGCGCGCCCGCACAAGTCAGGTTAGCGTTATATTGCAGTCGTTCGTTGCAGGCGCGTTGCAGGAGTTCGACGAGTTTGCGGATGGCCTGTTTGCCCAGCTTTCAGTAGAGATCAGCGAGGAGGCCGAGATTGAGAGCATTGGCGCAAAGGCCGCCGAAAGGCTGGGGGACAGGGTCAGGTTCGATGCGCTGGAACGGGTTGCGGAGGGGAT
>JAGWAX010000037.1 GCA_021296175.1 Nitrosopumilaceae archaeon | reverse complement strand
AGTGGTGGGCTGGTGAACCCTTGGAACCCGCACGGGCCGGAAAGCGGCGGGACCCGCGTACCTTTGACTGCATGCGTTCTTTGACCATACGCCAGGCCTTCTCTTTGGAAGAAGAGAAGAAGTTTCTTTCCGCGACAGACAATACGCGGCAAAGTCGAACAGGTCGTCTCCCCCGTACCCGATGTCTCTCCCGCAACGTACAGGGCGCAAGGCCGGTGGGACGTCACACACACTTGGGGAACCAAGAGCGCGCAAAGCGCGCCCGTGATTTGGCGGCACGCGTCAAACACGCTGTTCATATATTGACACAGCATCTTCTTAGCGGCAACCGGCTCCCTTTTGACACGCGTCATTTCCGAGAAGATGTCAAACCAGCGCGCCGTTGACAAGCCTGTCGACTTTGCACAGACGGGCATCCGTCCCGTCGGGGATCTCAAGCCTGCAAGGCCCGAGTGTCACACACAGCCTCGCGCGGTCCCACGGTCTGGCGCGGTTATCCGCCTTTGCCCCATCAGGACTTGGCCAGGCGGCCGCGAACATGGTGTTGTTTCAGATTCCAAAAAAGAGGGCTATTTGGCCTCGTCATACACGTCCCGTAGCGACTTGCCGGTCGGATAATTCTCGTTGTATGCCTTCCCTTCAACAACCCTGTATTTTCCATACATGCCCAGCTCTACAAAGTAGTTGTCGCCGTCAGGACCCTTTGGGCCCTGATTGGCCCTGCCCACGTGGACAACTACCTCCTCACCAATCTCAAACTGCGGCTCGAAGCTGTTTATGTAATGCCGGTCCATTTCATATATGCCGCCAAGATAAAACGTGAACGAGTCGCCCTTCTGGACACTGTGCGCTGCATCGGCTTGGATTTTTGCTACCTCTCCGACTTTGATTGTAACTGGTACCGCCCCGTATTTGTCACCTTCGTATTCCCAGTCGATGAGGTCTCCTACTGACAATACCCTTCCGGACAGTGTCAGGACTACCGTATTCTTGGTCTTTTCTATGTCCTGCAACATGTAATGAGTTCCGATGCCCATCGTAAGGTCAGGGTTTGCCTTGGTGATATCCGAGGAGAAGTATGCGTAGGGCTCTGGCGCAAACATGGCCAGCGCCGCCATGGATGCGGCGGCTGCGGCCAAAACGCCAAACACTGCCAATTTTTGCCTGTCCATGCTCAACGCCTCCTAGTCATACCAATCGTTGATGTCATTTTTGTCTGCTGTCCTCAGTGATGCCCATACTCACAGTAGTGGCGCCGCAAAGGCGCGACGTGGCCGCACCTCCGTGACGCGAGCGCTGCAGACCGCCGGCACGGTGGTTTGGCCGACCAGATTGCCATGCGCAGGATTATAAGTAGGCACGGCATCCGCACTGCATGCCATTGAAGCGTGCAAGCCGCGGGCGCACGAAAGGCGGCAAGGGCTACTCTGGAGTGGTCCAGTGCACCAACTGCGGCCAGACGGTTCCAAAGGACAAGGCAAAAAAGGTCACGTCCCGGCTCAACCTAGTAGAGCACACGCTGGCAAAGGAGCTGCGGGCGCAGGGCGCGTACATCGCGTCCCCAACAGTCCTAAAGTGGTACTGCATATCGTGCGCGATACACTTCAAGATACTAAAGATAAGGTCGGCAGACAACAGGCGCAAGCGCGGCAAGCTGCGCTAGCCGGCGTGGATACCCCCGCCTGCATGCGCGGGTACGGGGCCGTCGCGGATATCAGGTGCATATGGCAGCGTACGCGTTCCCCGGCCTCACGCGCAAAGCCGGTGCCGGGGTGGGGGGCCGGCGGCAGATTGAGGCATCAGGGCGGCAGCTGTCTGGATGTCGATGCCATGCGCTGGACCAGCGTGACCGCCGATATTACGGCCACTACAACCAGGGCGAGCTCCATATACCCCGCCATTCCAACTATGGCGATGACAAGCAGGCGCTCGGCCCTCTCCCCGATCCCGACCCCCTGCATGCGTATCCCAAGCGCGTCGGACTTTGCCCTTGCATAGCTCACGAGCAGCGAGAGCGCGGCGGCAAGCACGACGAGCCACGGCTCCGCATACCCCCCCACGGCGATCCCGACGAATATCGCGGACTCGGCAATCTTGTCGGACACGGAGTCAAGGTACGAGCCCCTCTGCGAGGCTTTTCCGGTGACGCGCGCGACCTGCCCGTCTACCATGTCAAAGAACCCCGATCCGAGCAGCAGGATCCCGCCTGCAAGCAGCCCGTACCCCGACATCTGGCGCACCACCCCGAGGTGCGTCTCCTCGTGCAGCCCCAGGTGCGGTCCGAGCCCGTACGATGCGGCGGCGGCCATGGCGAGCGCAAGGCCCAGCCCGGTCCAAAAGTTGGGCGGCAGCCCGGTCGCGGCAAACCCGCGGCCCATCCTCTCAAGGGCGGGCCCGAGCGACCCGCGGAGGTTGTTTAGCATCAACTGCATGTGGACGGGATCACTATAAAGTCCTGTTTTACGCGCCCTTGTGCGGCTCAGGCAGCCGCTACGGGCGCCCGGACGACTGCGAGGTGGCGACAAGCGTGGACAGGATCTTGGCGGCCAGCGCGGCAGTTGCGCCCGTGTCATACGACGGGTTCAGCTCCACGATGTCGCCCCCTGCCACGCGTATGTTATCGGATGCCAGGGCCCTTGCCATTCCGAACAGCTCCCGCGGCGTTATGCCCTCGGCCTCCGGGTTCCCCACCCCGGGCGCAAACGCCGGATCAAGCACATCGAGATCAAAGCTCGCGTACACAGAGTCAAACGAGGACGCAAAGTCGCGGAGCATCCGCGGCGCCCCGCCGTCCCGCACGTCCGGGTCGGTTATGGTCCTGATGCCTCCGTCCCTCAGGTATGTGAGCTCCTCGGCCGCAAAGGCCCTCGCGCCGACGTGAAGTATGCAGTCCGTCCCGCGCTCTTCGGCAATGCGGCGCAGGTACGTGGCGTGGTTGAGCCTCACGTCCCCGTACTCGTCGCGGAGGTCGTAGTGCGCGTCAAACACCACGTATCCGACGCCTCTTGGAAACGCCGTGTACGCCCCGTACGTGGCAAGGTGCTCGCCGCCCAGCATGAAGACGGGTCCCTGCCCCCGGTTCAGGAGGTCCTCTGTTACGCGCCGTGCTACGTCGATCATGCGCTCGGGGGAAGCCGTGTGCGGCATGTCCCCCAGATCCCGGATCGGCACGGCCTCCAAGTCGACTCCCAGCTCCGGATGAAACACCTCTATGTTGTGGAACGCCGAGCGTATGGCGCCGGGGCCGAACCTGCAGCCGGGCCTGTACGAGTGGGTCGCGTCAAAGGGCACCCCAAATACGGAGCACGCGGGACTCGCGCTGCCGTCGTCGTTGCTGCCGTCGCCGCGTGGCCCTGCGGACGGCGCGGATCCCGATATCAGCGGGCCGCTTCCCCCCAAGTACAGGTCTGCGTAGCTCATCATACCATCAACTGCGGTCTTTGCGAGAGGTGCGCGGGCATGTTGAGGCCGGCAGCCGGCATGCCCTCGGTCTTTGACTTTATCTCCTCTAACAGGTCGTCGGACGTCATCTCCTTGATGCGTCCGGTCTCCCGGCTCCTGACGCTCAGCCTGCCCGACTTGGACTCCTGCTCGCCCACCACCAGGATGTACGGGGCCCACTCCTTTTCTGCCTCCCTGATCCGCTTTCCTATGCTCTGGTTGCGGTCGTCGATGTCGGCCCTTATGCCACGCGTCGTGAGCCCCGACGCAAACGACTCGGCAAGGCCCACAAACTCCTCCTTGACGGGTATGATCCGCACCTGCGTGGGCGAGAGCCACAGCGGAAGCATGGGGCGCCTGCCCTCCTTGGAGTCGGCGGCCGCCTTTTCAAGCAGCGTGTAGATTATGCGCTCCACTGCGCCGCTGGGCGAGTTGTGCAGTATTATCGGGTGGAGTCTCTCGTTGTCCTCGTCGACAAACGTGATGTCGTACCTGCTCCCGTTCTCCACGTCGATCTGGTCCGTGGAGAGGGCCGACGCCTTGCCCATGCTGTCGACGTAGTTGAACTCCCACTTTAGCACAAAGTAGAAGAACCGCTCCTTCCACATCTCCACCAGCATGGGCTTGCCGTGCGCCGCGGCCAGCCGGTTTATGACGCCGCGGTGATCGTTGTAAAAGTCCTCTGTAAACCGTATTGCCATCTCATAGTCGTCGCCTGCTATGCCCATCTCAGACAGCACGCGCTGCGACAGCTTAAAGCGCACCGCAATCTCGTCGATTGCCTGGTCCATGTCCTTGCAGAACGCGTGGCAGTCGGGCATTGTGAATGCCCGCAGCCGGCGCAGCCCCACCAGCTCGCCCGTCTGCTCCCGGCGGAAGCTGTAGCGCGTCATCTCGTACAGCCGGTACGGAAGGTTGTGGTGCGACATCTGGAACTGGTTGGCCATCAGAAACTGCCCAAAGCACGCGGCGAATCTCAGAAAGAGCCGCTTGCCCTCAGAGTCTATCGTATACTGCCTTGCGGGAAACCTGTTAAAGTAGCTCACCATGCTGGGATGCTCCGAGTCGTACATTATCGGCGTCTCCACCTCGAAGCCGCCGTACTCCTTTACGCGGTTTGTCACATGGGACTCGATGAGTGATTTTATGAGCCGGCCGTTGGGGAAGAACCGCATGTTTCCGTGATCCGACGCGTGCTCATAGTCAGCAATGGCAAGCCTCTTCATCAGGGCCACGTGCGGCGGCGGCTCGTCGACGTGCCGCTGCTTTTCGGACTCGTACTTTGCGAGGGTCTCGAGTTTCTTGTGTCCTGCAAAGTCAAACTCGTCTATCTCCACCAGGTTTCCGTCCGGGGTGAGTATGCGCCAGTGAGACTTTAGCCTTGATTCGCGCTCGAGCGCGTGCGACTTGTCCTCGTCGTCATCATCGCCGTTACCGTCTTCTTCTCCTTCTCCTTTCTTCCCAGACCGGGCGCGCGGCTCGGTGGTGGTGGTGGTGGCGGTGGAGGTGGAGGTGGCAGCGGCCGAACCTGCAGGCGGCCCACGCACGGAAGTAACATGCGGCGGTTTCAGCGAGTCGGATCTGATCACCTTTGAGGACTCTGCAAGTGGGTGCCCCTTTACCTTGACGTGGTACGACTTTGTCCACCCAAACGGGGCCCTGGACACCTCAAGCGTCCCGTCTGCCGCCCTGGCATGATCCTCCATCTCCTCAAGCAGTCCGAGTGCGGCCGACGGCCTAGCAAGATCCGAGCTGAGGTGAGCGTACGGATACAGGAGCAGCCGGGTGCACCCGACGTTTAGCATCGAGGCGCGTATCTGCCGGACGGCCTCGTCGGCCACAGAAGAGTTGTCGCCGGCCTCCACTGCGACAAATGCCACCACCACCTCCTCGAGGCGCAGGGTCGACTTTTCCTCTAGATCCTCGGCCATCTTGTTCTCCTTTTTTGTGGGAGTGTACTCTATGCTGTCGCAGTGGAGCTGCAGTATGCGCATAAGGCGAACTCAAGCCAGAGTCGAATTAAGTGTTTCATTAGCATGTACGAGATTGTCAGACGGGCACAGGACGACGGAGGGGGTGGAGGAGGAGAAAGAGAGCAGCAGGGCATCCGGACAGGCGGGAGGACGGCGGCGAGCATGCGGCGGCGAGCATGCGGCGGCGAGCATGCGGCGGCGAGCATGCGGACAGCAGATGCCATTAGGCGCTCTGCCGCAACGCTGTCGGCCGGGTACCAGCAGTATGCGCACGCGTGTTTTTTGAGTCATGCATCAGTTGCAAGACGTCTAACATGCAAGTTGGGAGGAGTGGTGTCGGTGCACGCAAGCGCCGGGAGTCGTGCAGTAGCGGCATTATCACAATTACAATTGTGGCCGCCGTCGTCATTGCCACAATAGTTGTCGCCGCAGCAAAAGAAAGACGCCCGTGCGCTGTCGTGCAGCAGGAACCACCCTGCGCCCCGCAGGGCGGCGCGGCGTCATTTCCTCTTCTCCGCACCGTCGGCAGGCGCGTCCCGCCCCGCAATGCGCGCCCTAAGGGAGATCACAGAGCGCAGCACCAGGGCAGACAGTCCGAGGTGCTCAGACAGCAGGCGTCCGGCAGATTCAAGCGGCCTCTCCCCGAGGAACCCCTCGTCGTATGTAATCTCAACTGAACCCTTGTCTGTCTCCACAAACGACGTGACAAGCGAGTAAGGCCCCCGCGGGTCGCCGGAGACGCCCCCGTCAACATAGAGGCGCAGCTCGACTTTCCTGATGACAAACTCGTCGTGAGCCATACGGCCCGAGTCCAGCACAGTAACGACGTCATCGGGCGCGCGTTCCACCTTGCGCGGGTCGCGCACCTCTGCGATTCTCATGCTTCGGCATGGGCCGCCGCACTATATGGACTTGGCCGCTCAAGGGAGCGCGGCCTCGCGCGACAGGCGTACGCGCCTGGGCCGGCTCCAGACTCGCGCCCGGAGGCGCGCCGCACCCTGCAGTACCAAGCATGAAATTTCAACCGGCCCCCGGCGCGCGCCGATCAGTAAGGGATAATTACGCACGGGGGCACGCGCATGGCATGCATGGCGATCCCCACGAGTTTTGCGGCAGGGATGTGCAGCACGCGTCGATAAGGCCCGACATGACCATATCGGACCTGGTGGACCTGTTCGCGGGATCCGGATACAATGCAAGAAGGCTCGGCGAGGCCGCAAACCTGTACAGGACGATGGTGCGTGAGGATGCCGTCATATGCCTGACCGTATCAGGCGCGCTGGCGCCGGTCGGGCTCGGCGGCATCATAAGCACCCTCATCGAGCGCGGATTTGTGGACTGGATAATATCCACGGGCGCCAACGTGTACCACGAGGATCACTTCGCGTGGGGACTGCCGGTAAAGCAGGGCTGCTCCGAGGTCGACGACGCAAGGCTCTACGAGAACGAGATCGTGAGGATACGCGACGTTTACATAAAATTTTACGAGACGCTAGAGGCGCAGGACCAGATAATCCAAAAGATGTTCGGAGGGGGCAGCTTCTCCGGCGCGTCGTTTACGACGGCCGAGTTCTGCAATGCGATGGGAAAGGCAAGCATGGAGCATGCCAAGTATCCGGAGAGGAGCTTTGTTACGTCGGCATACAAGCACAGGGTGCCCCTGTACATATCGACCCTAAAGGACTCGTCGCTTGCCCTCAACCTGGCCGCGCACAGGCTGGGCGGAAAGGAGTACAGGCTGGACTTTGCAAGGGAGATACTGGAGCAGGCCGCAATAGTATACGATTCGGCAAAGTCCGGAATAGTGGAGCTGGGTGGAGGGGTTCCAAAGAACACGGCGCAGCAGACGGGGCCCCTGCTTGACCAGATACTGAGGAGGAACGACGGGGGACAGGACTATATCATACAGATTACCGACGCGCGTCCAGATACGGGCGGGCTGTCAGGGGCTACCCTGCAGGAAGGCAAGAGCTGGGGCAAGATACAGGACGCACACAGTGGGATGACAACCGTATACGCGGACGCCACAATCGCGTTTCCCATACTTGCGCTGTACGTGATGTCAAACGAGGAGCCGAGGAGGCCAAGGCGGCTGTACGACAGGCTCGGCGACATGTATGAGAGGCTAAAGTCCGACTATCTGGGTTCTGGTCGCGGCTAGCATTAGCAGGCAGTCGGCGCCGCGCGCTGCCAGGCAGACAGGCGGTGCGCCGCGCATAATGCAGCAGGCGACCATCATCATGTACATGCGCATGCAGGGTCAGAACCGGTCAAACCGGGCGCGTTCCAGATCGCGGTCATCCTTTGACTCTTTTTTCCACTCCTTGTAGTGTTCCTTGCAGAGGACGGACTTTTTTCCAACGCCGCTTACGCGAATCCCCGCCCCCTCCACCTTTACAGTGTTAAGAGAACGGGCCCCGTCGTTGTCACAGCCGTCCACGTTGCATTTGGCACCCTTTGACACAACGCCCATGCACGGCCATATGCACGTGCCGTATTTAATGATGTATGCGGGACGAGAGGCCCCGGTGTGACGCAGTCATTGCGCGCAGTTCCCGGCGTCTGGCCGCGCCGTACACCCTCAGGTCCAGGTTGCGGAGCGTAAGATAATTTGATCAACTAATGCAGAAAAATTGTTCGTAACCTTTAGATCCTACCGCCTGACAGCACCCGCATGGCAGGCGCCGGGGAGAACCCCCATTCCCCGCCCCCAGAGGGGATCCTAAACGAGATGCATGCCCGGATCGAGGGCCAGGCAAGGGCACTGGAGAAGGCGCAGGCAAGCATCAAGGGCCAGGAAAGGATGATCCGGACGCTTCTTGACGCGCAAACCGGGGACGGCGGGAACGCTAGGCTCCTGCGCAGGGAGCTCAGGGCATCATACGAGAGGGAGAACAGGGCAGGGGCCGAGAACGATGAGCTGAGGGGAAGGATCGCGGAGCTCGAGAGGCTGATCGCGTTTTACGAGAGCGAGAACATGTCGACGTCCACCGCGTCCGAGTACAACGGGCGGCGCAAAAAGTTTCGCGAAAGGCGCAGCGAGGACGCGTCGGGCCCGCCGGGGGAGCCGGCGAGAGGCGCGGCGGACGGCCGCGGCGGCGCATCGGCCGGCAGGGGCGGGAAAAAACAGGGCCCTCCGGAGGGGCATCCCGGCGTCTCGCACCGCAACAGGGCCACCGCGCCCCCGCTGCGGTACGGGTTCGATGGGGAGCCCGGGTGCCCGTCGTGCAATGTGGCGCTCGCGCCGATGCGGCCGGAAAACAAGATGGTATACGACTACGACGAGTGCCGCGCCGTGCAGGCCGCCACGGCCGTAATCGCAAGGGCCGGGTGCCCCGGGTGCGGCGGCATGTTCGAGGCGCCAGACCCGTTTCTGAGGGGCACGTCCCTGGGGCCGGGGCTGCTGGGCACCATATGCAGCATGGTCGGCATGGGGTGCACCGATGCCAGGATTGCCGGCTTTGTCCATGCCGAGTACGGCCTTAGGATGTCCGAGAACGCGGTATGGAACGCGCGCAGGGCCGTAAGGAAGCACCTGAAGCGGGACGTGATTCCAAGCATAATGCTCGCGATTCAGCTCCAGCCTTGGGTGCAGATGGACGAGAGCAAGATGAAGAGGGGTGACGGGCGGTACGGGTACCTGGGTCGTGTACGCGCCGGCCGCGGTCTTTTTGCTGTTCACCCCGACCCGGGCCGCGGCCGTGCTGGAGCAGCACTTTGCCTGGCTGCGCGACAAGCCCGTCACGTGCGACGGCTACTCCGGTTATCCCAGCCTGACGGGAACCATACAGTGGGACTTTGTGCACGTGCTGCGCAAGGCCGAAAAGCTGGCAGTCGACGGCGTGGACGCCGGCGACGAGGCCAGGTACGACATGCTCAAGTGCCTCTACCACGATGCCAAGCAGGTCCGGACGCCGGCGCCGCGTGCAATAGCGGACCTCACCCGGCGGGCGCACGCGCTGGCCGCGTCATACAAGGACCATGAAATGAGGACGTACCTTGCAAACGCCATACCCGACCTGTTCACGTTCCTAGAGCACCCCGGCATGTCGCCGCACAGCAACGACGTCGCGCGGCAGGATCAGGCGGATGCCGCGCCTCTAATCCCTGCCATCGCATAGTCCCGCCTAGCGCAAACGGGATGGCGTCAACCCGTCGCGCCATGTGGGCTGATCTGGACCTGAGGGTGTACGCCGCGCCGTCTTGTTGGTTTATAAGGAGAGCGCCGCCAACTCGCACCATGGGAGGAGCAAAAAAACCCACCGCGGCCAACAAGGGCAAGTCGTCAGGATCCAAGGACTCCAAAAAGGGAAAAAAGGACAAGGGGTCCAGAGAATCGGGCCCAAAGAGGGCGGAGATAATAGTCAAGGTCAACGGCGAGCAGGCCCTGAAGATAGTAAGGGGCGCCAAGGTGATAACGGCCCAGGAGCTTGCAAGGCAGCTGGGCGTAAAGATATCTGCCACAAACAGGTTTCTCAAGGAGACGGCCTCAAACGGAGACGTCAGCGTGATCGGGGGCCACTCCGGCCACTACCTGTACCAGGGCGCGGCAGCCTCAAACAAGGACGGCAGTACGGTATAGTGCACGGCGGTGGCGCCGACAGCCAGCCTAACAGGCCCGAATGCGAGGATCAAAAGTATGAGGGGCCAGCATGCAGATAATCGCGGACTCATGCGCCGTCAAGCTGCCGTACCTGCACGCATGCTCGCGCCGGCCGCCGGCGCCGCGCATTTTACGGCAGCAGTGGCAGGACCGGCCTTTTGTGCAAAGGCTGTACCGCGGGCCAGAAAGGCGGGTGGGTCCGTACAGGCAGTCGGGCCAGGAATACGCCGGCCTTCTGCTAGGGGGCGCCGCCTGCGGCAGCGTCGCATATCGAGAGCGGCGTGCTCGGCCCCACATCCTCAAGCAGCCGGACGTCGCCGACGAGCCGGCCTATCGGAGTCATCTTGTTTGCAGACGCCACGTCGTTTAGAAAAAAGCACACGCTGCCTGTTGATGGCAGGAACGCCACGTCGCCCCTTTTGAACTCCGAGCGCTCCCTCTCAAGCCCCGAGTCTATCGCAGTCTCGATGTATACGATGCTCTTGCCCATCCTGTGCGCGTTTCCACGAAGCGGCAGGGATCTGGTTATCAATCTGACAGTCCGCGGAGACAGGTGCCGGCGCAGATCGCATCCAAGCTTGTGGTCTGTTCCAACCTCAAGTACCAGTCCCCTGCGCGATACTGACGGCGTCCCGCTCAACCCGACGATGCTATTGAATAGATTATATAACGTTTTAAGAGGTGATCGTCTGCTTGTCCGAAGTCAATGAGAGTGAGATGATCGGCTCTCCAAATGCCAATTCTACAGACTCGGATGGCCGCTACAAAAAGGGAGAAGAAGAGGCATCCTCGGCGGCGGAGGCGGCGGCAGACGCGCCCTCGACTACGGGAGGAAAGGAAGGAGATGCTGCTGCCGCGATGCCGGCGGCGACAGTGATGGCGGCAGATGACGATGCGTCCGCACCGGTGGTTCCGCCGACAGAACCAGAGCCTGAAGAGAACATAGGCCTCAACAGAGCCTTGGAATCGTACCGCAAGATGATCGAGAAAAAGGACGGCGACACGCCCCTGACCGAGGAGGAGAAAGAGTCGCTTGAGAAAAAGCTTGACGAGATGAGGAGCAGGGACGTGGTAGAAAAGGTCGCAGATCACGAACCCGTGGAGATACCGTGCAAGAACCAGAAGGTTACGGTGGGCCCGCCCACGCTGACCAGGTTTGAAAAGGCGCGCATCATGGGGGCAAGGGCGCTGCAGCTGTCACAGGGAGCCCCGCCGTTCATACCAATCCCAAAGACCGCAAGGACCTCCCTTGACATATCAATGGAGGAGCTCGAGCAGAGGGTGATTCCCATCACAATCAGGCGCGTCCTCCCAAACGGGGACCACCAGAATATACCGATAAGCTACTTTGAGAAATAGCCCATCGCAGGCCACACGTACGCCGCCGGACCGTCCATGCCAAAGATCCGCAGCTCACGCATGCACGCATGCCATGAACCATTGGTCGATAAAACTTAATAGAATTACAAGCCGAGTCCGGAATGTTACAGTGATGGAAGGAGACAGCGAGCACACAAGCCCAAGCATGGCCGGTGGAACCGGAGGCGGCGGAGACGGCGCCTACGACGTGGGCGACAACGAAGATGACACCATCTACATAGGCAGCAACCACATAGACAACTACGCAATGGAGGCAGTCCAGGCCCTATCAAAAAAGGACAGTGTAACGCTCCGCTCAAAAGGAAGATCGATACCGACTGCCGTGACGGTGGCAAACATAGTGACGCGCGAGGTACTAAAGAAGAGATCCCGCGTAAGGCAGATACTGCTTGACACCGACGCGGCCCCTGGCATAGGCAGCATGACGTCCACAATAGAGATACACATTGACAGGCTCCAGTCGAGCTGATGTCGTTGCCGCAGTGGCCGATGCCGGCGGAGGCTGCAATCGGGGCTCAGGCGAGACGCCGGCAGTAGCGGCGGCGGCAACTATTGGCAGCAGAAGTGGCAGCCTTCAAGGTGGCAAGGCAGTCTAAAACCCGCCAGGTCCCTTTAGGAGCATGCTCTCGCATTCCTTGCAGACTTCCTCGTCGATGTCAGACTCCAAGTTGTGGTGAATCTCACAGATCAGGAGGCTCGACTTGATGTAGTTGCACAGGCCGATGAACTTTGAGAGGCTCAGCGGCGTGTACGCCATGTCCGAGGCCAGGTTGTCACACAGATCGTCAATCATTGCGGCCACCTTGTCCTGCGAGAGCAGCTTGCCTATCAGGACGGGGTCGCCGCGCGTGCCCCGGATGTAGTTGCTAATTGCGGCCTGCGTGACGCCGAGCATTTTTGATATCTCATCCTCGCGTATGTCATGATCCTCGGCCAGCTTTTTTGCAATGATTGCGCGCAGCGCCGGTATCAACGTCTTGGATTCTATCTCGGCCGGAAGCAGCATGAAAAAGTTTCTCGTTCCTAGACATTTATAGTTTGCAAGAAATCGCGCCCCCGCCGCAGGCGCCGCGCGCGGCGGCGCGGCCGGTGGCGCCCCGCGGAACCGGCGCCTGCGGCATCCGGCCCGAAGCGCGGTGGTCCGCGCAAGTTATCTACTTAACCAGATGAAAACAACACCAGGCATGCTGCAGGCAGACGGCAAGGTAGGGGACGCAGTGGCCAGGGTCAGGGCCGCCCTCAAGTCCGCATGCGACAGGCACGAGATCGGCCTGGTGGCGCTATCAGGAGGCCTCGATTCGAGCATAGTAGCATGGCACGCAAGGCAGGCTGGAAGCCCCAGAGGAGTCGCGATAATCGCAAGGGACTTTGTCTCGACGGATCTGGCATATTGTCAGATGGCTTCAAGGGAGCTTGACGTGCCGCTTGAGATGGCAAACGTGGGAACAGACGAGATACTAGACGGCATAACCAGCACCGTCAAGATTCTCAGGAACTTTAACGACATAGAGATCAGAAACAGCGTGGTCATGTATCTGGCCGCGGAGTGGGCGGCCGAGAACGGATACCGCTCCATTGCCACAGGGGACGGCGCAGACGAGCTGTTTGCAGGATACAGATTCCTGACAGAGATGCCAGAGGACAGGCTTGCAGGAGAGCTTGAGAGGATCCGCGATACGATGCACTTTCCCTCCCACGACATATGCAGGTCGTTTGGCATAACTGCAGTATCCCCGTTTCTAGACAGCGAGGTGGTGCAGCTTGCGCGGGACATGGATGCCTCACTCAAGGTCAGGCGCGATCACCCGAGGGGCGCGGCCCAGGCGCCTGCGGGTGAAGGGGAGCGCGGCGCCGTGCGCCACGGCAAGTGGATACTCAGAAAGGCGTTTGAGGATGTCCTGCCGGCCGTGATAGCATGGAGGCCAAAGTCCGCAATGCAGGACGGCGCAGGTACGGCAGGGTTGACGGGATTGTTTGAGTCCATGATGCGCATCGACGAGGAAGCGTACGTCAGAAAGGTACTTGCCGCAAAAATGGAGGATGGCGTTACAATCAGGAGCCAAGAGTCAATGTACTATTACGAAATATTCAGGAGCGAGTTTGGTGTGCCGGCGGAGTTCCAGGCGGCCGAGGCAGGGGCAGGGCCGAAAGGCGGCGGTGATGCAGGCCAGCCCGAGAAAACATGCTCCTACTGCAGGTGCGTGATCGCGCGCGGCGCCAGGTTCTGCAGGATGTGCGCCGCGTTTCCGGTCTAGACGTTCTTCCTATATTTGCGGGGCTTTTTTGCAAATATCATGCGGCATCCGTTGCAACAAAAGTAAAACGTCGAGCCCTTGTATTCGTGCGGGAGTGCAAGATCCTCGTCAAGTTCTATCCCGCACACAGGGTCTACAGGCACGATGTCGCGTGAGCATCTTTCTATTTATAGTATGATTGCAGTGCGGGCCCGCATGCCTTCCAATAGCAAGGGCGGTGGTTGTAATGGTTATGGT
>JAGWAX010000126.1:2653-3747 GCA_021296175.1 Nitrosopumilaceae archaeon | reverse complement strand
CTGCGACGGGCCTGGGACACGTCGTCGGCCTTTATCGCGTCCACCATGCTCTCTGAGGACTCGGCATCGGCCTGTATGGCCTTTGCGCGCGTCTCGGTTGCAGTCCGCAGCTTTGCAAGCTGGGCCTGCGCGTCGGACGCAGAGATCTCTACTGTCTGCGTCTCATTGTCATCACTGTCGCCGTCCCCGTCCGAGTCTGCCTCGTCCGGAGAGTCTTCTGCTGCGGCCCCGTCAGGGCCGGACTGGCCGCCGTCATCATTATCCTGATCACTCTTGTCATTGTCATCGTTCGTGTCATCATTATCATCATCATTCGTGTCATCATTATCATCATCATTCGTGTCATCACTCCTGCCACCGTCGTCTGCCGCAACATCCTTGTCCCCTCCGGCGCCTTCGGCCTGCGGCACGTCCTGTTTAGCCTCCGCGGCACTCTCTTCGGGGGCCTCGTCGGCGGCCGCCTTGTACTCTTCTTCCCCATCTGGCAATAACCCATCCATTCATGGGGGTTTAAAATACACTACGCATCGGGCTGTACGGCGCATACGACGCATGCAGACTGCATACGCAGATGCTTCAAATACGCGCCGCCGCCATATGTTGTGATGGCATACGGCATGATGCTTGCAGTGGCCGGGACGGCGGTCGCGGCCGCCATATTCGGCTCCATAGCGCTGCAGCATGTGATGCCGGTGGGAGACAACATCGTGACGCCCCTAGAGCAGAAGTGCGCGGACGTGGCGCGGCAGGGCTATGCAATCCATTCCGCCTACCCGGGCATGACTCTTGATGAGATACCCGTCGATGACGCAAGGCTCCTGATCAAGCTTGACGAGACATGGATGAACGAGTGCGTCCCAAGGCTTCCGGCAAGTGTCATTATAGAGATTGCAGACGGCGTGGAGCGCGGCCCGTCCAGGGGGGGCGAGTAGCCCCTCAGCTGCAGGCCCGCATGCAACGTGCGGTTGCGCGCATTGTGGGCCACGCCCGTCATGATGCAAGGTGCTCCCATCCGGAGTCCTCTATCTTGGTGAGGGTGCCGTCCTCGTCGTCGCCGTCGTCGCCTCCACCGCGCCGCACATACACGGGGCACC
>JAGWAX010000126.1:0-2359 GCA_021296175.1 Nitrosopumilaceae archaeon | reverse complement strand
GCCCCGAACTCGGCCCTGGCCTCCGGATGCAGCACCGAGCGCACCGCCCTCCTGACCGCGCCCCCGCTTCCGGTGTGCCCCTCCAAGAGCACCTTGTACCCGAGCGCCGTGTACCCGAACGGGCCCGTCACGAATATCCCGTCCCCCGGCCCTGCTCCCCCCCGGGCCACCATTTGCTCTAGGACGTGCTCCCCGACCATGCACACGTTGAAGACAAACTCCCTTCCGGCGTTGGTGTCCCCCGCCACTATCCTGACGTTGTATTCGCCTGCGGCGTCTGCAAACCCGCCTGCCATGCCCCTGATGTCGCCGCGGGTCGCGCCCTCCGGTATGTTGACTGATATGGTCCCGAACCGGGGCCTGGCCCCCTTGGCGGCCAGGTCGCTTATGCAGGATACGACGCTCTTCCTTGCAGCCTGCCTCAGGGTCATGCGCGGCGGCATGTCCGTGCTCTGGACCCAGGTGTCGGTGTTGATGACCATGGTCTTTTTACCGACCCGCGCATACCCGACGTCGTCGGGTTCCGGCGTGCCGCCTCCCAGCATCCGGCGCATTGTCGCAGCCACGTCACGCTCGCTTACTGCCGCGCCGCCCTTGCGCGGTGATGCCGTCTTTCTCCCCCTGCCCATTGCGCTCGCCTGCCGGTTTATCCTCCCGCCATGACGCGCCTCACGTTCCTGATCACGGCCTCGCACCTCGCCGCGTCATCGGACTCTGCGGACAGCCTGACTGCGTCCTCGGTGTTTGACTCCCGCACCAGTACCCAGCTGTCATCGTCTATTACCCCCCTGACGCCGTCAAGCCTCTGAACCTCGGAGCACTCCGACTCCAGCCACCTGAGGGCGCGCTCCACCATGTCGCGCTGCCGCAGGCCTGCCCCTGCCGGTATCTTGGTCCGGACTATGTGGTATCTGCCCAGCATGCCAAGTACCTCCCTGAACCGCGCCCCGCCGTCTTCCTGAAGCATTCTTGCTATCACGCCCCCGGCTAGGATGCCGTCCCTGCAGTGGTTGAACTCGGGCAGGATGAAGCCCCCGCTGCTCCCCTCGCCCCCGGCCTGGGCCCCGCCTTTTATCATCTCTTCTACTACGTTTGCCTCCCCGACCTTTGCCCTCGTGTGGGCCCCGCCGTGCGACTCTATGAGCCTCTCCACGCCCCGGCTGGTGTCTGCGCTCAGGACAAACCTTTCGTATCCCATGTCGAGCGCGCCCGCAATGCCAAGCCCCAGGGTCGCATCGGGCGTCTGTTTTGCCCCGTCTGCGACGATGACAAGCCTGTCGCCGTCAAGATCAAACGCAAACCCTATGCTGCCCTTTGCTCTTGACAGCGACACGAGTCCGTCGAGGCCGTCCGTGGTGGGGTCGGGCCCCCTGGAGCGCGGTTCCGAGTTTATCACGCTGACGCCACAGCCGATCTTTTCGTACAGGCGAGGCGCCACGTGTGCGGCGGCGCCCCCGCCTACGTCCACTGCAATCCGCGGACTGCCCCCTATCTCCCCGATTACCTCTGCTGCCTCCTCCACGTACGACGACGCGTGGCTGCGCCTTACTCCGGGTTCTGTTGCTGCTGCTGCTGTCGTTGTTGTTGATGTTGATGCCGCTGCCGCTGCCGCGGCGTCTCCGCTGCCGCCCTCTTGTACGCCGTCCCCGCGACTGCGCGTCCCCGTTATGAGCGGGAGCTCCGATTCGTTTATCCCCCTGCCGCCTATGACGAACTTTAACCCGTTCCATACTAGCGGATTGTGCGACGATGTTATCACCACGCCGGCGCCGATCCTTCTTGCCTCCCGGAACACCACGGGCGTGGGCGCCACGCCCATATCGTACACGTCCACGCCTCCCTCCATCAGTCCCGCGTGGGCGGCGCGTTCCATCATGGGCCCCGACGGCCTGGTGTCCCTGCCAGTCACGCACCTGCCGCCTGACAAGCCTGCAAAATTGCCGCAGAATTTGATTACGTCTTTAATGCCAATGTCGCCTCCGACAATCCCCCTGATCCCCGAGATTGTCTTTTTCACCACATCGCTTTGGGATACTTTTTATTAACTCTGATGATGAGCGCCACACATGCCTTGGTAGCTCAGCCCGGTAGAGCGAACGCCTCGTAAGCGTTAGGTCGCGGGTTCAGATCCCGTCCGAGGCTTCATACTAATCCTGATAAAACTCCCAGATGATTGGAAACCCGAGTGTACGGTGCCTCACCGCGTCTGCGACTCGTGCTCGTCAAGGGACTCTAGGTCAACCTGGAGTTCCTCGCCGAGGCCCTCCCACCATCTCTCCTCACCAGATGTCCCCATGACTATTCTTGGAGTCTGATCCTTCCTTATAGATCTGTCGGTATTTCCTAGCAAATCAGGCGC
>JAGWAX010000125.1 GCA_021296175.1 Nitrosopumilaceae archaeon | reverse complement strand
CGTCGCCGGGCTCCACGCGTATCCCGTCGTAGAGGCCGTCGCCGTCTGAATCAGTCAGGTATCCCCCGCCTCCCCCGTATGCCACGTCAAGCAGTCCGTACCCGGAGTCAAGGGTGTCGGGAAACTCGAACTGCAGGTGCTCCGGGTGCCTCAACACGGTCTCAAACGGTGTGACGAGTGTAGTGCCGTTGCCCAGCAAAAACTCCACCTCGAGCCCGCTGCCGCCTTCGTCGGATACGGCACCGACCTTGAGGGGGACGGCCATCTCAGAGTGTACGGGCACCGATACGTTGCCGGGCTCGAATCCGTCCATGTGGCCCCGCACCGTAATGATGGCGTCACCCGGGGTGGCGGGGGTGACCCGGAACACCCCGGGCGCGGTCTGCTCCACGGGCCAGGGCGAGTCTGTCACCTCGTAGGATATGTGCGGGGATGTGCGGACAGGACTTGTCGCGTCATTGTCATCATTGTTGTTTTCACCCGCAGGCAGCTGAACATCAAACGTAGCGGGCGACGACGCCACGCGGATCTCAAACGGCTTGCCTGCGGCGACCCACGGCGGGGCGTCGGCAGTGAGGTTCATAAAATTGAGAAACGATACGATCTCCTTTTGGACGCTACCCCCCATGGAATGCAGGACCCCAACCAGGTGGGAGCCAGCTCCCGATACGGCGGCCGCCGTCCCGTTGCTGTACAGAAATCCCGTGGCCGCGGCCGCCTCGCCGCCTTCCTTGTTTGCCGACGTTTCATCCACTTTATCCACCGGTATTCCAAACGGGTCGACCGTGTGAACCGCGACCGGAAAGTCCTCGCCCGAATGAACCACGGACGGCACGGCCATCTCTATAGATACCGGGACGCCGCCCGGCGTGACGGTGCCGTGCGCGGGGCCCGCGGCCCCGGGGCTGCCCTCCAGCGTGGCGACGACGCCGGTCTCTCCCAGAACTGCGCCGTATATGACGGCCGTGTTTGGTGACGGGGATGATGATGTGCCGACCACCACGTCCTCGACGCGGCCGTCCCCAAAGGCCACGGATATGGTCCTGTCCCGCCCGAACTCGTCACGCACGTCTATTATCCGGCCCTTGCCGTCGGTAATGCTTGCCATATACAGCGGCTGCACGGCGCCAAGCACGGCAGGAACCGGGACGAGCTGCAGGCGGTAGTCCGTCTCGTACGGGGCGGCCACGCGAATGGTGCCTGTCACGCCTATGTCATATGTGCCCTCCCGGCCCGCCGCAATCGGAAAGTCGTACGCGTTGGTGTACCTGGTCGGGTGGGCGACGTGGACGGGCTGGACGAGCACGTCCCCGTGCGGCGCCGCCACCGTCACGTGGTGGTAGTCCGTCCTTGCAGGAATCAGCCGCGTGTACTCGGACTCTGTGTCTATTCTAGTGCCGTTCTCGTCGTATGTGACCGTATGCGTGGTCTCAGTCTCCATGTGGTAAAAACCGACCGTCCCGCGCGCGGCGTGGCCGGTCACGTCGGGATAGACCCAGAACCGTATGTGGTTTGCGGGGGGCTTTTCTGGCAGCTCCCGCGGAAGCTTCGGGATGTTCTGGTGCCCGCCATGTATGGCGGCGCGGGCGTGCTCGTCTACGATGCGCTGCGTATATTCCCGGAACGTCTCGACCATACTGTTTCCGCACCCGGGCGGTGGCGTTGGCGCATCTCCGGCTTCTGGGACACCGGCATCGCGCGCCGTGGCGTTTTCGGAGGCCTGCAAGGCGTCGTCACCGCTATGGCCTGTGGCATCGTCGGCGTCGTCACTGTTGCCGTCCTTGGCATCGCCAAAGACGACCGCGCCGACGCAGACGGGGACAGACACGACCCCGTACCCCGGTATTGTCGCGGTCAGGACGACGTGTCCCGGTTCCAGGCCCGCGTAGGCCATGCCCCGGGCCACGCCGTTGCGCACTACAACCGTGTCGGAGTTTGCGTCCTTGTTTGCCGGAACGTTTTCTGCCAGCCGGACCACGTCCACGTCCGTGGTCTGGAGCTCGCCGCGTATCACGCGTGGAGGGTGGAAGGGGCTGCCGCCCGTATAACCATCATCATCATTCCCCCCCTTTTCCATCCATATCGTATAGTGTATGACGCCCCCCTGCAGGACCACGTCGGGGACGGCGGCCATGTGGACCGTGACTACATCCCGGTCGTATGCGATGCGTTCGGTATCGGCCTCCAGTCCCGCGGCCACCGCCGTTACAGAGCCGGATCCGTTGACCTGGAGCGCAAACGCCGCATGCGTGTGCCCCTCCGCTATGAAAACTGTCCGGGGTGCGCCTATCATGCCCGATGCAACCATGCGCACGTCCGTGTCTCGTACTGCCTGCACGGGATACCCGTTTCCGTCCAGCATCACCACGACCGCAGTGATGTCCGATGCAGCCGTCACGTTGCCCGGCATTACCAGATCCAGGCTCCTCGGGCCTGTATATGGAGAGAACACGGTGCCGCCTGCCAGCCCCACGTCGCCTGCGTGGGCGGCGTGCACCTCTGCGGGGCCGCTCCGAACCGCCATAATCTCAAAAACGCCGTGGTTCATGCCGGGCGGTATGACTGCAGTGGCCGGTATGCTGACAGACGTGGAGCCCGTGGCCAGATGTACGGTGCGGTCAGATATCGCGCCAAAGGGCGCGGGCCTGTCTGTAATGGCCACCCCCTGATACGTGTGGCCCGCGATCATCTTGTCTGGTATGTGCAGGTAGAGCATGGCCTCTGCCGACACTGCGCCAAACGGCGCGGCGTGTCCGCCCTCTGTGATCGCGTCCATAACGGTAAGAATGGAGATTGCAGCGGCGCATATTACCGCCAAAAAGTACGCTGCCTGCCGCAATCTCACGACATGTCAATTACGAATTTGATAAAAGGCGACATGCGCGCTGGCATCGGCTTCACACGATGGTATCACGGTCTGGACGCGTCCGATCTGCGGCGCGGCGCAATGCCAAACCCCGCGATTGGGCAATTGCCCCAAATACGTCCTGCAAGCATTGTGACGTCCGACCCTGCCGCGGCCCGGCATGGACGGATACCATCCAATGTCACGTACTCCATCTCCCCTTTCTCTGTATAATGTCTCTGGAAGTTACCGGCGCTTACAGATCAAGTTTCGGGCCTACGGCATATTGAGGCCCCGGCTTGTCTTCTTCATAGATCAGCAACAATTCCGTCCCAAACTCCCCTCCTTGAAGTACCTTCAAGTCCACGTATTTGATTCCGGACGCGCTCAAGAACGTGTTTATTTCATCAAACTGGTCGTATGAAAAGAGTTCTACTTTTGTCTTAGCCATGCTTCTTCCCGTGACCATAATATATTTAGCCATTGCTACTGGAGAGGGCTGTAAAATACGTGAGTTGCAGATCTTCTCTGAAATGAAGAAAGAAAGGAGGATCAACCTGCAGACTTTTTGGCCGCAGCCTGTATGGTGATCTGTATCTTTGGTTCTGTTGCGAATTTGGGAGCTGGGTTCCAGGCAGGCAGATCACGACAAACTGCCGTAGTATCAGTGATGGATAAAAGATCAAAAGTGTGGCATGACCGACAGATCTAAATCCAGTCGTGCCCACAGGAAGC
>JAGWAX010000036.1 GCA_021296175.1 Nitrosopumilaceae archaeon | reverse complement strand
TGGACCGGAAGGGATTTGAACCCTCGATCCGATGCATGCCATGCACCTATCCTACCGGACTAGACGACCGGCCCACAGTCAGCAAAACTGACTGTTTGTATCAACTTTTGATCGATTATTAACGTTAGCCCTCTGCAGGCCTGCACGCGGGCCTGCTGGCACTTGGGTTTGTAAGGAACGGCCGCGCAGGGGGCGCGAGGTTTCCGCGGCTAGATCTCCAAGCTTCCAACGCTCATGTCGCGTTGCAGCAGATCGTTTGCCTTTATCATCTTGGGGGTTATGGTGTACAGTACGTCGCCTATGTACAGGGAGCGCATGTGGTGCGGGTTTGACTCGTCATAAGTGTGGGGTATCTTCGAGTGCGTATCCATGGTATAGTCGTCATTCACAGAATACACGTAAAAGAACAGCTCGCCGCCGAACCTTATCGGTATGCTGAGTATTCCCTTGTTGTCGTCAATCAGGAGCGACTTGTGCTCTACCAGTCCCGCAGAGTCCGTGGAATGATCCCCGACTATGATGCTCTGCACCTCGCGCGGATTCTCAAAGTCAGAGACATCAAACATGGATATCTTTATTCCGGCATCCTCCGTCGCATCAAACATGTTCTGGTTGGTGTCGCGGCCTATTCCGATCACGTGCGTGTCGTCATAGTTTTGCAAGTATTCCGAGTATCCCGGGATCTTCAGCACGCCGAGCACCTTGGGCTTTATGCCTGACACGTCAATCACAAAGAACGGGTCTACCTGCCTGAACGTGACTGCATACAGCCAGTCCCCCGAAAAGCGCGCCGAGTGCAGGATCTCGCCGGGGGCGATGCCCTCGAGCGAGCCTATCACGTTCATGCCCTCATCAAGCGTGTAGACGTTGCTCTGCAGGCCGCCGACATTGGTACTGGTGATGACCCGTAGCATGCCGTCCTCTCCCTGGTTGAGCGCAAACGAGTTGAGCAGGGCCCCGTTCACCGAACCTGACGCCACGTAGTTGATCTCGGTGCCGTCTATCGCGACCTTGTGGATGGCAGTTCCTAGGGTGTATGTATCCCTCATCGTGGTGGCGACTGCCTCCAGCTTTGCCACGAGTCCGGAAACACTCTCCCCGTCAAACGAGTACAGCGCAAACTCGGCCATTTCCACAATGTTGTTGTCGGCTGCGATGGCATACATCCGCGACAGCTCGTGTGGCCCGAGCGTGTCGATGATGTGCCTGAAGAACAACCCGTCTGCAAACAGCGCCTTGGGCACTTTGTACTCCTGCGTGTGTGAGACGTAGAGGTTGTCCTCGGACACGTATACCGTGTCGGCTTCGCCCAGCACGATGGAGCTTGAGCGCGACTGCGCCGTGTCATCAAGCGGGATTGCAGTTATGGTGTACAGCATTTGGGACTCCAGATTGCCCTTGAGAAAGTGAATCCTGTATGCGTCATCGTGCTCATTGTTGCGGAGATCGTACAACGTGGGCGGCTCGTCAATATCAGAGATAGTCATCACATAGACTGTGCCGTCTATCATCCTCGCATCGTGCAGCTCGGAGTCGAGGCCAAGTTCTGCCAGTATGGTGGGCTCCGAGGACACGTCAATCAGCGTCACCGTGGTGAACCCGTCCCCGTCATCGGACAGCACCGCCAGCGTGTCCTGGTGCAGCAGCATGTATTCTGCCCCCTTTACGTACGGTGATATGCCCGGTGGTAGCATCCTGCCCGTACTGTCGACGTCGACCATCGCGATGTTGTCGTTCTGAGCTATCACATAGATCGAGTCCCCGTCGTTCTTTACAAAGTCCGGCTCGTCGACACCCTGCACCTGGATGTTGGTCTGAGAGTACTCTGCGTATGGAGCGCCTGTCCGGCCGGAACTCGACAAAGGCGACCCCTCGGACAATTGGAATCCTTGTGGCGCCGAGTCGGCCGACATGGCCGCTTCTTCCTGGATCCTGCCATCGAAGAGGCGGCCCCAGTCTGGAACCTGTTCGTCTGGCAGTGCGATCGGGATGCCAACTTTGTCCCATATCCGCTCCATGACCACCGCCTTGTAATCATTCTTCTCGGCATACTCCTCCACATGATCGATATTGTCGGTTATGATTACGGTGTCGTCACGCCCTATGTAGTCTGAGAGCAGCCTGACAAGCCGTTCCTTGTCGGCGTTTATTCTGCCCAGGGCATCGCCGGCTTCAGACGGTATCGCGAAGCCGCGCTCTGCGAACTTTTCAAGACTTGATTTTTTCAGGCATAGCGGCGAGGCATCAGACGTCCTGTATGCGAGGTGCCGGTCTTCCTTGCACGTTATGTGTTCGGGGTGGACCCCCCTGTCGTACTGGTGCAGCGGGGGATCATACTCGGTTGTGGGAGCGTCCGTGACGTGTATGCCGCCTGCCATCCACGGGTGGATTGCGCAAAAATACTGGTGCGAACCGAGCATGTTGAGCACAAGGCCCGCGCTGTGCCCGGGTTCTATTGGGCCGATGTTAAATGTGTCCTTGATGGAGTCCGGGCTTCCGGATATTATGGCATGCAGTGAGTCGGTTGGATTCTTCCACACGACCATCTCGCCCCTGGTGACGGTGACTCTATGTGGATCAAGGCATGACTGGGTTGTTTCGCAGCCGGGGACCACGCTGTCTTTGGAGATTGTTATTACGGTGACTGCATCGGCTCGCGATTCCGCCGGTACCAGTATGAGCAGCGCTACTGTGGCCGCCACTGCCAGCATGCCTGAATACGTCAACAGGCTGCCGTTTGCGGCGCATAGCATCACTACCGTTCGACTCCACACATACTTAAGTTTGTGAGAACGCGGTCGGGCGTGCATGCCCCGTGCAGAGGCTCATTACGTGCGTCACCTGGCCCCGAAAAGCCGCAAAGAGGCCGGCAGCCTGCTGCAGGTATACGCCTCTAGCGGCCGGCGGCCTCCAGATATGGCAGCTCCGGTATCCCTATCTCGCGCAGGTACTCGTACGTCATGTCGTAATATCCGGGATTTCTGGTGCCGTCCACGTCGTCTCCGGGCGGGACGAATATTACCATGCCCTGCCTTGCCCGCGTCAAAAGCACCCTGTACGCGTTCTTCAGGTACCTCTGCTTGTGGTCCTTGCGTATGTTGTTCCACCTGTTCCCTACAAACTCCTTGTAGTTCCACCCGTCCTCCGTATACCGGAGGTCCGCGTCCCATGCGACGCACGCCCAGTCAAGCTCCAGCCCCTGTATCTCGAATTCAGTCGCCACGTACTCCAGCCCGTTTGAGGAGCGCGGGTCGTCCGGGGGGTTGAGGAACCAGTGGGTGGCCTTTGGCGTAAGTTCAACGTATATGCCGTGCGGCCTCAGTCGGTACGACTTTGCGGCCGCGACGATCCCGAACCGCTCCGTGCCCCGCGCCATGCTCTGGAGCCATCTCTTTGCCAGCCCAAAGTTCCTTGTCACCATGATGGGATACCTGCCTATGCCGGACAGCGTGACGCCCGCCTCCCTGGCATCGAGGTCCAGGAGAAGCCTGACGAACTCCGATACGTGCCTGCTCCTAAACGACCTTATGGACGTGGCAAGGTGGAGCTCCGCGCGGTATCTGGGGCGTATGCCGCCAAGCATGTCCTCGATCCGGCCGCGGCCGTCGTCGTAGTTCCTGCCCAAGTACTCTTCCCCGTTTATCTCCGGGGAGACGTACACGTCCCATCCGGGATGGCTGCGCCTTATGGAGTCAAACCATTCTGGCAGGCCCGCCTCCCCGTGGTTGATCTCCTGCCCCCCTCCGACAAGGCAGACGAGCACCGCCCAGTCCTGGTGCCTGTCCATTGTATTGATCACATATTCCGGCTGCGACATGCCGATCTCCCTTCCCTTCCCCTTCTTCATGAACCTGTCAAGCTCTTTTTTGCTCCACGCGCGCTGCGCCTCGTCAAACACCACCACCCTTTCGTGCGGCGGGCGGTCTGAATCCATGGCCTCCGTAATGAACTCCCTGACGGGCTGTATGAGGGCCGCGGCCTCCCTGTATGCGCTACTCTTCGTGACCCTGGCAAGGGTGGGATCCCTGGCGCGTCTGGAGCGCTCCCTGCCGTACTTGTCGCGCGCAAGCGCCTCGCGCAGGACGCTTACGAGCGGGCCGTTGCCGGACAGAAAGACGGATCCGTCATCATTGTCATCGTCATGAGATGGCCTGTCACGGGGCTTTACAGTCAGGTTCAACCCCACCAGGGTCTTGCCCGCCCCCGGTATGCCGGTCACAAAGCATATTGATTTTCTGCCGTTTTCCCTGGAATATTCTATCACGCCCTCGACGGTCGACTTTGTACTGGTGAGGTTCTCCGCCCCCGCCTCGGAGCGCGTTATGTCGCGCACATCGTGGTTGTTGTACAGGGCGCGCGCGGCCTCGATGATGGTCGGCGTGGGCTTGTATGCCGAGTCCTCCCATTCGGGAGGGTCTATCGGGGCCCTACCGGCGTGCATCCCGGCCGCCCTGCATATGATCTCGTGCAGGTTTGATCCGTTGGAGCATACGACCTCAAAGACCCCGTCCTCCCGCATGTCCAGGCCGTATGCCGCCCCCGACCCCGCCCCGCTGGCCACCAGGACCGGAAGTATGGGCTTGTCGTGGCTTCCCTCGTGGAAGTTCTTCAGGTCGACTGCATAGTCCGTGCATTGGTCCATGTCCGCCCGCTTGTACTGGCTCTCACCGATCTTGAACTCCAGCACGAACACCATACCGCCGTAAATTATTACGGCGTCGGCCCTCTTTCCCATGCGGGGTATGACAAACTCCAGGCAGACGTGGCCCTTGCCGCCGCCGCCCAGCTTGCGCAGCTCCCGCGCCATTATGTCCAGCTGGCCCTTCCACGCCCGCTTCTGCTCGTCCGTGGGAGGCATCTCGCTCCGGTCTGCCAGGACAGCGCGCACCTGCGCGGCGTCCGCTCTCAGAAAAGATTCCAGACTGTCAGAATGATACGCCCTCACACCCTGTCACCTCGGCGGCGCTAAATATGGATGCTGATCCTCTCTTGCGTGACGGGCCCCTTTGGACTGGCGCTTGCTGCGGCTCCAAGGAGTGCCGCACCTGTATATGATCATCACAATATATTTAACATCTGGCGTGGCCGTTTTGCTATTGGTCGTAGACAACAAGGCGACAGTCACGTACGTCCAGCTGCTCAAGGAGGACCTGGTGATCATGAGGCTCGTCCCAAACGAGGGGCCCGTGCCGGAGTTCAGGGCCGGGCAGTTCATAACGCTTGGCATGCCAAACCCCAACGAGGGCGGCAAGATTGTGAGGCGCGCCTACTCCATAGCGTCGCATCCGGAGAACAGGGACTATATCGAGCTTGTAATCCGGTGGGTCCGCAAGCCCCTGCCGGGCAGGCTCACCACCCAGCTGTTCAACGCCAAGGAGGGCGACGAGGTGCTGTGGCTCAAGCCGAGCGGCAAGGCGCTCGAGATAAACGAGACCATGCCGGACGGCTCGCCTGACACGAGAAGGATGGTCTGTATCGGAGGCGGCACCGGGCTTGCCCCGTTTGTCAGCTATGCGCAGCACCTGCACCACGTCGGCGACAAGCGCGAGATCGTGGTGCTGCACGGCGCAAGCTACGTCGACGAGCTGTCCTACAAGGACCTGCTGACCGATTTGGAGTACGACAGCATACAGAGGGGCAAGGACAAGTGGAATTTCAGGTACAGGGCCGCAATCAGCAGGCCGCAGGAGTGGTTCAACCGGTCATGGTCGGGCCAGACGGGGCGCGTCGAGACGTTCTTGCGCCCGCGCGCGGACGGTGCGTCCCCCCTGGAGGACTTGGTCGGCGAGGAGATAACAAAGGAGAACACCATATTCTACGTGTGCGGCTGGCAGGGCACGATAGACGGCGTGATGGACTTTTTAAAGCCGGGGGGGTTTGTGACGGAGCACGACAAGCGCAGCGACGGCAGCTTTGAGGTCAAGTACGAGTCGTACGGGTGACCTCCTCCCGCCGCATAGCCACAGTTGAAATAAGAGACGTTATGGTCTAGGCGCAGTTGGCCACCCGTGACGATGATGCTACGGCCCTGTATCTTGCCCACCTCAACCCCGTCACGAACGCGCACGTCGAGATCATATCTGACCTCAAGGGGGCCGCCGGCACGGTCAAGGTGATGCCAGTCGTGTTCAGGGACCGCGATCACAACGAGGTCAACAGCCGGAGCTTTCCGTTCAGCTTTGAGTGCAGGAGGGAGATGCTAGAGTCCGTCTTTGGCGACTCCATAGCGATATCCGACGACTATACGTTTTATGCCCCCTTCAAGCGCTACATGCCGCCTCTTCTCTCGCCGATGTCCTGGAGGCTGCGGGGGCAGATACTGCGCGGGGTGGAGAGCCGGAGGTACTTTTCGTACACGGGCGACCGCGCGGAGGGCTACATGCTGCGGCTCTACAGGCTAAAGCCGCGGGTGGGCACGAGGAGGCCCGTCTCGGCCGCGTCAGTCAAGGAGAGGATGTACGGGGCCGCGCTGGCCGAGGGGGGCATCGGCAGTGATCGCGGCCCTGATGATAGTCCTGATGATGATACTAATGATCATAGCAGTAACGATCATGACGGCACCGACACCGGCGGCGGCAGGGGAGCCGGCCCAGAGGAGGTACGCGCCCCCGGCGGGTGGGAGTCCGACGTACCGGAGCAGGTCGAGCGCATAATCAGGAGGGAGTGGGACGTGGTCAGGAGGTTTGCGGGCGCCGAGGACATGACCACCAGAATCCTCGGCATGAAGTTTCCAAAGGAGTAGAGCCGGTGCGGTACGCGCCTCCCCCCGCCGCCCAAGCCCGGTTGAAAATAGATTAATACAGACACGCAGCCGCAACATGCGTGAAGCTTCCGCTGTGCCGGCTCGTGTGGATTGACGGCTCGTACGTGCCGCTTGAGCAGGCCACCATCCCGATAACCACCCATGCGATGCATTACGGTACCACCATATTTGAGGGGGTCAGGGCGTACTGGAACGGCGAGAACCTCAACGTGTTCCGCCTCGACGACCATATACGCCGCTTTAGGCGCTCCGGCGGCTTTTACGGGATATCGCTCAACCATACAGACTCAGAAGTGTCAGACGCCATTACCGGAATCTGCAGGGAGAACAAGCTCAGGGAGTCGTGCTATGTCAGGCCCTTTTACTTTGTGGGGAACCACGGCATAAACCTGCACGTCACGCCCGACGCGCCCACCGTAATGGCCGCCTTTGCGTTCCCCTTCGGCGACCTGTTTGAAAAGGGCGGCATATCCGCGGTCACGTCCTCGTGGCGCAAGTTCTCCGACGCGTCGACCCCGGTCCAGGCAAAGATGGGCGGAAACTATCTCAACTCGATAATCGCCACCGGCGAGGCCAAAAAGGCCGGCGCGGACGAGGCCATACTGCTTGACCTGTCCGGAAACGTGAGCGAGGCGCCCGGCGAGAACATATTTGCAGTCATAGACGGCAGGCTGGTCACGCCCACTCTGGCGTCCTCCGCGCTGGAGGGCATCACCCGCAATACGATACTGGAGGTGGCCCGCGCCGCGGGGATCGAGGCAGTGGAGCAGGACATGACGCGCGCCGAGATGATGTCGGCGCAGGAGGTGTTTCTGAGCGGGACGGCGGCCGAGATCACGCCGGTGACTATAATTGACTCCAAGAGGATAGGAGACGGCGGCGGGCCAGGCCCCGTCACGCGCGAGATGATGGAGCGATACACCGACATCGTAATGGGGCGCGCGCCAGAGTACGCCGACCGCTGGCTGACACCGGTGTATGGCGCATGACCGGAGACGGCGGCGTGAGGCTGGCGCTAGTCGGCGCGGGCGGCTGGGAATGCAAGCGGATTGCAAGGGTGCTGTCTGACATGGGCGCGCTCGCGGCCGTGTGCGACCCGGATGAGCGGAGGGCCGCGTCATGCGGCCAGGAGCACTCTGTGGGTCATTATGGGGACGTCGGCGGCATGATCCGGGGCGAGACGTTTGACGGGGCTGTCGTGGCCACGTCTGCGGATGCGCGCGCAACCGTAGCCTCTGAACTGCTTGGCGCGGGAAAACACGTGTGCGCGCAATGGCCGCCCGCATGCGACGCGGCCGGGGTGGGCGCGCTGCTGGAGCTGGCAGGCCGGAAGAAAGGGGTGCTGTCGTGCCTCCCTGTGGCGCGCTCAAGCATGGCCGCGGAGGCGATGCGCAACGCGGCATCGTCCGGCGCGTACGGCCGTCTGATGTCGTTTGACATTCGTGCAAGGGGTAGTTCCGCATCGGCGTACGCCGGCCGCGACGACTGTGATTATGGGGGCGGACGCGGCGGCGGCGGCGGCTCGGGACATGATCATGCCGGTGATGATCATGCCGGTGATGCCCGCGCCCGCGACATGCAGGCAGACGCCATATACACCGCAAACCTGATGTTTGACGCCGCGCCACATGTGGTCTTTGCCGTATCGGGCGGCCTGAAGGACGACAGCCGCCCGGAGGGTCACCTGACCACTATCCTCGGATACGGCGGCGGCTCGGCTGCCACGATATCCGTCAATCTGGAGACCGGCGCCACCTCCGAGACGGCGGAGGCGGTACTGGAGGGGGCGGTCATAAAGGCAGACCTGTCCGAAGGGTTTGTCAGAACCGAGCCGGCCGCGGCCGGCCGCGGCCCCGGCCGCGCTGCAAGGAACCGGAACTATCCTCACGACAACTTGAGCCTCGACCTGCAGCTGCGGTCATGGCTTGGGGATTTTGCGGACGCCATAAACCGCGGGGGCGAGCCGGAGCGCCGCAACCGCGCCGCGCGGGGCGTCATGCACGCGCTGGCTGCAATCAAGGCCGCCGAAGCTTCACTTTTATCTGCAAGGCGGGGGATTCCCATATACCTGGATCTGAGATAGATGAAGAAGAGCGTGATGATGGACATACTGGCGTGCCCCATTGACAAGCACCACCCACTGGAGCTTCACGTCGTAAGCGAGAAGGGGGACGGCACCGTGTCGGAGGGCGCGCTGTACTGCGAGAAATGCTCCCGGTTCTACCCGATTATAGAGGAGATCCCGATAATGCTCCCTGACGACCTGCGCGACAAAGAGCAGGAGACTGAGTTTCTTGGCAGGCACGCCGGGTCGCTCCCCGAAAAGATAACCTCGCACGCGAATCCGTGGCACCTGTGACCGCATGCGAAATCTCTAAATCATCCCCATGCGGGCGCGCCGTTGCTATTGTCTCCTAATCTGCCCCGCGGCATGAGGGACTTTGACGGGGCCGACTCTGCGGGAATCGAGCGCATCAGGGAGCGCTTTGTGCGCGTGTGCGGCCTGTACGGGTACGGGCTCGTGGATCCCTCGCCGCTTGAGAGTCTCTCGACTTTGGAGACCAGGTCGGGGCCTGCAATCAGGGACGAGATATACCACTTTGAGGACAAGGGCGGCCGCCGGGTGGCCCTCCGCTTTGACTTTACCATGGGGCTTGCAAGGCGCGCCGCGCAGCAGCGCTCGGAGAGGCTGCCCTCCAAGGTCGCCGGTTTTGGGGGGGTGTTCAGGTACGACGAGCCGCAGCAGGGCAGGTACCGGTACTTTCACCAGTGGGACATGGAGGTGTTCGGCAGTCCGTCTGCGGACGCGGACGCGGAGATAATCGAGGCCACGTCCCTGCTCTTCGAGTCCCTCGGGATGAAGAAGGACGTCTCGATACGGGTCTGCCACCGCGGACTGGTCGAATCCTTGGTGCGCAGCGTCTTCGGAGATAAGACGCCGGCCGGCGAGATGTCCGACATTCTGCGCGTCATGGACAAGGCCGCAAAAAAGCCGAGGGACGTGATAATATCCGAGTATGCGGGCGCCGCGGGGGGCGGGCGCCCGGACCGCGCCGCCATGCTCGGCGAGCTGCTTGAGTACGCCTCCATGCGCGGAAGCGCGGACGAGATAGCCGGCCGCCGTGGGGAGATCTCGTCGCTGGACGGATGGGACTGTCTCGCGTCGCTGTCCGACTCGCTTGGGAGCCGCGGCGTGGACTGCGCCGTGATAGACCTTGGCATCGTGCGGGGGCTTGACTACTACTCCGGGATGGTCTTTGAGGTGTTCGATGACCACAATGATGACGGCGGCGACGGGCGGCCCGCCCAGTACGGCTCGCTTGCCGGGGGAGGCAGGTACGACGCGCTGATGAAGGCCTTTGGCAGGCCCGACCTCGGGGCCGCCGGCGTGGCAGGCGGGGTGGAGCGCACAATGCTTGCGATGCGCCGCAGGGGGCTGCTTGAAGGTGACCATGACGGTGACGGCAACAGCGGCGGCACCACTCGGGCCGGGGCAGCGGACGTGATCGCCGTGGTATGCGCCACACCGGACGCCAGGGGGGTGGCCGCCGGCATCGCGTCGGCGCTGCGCCGCGGCGGCATCGCAACCGAGTTTGACATTGCAGGACGCCCCCTCAAAAAGCAGATGGCCTCCGCGTCCCGCGCGGGCGCCCGCGCCACTATAATCATCGGGACTGAGGAGGTGCAGAACAAACAGGCACTGCTCCGCATGATGGATACCGGGGAGCAGCGCACGGTAAACCTCGAGGAGCTGGCCGGCGACCCGGGCTCGGTCATTGCACGCGTCAGCCAAGAAAGGCCCTTGTGAGCATCATTATCTCGGGCCCCGTAGTGAGGGATCCGACCACTATCGCGTTGTTGTTTGCAAGCATGCCGGACGACACGTACGGTATCCCGTTGTTTATGGACGCCTGCTCTATGCCGCGCACCCCCAGCAGGTTTGCAAACGCCTTCATCTCCTCCTCGTCGGTCTCCGGATGGACCGCCGCGCCCGTGTTGTTCGCGGCCATTACGGATCCCGTCTGGTACATGCCGGCTATCCTGCCCTGCATGACCTCGACCCCCAGTATGTCCGATACGGCGTCGCACTCCCCCCTTGAGAGCCAGGGTGACGCTATGGCCCCCCTGTCGTTTGCGCATACCAGGTTGCCGAGCGCCGTAAACTTGGAGTCAAGCACGCCCACGTTGAGGCCGGTCTCCGACTTGAGCATGGCGTACTCGTCCTCAAACGCCGTCCTGGGGAGCATGATCCCCGAGTTGTTCATCACAAGCAGGGTGCCAAGCAGCCTGGTGTTTGCCACCGACGTGTCCACGCGGCGCTCCACCCCCAGGTGCCCGGCAAGCCTGTCGGCCTTTTCGGGCGCAAACCCGTTTGGCAGGAGCAGGACCGAGTCGTTTGCGGCCGCGTACACGCCCACGTTGGGCCCCCGGTACAGGTCGTACTTTATGATGTCCACGCGAAACATGGGCGGCGGTGCGTTATGAACCTAGGGGATCCGAAACCGGTACCGCCCCCCACGCGCCATGCGGGCCCCCGGTTCTGGCCCGGCGCGGCGGGCCGCCACCCGTCCGTGCCCGCACTGTTTATCTTTAAATAACAATACATCTTTTGTTTAGTCATGCCGATAGCAGAAAACTTTCCAGAGGGCATGGAGCCCATAGGCAAGATAGAGACGGCCGACGGCCAGTTCCACTTTGTGTGGGGCCCCGGCAAGGACAAGAACGCTGACGGATCGCCGGCAGAGGTCCTCTCCGACGAGGAGGTAAAGTCCGCGTACGCGGCGCGCGGCGAGGAGCAGGTTCCGCTCGGCGTCAGCGGGACGATGGTGGCAGTCGACTGGGACTCGTGCGTGGCAGACGGCGCCTGCATAGAGGCGTGCCCCGTCCAAGTCTTCCAGTGGTACCGCACGGAAAAGGACATTCCGGCCAAGGACGTGCCGGGGCAGTACTTTGAGGGCACTGGCAGCGCAGTCAAGGACGAGAGGGCAGACTTTACCGACAAGGCCGACCCCATCAGGGAGCACGACTGCATATGGTGCATGGCGTGCGTGTCCGTGTGCCCGCCCCAGGCCATAAAGGTGGACCAGTCGAACCTGGAGGCGCACGAAAAGGCGGCCGGGACCTTTGTCAAGATCGAAGCCGGCACGCCGAACCCGCACTCGCACGACTGACACCGCTTTAGTTTCGACTAATTTTATTTAGATTTAAATAATAATCACAGACAGATGGAACCATGCCAATAGACGAGAAATTTGTAGAGAATCTTGAAGTCATCGGCAAGACCAGCCACGCGGATGGGGAGAACAAGCACTTCATTTGGGGGCCGGGCAACACCGAGGGCGACGCATTCTCCAACGACGATGTCAAGGCCGCATACGAGGAGCACGGCGAGGAGCAGGTCCCGCTCGGCATCCACGGCACCACCGTGGCAGTCGACTGGGACTCGTGCGTCGCCGCGGGCTCGTGCATGAGCGTCTGTCCCGTGCAGACATTCCAGTGGTACCGGACCGAGCAGGACATTGCTGCGGCCGACTGCCTGGACGCCACCTTTGAGGGCACGGGCCTGACAGAGCAGGACGAGCGCCTGGACTACTCCGACAAGTCACAGCCGATCAGGGAGCACGACTGCACCCAGTGCATGGCGTGCCAGGAGGCATGTCCGACGCACGCCATCCTGATAGAGCCGTCATACCTCGAGTATCACGAGAAGGCAGACGGAACCTTTGTCAAGATGCAGGGCAGCTCGGCCAACCCGCACGCACACAATTAGAGGATATCTCCTCTGACTTTTTTTCCATTTGTTGTGCACACGTGGCCGCACGTACGCACGCACACAATTAGAGGATATCTCCTCTGACTTTTTTTCCATTTGTTGTGCACACGTGGCCTCACGTACGCACGTACGCACGCACACGCGCGTGGCCTGCAGCACGCCGGGGCCCTCGCGGGCTGCAGTGGCGCTGTCCAGATCACGCGCCGCCAAAAGTACGAGTTCGCGTCCCCCTGCAATCAGGCACGAATCCCATACTGTGGCTGTCTTTTACGCCCTGGCGCGGCCGTACCGCGATGCAAAGGACGCGCGGCGCGACCCGGGAGGCGGCCCCGCGGTGGACACGGGGCCCATGGAGGCGGCCGCGGCCGCCATTGCAACGCGGTTGGGGGGATGCGCCGCGGGCGGGGCGCTTGCCACGAAGCCTGCCA
>JAGWAX010000124.1 GCA_021296175.1 Nitrosopumilaceae archaeon | reverse complement strand
TCGGGAACAAGGTAGCCGACTGCATAATGCTGTTCTCACTTGAGAGGCCGGACGCGTTCCCGCTTGACCGGTGGATGCTACGCGTCCTGGACGCGCACTACGGCAGCATGCTTGGATGGCTTGGCCCGTCGGAGGCGGCCGGGACTGCTGCCGCCGCCGCGCCGCCGGCGCACCTGACTGACAAGCAGTACAGGGCCACACACGGCAGGATATCCGAATATTTCGGGCCCTACGCCGGATACGCGCAGCAGTGGCTCTTCAAGATGGCCAGGGACGATGCAGGCGCCGCATGGCGCAAAAAGGAATAGCGGATGCGTCCGGACGCAGGGCGGGGTGGAAGCGCCAGAGGCGGCCCCGTCAGGCAGTGCGGTGGCGGCAACACACCACGCCGCAGTCCGGGGCGCATGCTTTGGGCGGCTTTATGGGTCAGGACTGCACGGCTCCTGCACCGCATCTGAGCGCGTGCCTGCGATCCCGGTCGGCCCTGTGGTGCACACCGGCGGTCTCCCGTGCAGCATGATACGTCGCACTGTCAACGTCCCCCTTGTGGCGATTCTTGGCCCTGTGAATCTTTACGCGCGCCCATGCGCAGGAGCGTTGGCGAGATGATTATGGTCGCCAAAACAACAATCACCAGTGTCGAGTAGATCTCATTGTTCAAGATGCCCGTAGAGAGCCCGATTCCCGAGATGATGAGCGCAACCTCTCCCCTGGCCACCATGCCATAGCCAATGCAGAGTCCTTTTCTGGAGTCCCTCAGCATTAACGATGCGGGTATCCCGCACCCGAGTACCTTGCTTGACACTGCCACGGCAAGAATCGCCGCGAAAAAGACCCAGTCGACATCAAGAATCAGCCCGATGTTCACGTGCGCGCCTACTATTACAAAAAACAGTGGCTCTGCAATTACCTTTAGCCTTCCAACAAACTCCCGGACCTGCGATGCAAGCTTGGAACCTGCAAGTCCCATGCCTGCCGCAAATGCGCCTACGATGGGACTAAGGCCCACCATGTATGCAATTGCGGCAAACCCGAAAGCCGAGCACAGGGCAGCCCCCTGCTTGGTTCCCCTCACCTTGAGGGATGTCGGGCTTGCCGTTGCAACCCCGTGAATGATCTTTGGGAGCACAAATACCGCAGCTAATAAGATCACAAACCAAAGCCCAATCCCTCCCAGCACGGTTACGGCAACCGAGTCGACTGTGGGAACGGCGTGGTACACCACTATGGAGGAGACGGCGGACAGCACGGCCAGCACTATAACGTCGTCTAGCACTGCCGCATTTACTAGGATTTTTCCCTCCTTGGTCTTTTCCATCCCCAGCTCTCCTAGAACTGTAACAGACACCGCAATGCTTGTCGCGCACAGCGTTGCGCCTATGAGGACCGCGACCTCCCAGCCAAACCCAAACATCTGGGTCACGACAAACCCCAAACCCAGGGGTGCTGCCACCCCCATGACCCCAATTATGGCCGAGTAGGGGCCGGCACGGATTAGATCACGAAAGGTAAAGTGAAGCCCAGCTGCAAAGAGTATGACTATGCCAGATATCTCCCATAGTGCGATAGTTACGTCGTCTAGATGCACAATGCTCCCGTCAAAAACGGGTATCATGCCGCCCAAGGCAAAGGGTCCGAGAAAAACGCCTGCCAGGACAAAACCAACAATCTCAGACATTCCCAACCTCTTGCAGATTTTGCCGAAGAACATGGCAGGAATCACCAAGAACAAGATTCCGATGATTGAGGGAATCACCTCAAACTCAGCCACCATATGCTGCTTTTAGGGGTCTCTGTATAATTAAACTAGAAACCGGTTGCCAGGTTCGCCGCTTTGATGAGGCACTCACGGCCAGTGGTCGATGACTGGATTTGTGTTCCAATCTAGATGCCGTTTGGCTTGAAATTTGAGTCAAGCTTGAATCGTTTTCAACAATGTAGTTTCCGGACACATGATCCGGATCGGTTATGGCGTCCCTCCTTACACGTCGAAGATCGGGGGTTCAGATCCTGCGCGTTCGACGCTTGAGAGAGTCACTGCCCGGCTCCGTCACCACTACCACCACCACCACCGTCGTCGTCTCCCTCGTCCCCATTAGAGCATCCGACAGACAAATAATACAGGGCCGCACACAACAAAGTAACAGAATACTTGGCCGTACGCAATGCACGCGCAGCAACGGTTCTTTAGGATGGCCAGGGACGACGCAAGCACCTCTCGGAGGCAGAAGATATGACATGCCGCGTATGCCACACAGGCAGAAACGAGACATGCCCGGGCGCAGACGTGTCATGCAGTCAATGCGGCATGGAAGACAGCTGCATGCGGTTTGAAGCCATTTGGAAACGTGCAGCGGTTCGTCAAAAAACCCTTAAAACTGCACCGGGCTGCAAGCTTCTTGGGCCCATAGCTCAGCATGGATAGAGTGTTGGACTTCTAATCCAATGGTCAAGGGATCGAAGCCCTTTGGGC
>JAGWAX010000123.1 GCA_021296175.1 Nitrosopumilaceae archaeon | reverse complement strand
ATCAGAGTCTTTAAGTAACAGTGGCGTGTTCGTCTCATCGGAACATACGAAATGATGAGACAAACTCGCCAACAAGAGTCTTCAAAACGGGGTTTTAAAGCAAACGGATCGTCGGGGAAGGGCCAAGACGGGAAATTATTAGAAATAATCAAGGTGCTCAAAGGCGAGAAGAAAATGATGGCCGCGCAGCTGCGCGCCGGGGGAAAAAAGAGCCGGCAGATGGGCAGGACGGTCAGGTCAGACGCCAAGAGGATTCAATTGCTGACAGAAAAGGTCGGAAAGCTGCAGGACGCGTGCAAAAAGCTGCGCAGGGAAAGGTCGGATCTCAAGATGCGGCACGGCATGGAACTGAGGGCCGCGGAGGCTGCGTATCAGGCCATGCCGGACCCGGACAAAAACCGCGTCTCTGAGGACGTCCGGCTCATCAACGAGGAAAACAGGGAGCTCAAAAGGAAGAACAGGGAGCTTGCCACCCGCGACAATTACAACGACGGGGCCCACACGCCGCCTGCAAAAAAGACCCTGACGCAAAAGACGCGGCAGTCCGGACGCGACAAAAAGAGGAAAAAGGGGAAGAAGGGCCGCAGACCGGGAGGACAGCCGGGTCACAGGGGCGCATTCCACAAGTATGGCAGGCCCGACGAGGCGCGCGACATTACCATGACGTGCTGTGACAACAGGGGGTGCAGGCGCAGGCAGCTCGTGGAGAGGCGCACCGAGACCATATACGTGGAGGAGACGACAAAACCCCAAAAGCGCACGATCAGGTGCAACGTAACATACTATGACTGCGGCGGATGGGGCAAAAAGAACATGAGGGCCGACGACCCGTTCCTCAGGAACGGCAGGTACGGGCCCAACATCGTGCTCGAGGTGATCCTAAACTACCTGTGCCGCCTGACAAACAGGCTCAGCGCCGAAAGGCTCGCGCATCTCGCGGGCATCCTGATGTCGTCTGGAACCGTAAGCAGGATCCTCAAGAGATTCTGCGGGCGCCTGATTCCCCCCGCCGGCGTCATAATGGGGCACATGAGGCGCGCCGGCATACTGCACATCGACGAGACGTCCATCAGCCTGGGCGGCAGGAACGTCTGGATATGGACGTTCTTTGACCCGAGGACGGGAAGAGTGCTGTTTTTGATCCGGGACTCGCGGGGCGCCGACGTGGTGCGCGAGGTCCTCGGCGAGGGATGGAAGGGCACCATAATCGCCGACGGCTGGGGCGCGTACACGCGATATGTCGTGCAGCGGTGCACGGCGCACCTCGTCCGCGAGATGCGAATCATATCCGAAAAAAACCCCGGCGACGCGGACGCGGCGCACGCGCTGGCCGTATTCCGGCGCATACTTCGGGACGCCAAAAGGGGGCATCCCAAAGGACGGGCGCGGGGCGCGGCGCGACGCCCTTGCAAAACGCGTGAGGCGCATGATAAACCGGTACCGTGGCCATCCCGCCTTGGGAAAATGCATGGAAAAGCTGGGGCGCGCGCTGCCGGACATGTTCCGGTTCGTGCTCGATCCGCGCATCGCGCAGGACAACAACGCGGCCGAGCGGCAGCTGCGCGAACTGGTGGTGCACCGCAAGGTGCGCGGCAGCATCCGGTCTGCCGACACCATGGACTGGATGGGCGCACTGTTTACATGCGTGGGCACGTGGAAGGGCAGGGGCCTCGACTACACAGAGGAGCTTGCCAGATACGCCTGAGCGTCCTCCCTTTCCTTCATTTTTTATCATAGCCCTGCTATGACCCAGTAAATCTAATCAGTTTGAAGCCAGACCCCGTGACCACTTACAATACTTCTATTTCCGGTGGTTCTTCTGTTGTACAAAAAGTCGTTAACCCCCTGTCCCGGAGCCTAGACAGGCTGCTGTCAGCATGCGCAGTGGAAACGAGGGTGTATGGACCTGGAGCAGGAGGCGGCGTAAATATGTGAGCCGCGAGAACCCGGACAGCGTGGGACTCGACACAAGGCAGGTACGGTGGATACTGCAGGAAAAACACAAGGGAGAACTTACCAACGCCCAGATAGCAGAATCCATGAAAGTCTCCGCACGGTGGGTGAAGAAGCTCTGGTCCCGGTACAGGCACAAGCCGGTGAAGGACGTGGTTCATCCGCCCCGGATGGGCCCGGCGCGTTGCCAGCATGTACGGCCGCAGGGAGCATGCGGCAGTACTGCACGCGCGCGACGGCGAGCACGTGAGCGCGTCCCTGCTGCAAGAAAAGATCCGGAAGCAGTGCGGTCTTAATATCCCACTGGGCGTCATACACAGGATAATGGTGGAAGAGGATCTTGCCCGGGAGGAACCAGGCAAGAAGAGGAAGGGGCGCAAATGGATCCGGTACGGGCGCACGCACTCAAACTCGCTGTGGCACACGGACTGGAAGCAGATCCACGGTGGAATGCACGACGGACGCTGGTTTCTGTGCTACGAGGACGACGCGTCCAGGTTTGTAACGGGGTACGGAATCTTCGAC
>JAGWAX010000002.1:41865-50787 GCA_021296175.1 Nitrosopumilaceae archaeon | reverse complement strand
AAAGGATCATAGATGAGCAGACGGGGGAGGAGTACGATGCCAGCTAGGAGGGGGGGGGAACGACTTTTTGGATACCACAACCGGCAGCAAAGAACAGAAATGTATATAACATACACATAGTTCAGATTCTTTATGGAGCCAATAGTGGGAATCTTCCTAAGCATCCTATCCTCGATCTCAGGACAGCTAGGACCAAACTATGATCCGCTATTCTTTGATGTAATGATTTACATCTTCGGGACCATGATGTTCACAATATTCCTCCTTGGAATCATTGCATTCTGGTTGCGTGTTCACGGATGGGCCTACAAGGACAACCGTGAGAAATGGGTCGACGAGCTGGACAGGCACTTTGAGCGCGAAGGTATAGGTCTGATTCCAGACAACGGCAAGTACTGGTAAGTGCCTGCCTTTCCATATTTTATGATTATTTTTAGTCCTTTGTTGTCTTTCTACATGGTGCCTGCTGCTGCTGCCGTCAGAAGTGCTGCGGCATCCTGCCTCTGTCTACGTTGCGTCGGATCGGGGCCCTGCCGCACGCTAGTTTTCCGGCGGTAAAAAGTCCGAGTCCTTTGATGTGTCAAAGTCCTTTGACGTAAACACGGCCTTGTAGTGGGCCCCGTCGGTAAACAGATGGTTTGTAAAGTGCGGTGACGGCTGGCCGTCAACAAATATCATTGACTTGTCCTGTACCATGTCCCTGAGCGGAAAGTCCCACATCCACAAAAAGTGGCCGATCTCAAACGGATATTCCTCCTCCCACTCTGCATATATCGTTCCGTCGTCGGACAGTGTATACATTGTTCTCTGGCACTCGTCGGTATTCCCAATGTTGGCCGGAATCTTCGCCTCTATCCCGTCCACTATCAGCTCGAGCGTGGCGGCGATCCTGTAGGGCGTCCCGCGGTCGTTGATGCAGGCCTTGAGCGGGTTGTCCGCGTTGACCACGTACTGTATGGAGGCGCTGGCGGCCGCCACCGATATCCCGATTATGGCCGTAATTATCAGAAAGCGTATCGTCTTTTTGCGCTTGTACGGATCACTGGTGCCGGGCCAGATCATGATTGATCACCGCCGCCGGTTGATAAATCCCTTTCCATAAACGCTTCGTATGCCGTGGCGCAACCGCCCACTCCCCCCCTTCCGAACCGGCCTCTGCCTGTCCGTCTTGTCGGGTGCCGGAATCCCATAATTCATGCGTGTTGCGCAGGAGGGAGCGCGCGGCTGCGCCGTGGCGCCTCCAGCGTCGCTTCAAGGATGCTGCATCTGCTGCAAGGCCTGCCTGCATCGGAGACCCGGCGTTTGCCGCCGCCGCCGTCACTTGCCGCCGCTGTCGTCAACCTCTATCATGTCAAGCTCGTCTTGGTGGTCGGCCAGGTAATACGTGATCGCATCCGAGTCAATCTCAAGCCACTCCGACTTGCCGCCGTACGTAAGCCAGTCCTCCACGTAGAGTCCGCGCGGCCCCGACACCCTGACCAGCATTCTTGCCGGCCCGCCGCCATCGCCGAATCCCGGCAGGCGGAAGGGAAGTCTCAGCACCTTGTCCCTCCTCTGGCCCTGGATGTTTGCCTTGTATGTGTCTGAACGAAATTCTACTGTCCCTGTAAAATAGCTCTGCGCAATGTCCAGCCTGGTTATCTTAAAGTTCAACAACGCGCACGTATGCGGCCCTCCTCAAGATAAACGTGCGGAGCCGACGGTTCTGAGATAAAATGAAAGGAAAAAGGGATTTGGGTTTTTAGATCACTTGCCAGGGTCTCGTGGCAAACGTAATCACATACCCGACGCCTATAATGATAGACTGGTATGCGATGTTCACGTATGGAATCGGCTTGAGTATGTTGTCGCCTTCCACGACCACTGTCTGGCCCGGACCAAGTCCCGGCCCGACGCTAGCCACGTTGAGTTGCGTGTGTACATGGTACACTCCGGCCTCAAGTGCCTTTGCAGACAGCGTATACTCTATCTGGCTGTTTCCAGGAATGTCAAAGACGTTGCCCGGGGGATCCCTAGCTAGCATCTCCCATCTGTTGCCGGCGTTCGTGGACTCTGAGAAGATGGACAGCCATCCCCTGAGATCCCTCTCCACGAGACTGACCAGCGTTCCTGTCAGTATGAGAGTCTCGCCAGTCTGCAGAGACTGCCTGTTGAAAGTCTCATCCTCGATTCTGATGAACCGGCTCTGGAGTTGTGCCTGGACGCCGTGCGCCTCTGCGGTAGGAAGGACGGTCTCAACCCAGTTGAAACCAAGCGTTCCCAGCGCAAGCACTGCGGCCAGTCCTAATACGAAAATCTTCTTTTCGAACATAGTATCCCTTGCTATATGGGAGAATAACATACCGTTATATGTTTTTCTTGAATCTGGTGCCTCGTGAGGGGGCGCCTGCCAGCCTCCTTCCTGCCACCCAACGTCCGCCACATCCGGCATCCGATCTTGCGTGTGCGTCAAGGGTGTTCCTGCTGGCAGGCGGCTACGTAGAGTTCTTGTCGCATCCGGCATCCGATCTTGCGTGTGCGTCAAGGGCTGGTTTGCAGTCTAGGACGCCCGTTCCTGTGGCGCCCAGGCTGCGGGGGGCTGCCGCCGACGGGCCTGGCAGCATATTGGCGTGCCTGCTGGCGACGTATTCCGGGATGTGGGTGCGCACGCATGGTTCAAACCCCCGCCGGCAAGCAGGCTAGGCACGAGATGCGCGAGAGCGGGACTGCCTGGCGTCAAATACGGGACTGCAGCAGAGACGCCACGGCGGGGGCAGTCCGATCTGCCAGCCATACACTACATCTTGGATATGTCGCGAGGAAAGAACAGGTCCACCAGCCAGTCGAATCCGACGCGCACCTTCTTCTCGGTGGTTGGCAGCATTGAGAGGTAGTAGTGCTTCCACACAAACCACGCCGCGAGCCCGTGCATTCTCACTCCCTTCATCAGGGCCACGCCCTCCATGCTACCTATCTTGGCCACGAATCCATCCGCGTCGTATGTGAATTCGTCCTGCTCCTCTATGCCGCGTATTCTGTTTGCAAGGTTGCTGGCGACGATCTTCGACTCGTGCATTGCGTGCTGGGCTGTAGGCGGGTACGGCGTCCCGTCGCGCGGATCCGTGATGAATGCGCAGTCGCCCAGCGCAAAGACGTCCGGGTCGTTCTTCAGACTCAGGTGCGAGTTTACAGTGACGCGCCCAGACTTGTGGTGCTCGGTGTCCAGTCCGGCCACGATCTCGTCCACCATGCCGCCGGCCGCCCAGATGAGCGTCCCGGTCTCTATGACAGTCCCGTCGTTAAGGGTCGCCACGCCGCCGGCGTACTCGTTCAGCCTTACATTGATGTGTATCGTAACGCCCGCCTTCGTGAGCGCCGACATGGCGTGCGCGCTCAGGGCGCTCACCTCCGGAAGTATGTCGCTTGACGATACCAGCACCACCCTTATTGACGATCTAGGTATGTTGTGATAGTACTTTTTGACCGAGTCGCGCACAAACGAGTTCAGCTCGCCCACCGTCTCCACGCCGGAAAATCCCCCTCCCACGACCACGAAGGTCATCAGCTTGGCCCTGGCGGCCGGATCCTGCTCCAGATCGGCGCCCTCGAGCGCCCCGATGGCGTGGTTTCTGATCTTGACGGCATCTTCCAGAGTTCTGATCTTGAGCGCGTTGCGCTTGACGCTTTCGTTCCCAAAAAAGTTGGCCTTCATTCCAGACGCTATGACCAGATAGTCGTACGGCAGCACTCTCGTATCCTCCGAATTGGCCCTGCGTATGGTCACCTGCCTCCCCTTGAGGTCTATCGCGGTTACGCGGGCCTGGTAGAATCGGGCCCTGTGGCAAAACTTTCTAATGGGCGTCGCGATATGCCTCGGTTCTATGGTGCCCGTGGCCATCTCCGGCAGCATTGGCGTGTGCAAGAAATAGTTTGACTCGTTTACGAGGCTTATGCTCACGTCGACGTCGTCGTGGAACTGCTTTTGCAGGCGGTTCAGCACCCCGACACCGGCGTACCCCCCACCCAGTATCAGCACGCGCTTCATTGCCCGCGAGCCCTCCCCGTGCACGTGCGATATGTGGGCCCTTCGCGTTATGGTGTTGAAGAACTCCACATCGCACTGGTGACATATGTAATTGGCGCCAAACCTGCGCGATAGGAAGGAGGTCACGGATCCCATTACCAGCCCCCATAGCAGATGTATGCCTAACGACTCGAGTACGACCCTGGCAAAGTCCGACTGCCCTGCGTGCGCGCCATCGTCAAACGACGGGGACATTATCAGGTATATCATGGGCATTGCAAATATGATGAATACTGCGCCTCCTGCGAGCAGCCCGAAGATCAGGCCCCTCGAGGGGCGCGAGATGTCAAACTTGAGTATGCGGTGCAGTATCACGCCCGCCACGACCCCTATGATGGTGGACATAAGGATGTGCAGCAGGAGTCCCGCTCCGTCGTTGTGTTCGCCCGTCTCTCCGGCCGGCAGCACATGCGCCAATACCTCGTGCGACAGTTCCTCAAAGGAGCTGTAGAAGACGGCGGGTATGTGCATGGCCAGCGCGCCCACAACCGAGCCGAGTATCACAAACGTGACCTCCTTTCGCAGCATGAAGTTTACCTTGCAGTCGAGCTCCTCGACGTTGTCGCTCAATTCAGCCTACAGCCTCCGTTACCATGGCGATTATACTCCTTGTCGTGCTGCCGTCTGGGCGTCTAGTCTCAAAACAAGTTTACTCCCCGGATCGGGCCGTTTGGAGCCACTGCTACTGCTGCCACCCTCCGCGTCATTGTCGCAGACGGTATGGCTCGGCTTGATATAACCATAGCGACAGCGATCCTTGCAGTACGGAGCATCTCCTAGTGGCCGTAATCACGGCATGCCGTCTTGCGTGCCCGACGCCTGCCAGATCCCAAGCATGCCGCCTGTTAGCTTCAGGGGGGCGGTTCCGTCGGGAGTTTGGAAGAAGCGACATTGCACTACAGCGCATGCCTGCAGCAGACACATGTGCGAGCCTCTGGTCCTGACTGGTTTCACCGTTTGAGTCTGCAGCGGGTTTATCTGTAATCGCCCTCGCGCATGCTTGGATCTGTTGCGCCGCCCGTCGCCGGATCTGCCGTCGTTGACAGACCCTTGGTTGCAGCACCCCCCCCGTACTGGGTGCGATCACCCCCGACTAGCGTGCCGCATGACGCCTAGGCAGGATTTACGGCGCGGCTCAGGCTGCCCTGCCTGTATGCCTGGAGGCAGGGGACCGCTTGCAGTGTTCAATGATTAACATTAATGATTAACATCAAACTTGATGGTTGTTTGTAATGTTGTATTGCATGTTTTATGGTATAAAATACAAAAAATTTCATATTCTGTTTGTAAAAATGCAAGTCTTACACTATTCCACGCATGATTGTATTCTTGTGCTTTATATGTAAGATAAGGGTGATAACATACATGGCACAAATGCCAGCATTAATCCCAAAGGAGGTCGAGATCCAGAGACTCAAGAAGATCTGGCTGATCGTCATTGCGATGGGATCCACTGCAGCATCTGTCGAAGTGGACAACTTTGTCGATGGTTCACTCCACCAGACATCCATCAGGGACAGCGCGTTTACGCCTGCACACTGGTGGCTGTACTCGCACTTTGTTGCACTCCCACTAGGCTGGGGTGCGGCTGCGATATATGACCGAAAGGTTCCAGTTCTCAGGGGCCCCAACAACTCGATGAATACGGGTCTGAAGATGACCATTCTTGGCTATCTGGCGACCATGTTCACGATTGGAGTCAACGAGATGTGGCACTTTTGGTTTGTAGAGGAGATCTTTGCCGTGCCGAACCACTGGATGTTCAACATGGGCGTCGTAGTGGCGTTCATGGGCGCACTGGCCTACGTGGTCAGGGTGTACGCTCGGTTGGTAGAACTGGGTGCCGAGACTCCTGGAGAGAACCCCTATGTTGCAGAGATGTACAAGATGGCCCTTGAGGGCAAACTGTACAGCAGATCAATCCCGTAGTGTGTGGGTATTTTACGCACACTTCTTTTCAATTCGTGCGTGGGAGGCCCTGCGCCGTACCGGTACGCCGGCATAGGCAGGGATTACTGCTGCGGGGTTGGACGCGTGCCTCTCAACTGCCGCTCTCCTTGGTGCGATCGCTGCGTGTCCGCCTCTTGCCTGTTGCGATCAGAGACGTGTGTTCAGTATCGTGATTTGCTGGTTGTGTGCCTGGGGTGTCGTCTCCTGTGCCTGCCTGACGCTCGGTACGCTTGGCCCGCCGGATGCGTCTTGGTGATGGCAGCCGTTGATGCTGCTTATATACCTCTGCTGCCGCCTTGGCAACCCTTAAGAAAGATTTAAAACTATTACAGCATACACACCTACAATGACTCTTCCAAAAGGGTTTGGTTCTGGCGGTGCCGGAGGTTCCTCTAGCGCCGACGTAGAACGTATGATTGGAAAGCGCGTTGAGAACATGACCGGTCTGATTACCATATCTTTCTGGGCAGCATGGTTGGCAACATTTGGCGGTACGGCAGCAGGATACTATTACTATCCGTGGGCATATCCGACCCCGAGTGGACACTTTGCATTCATCGTACTTACCATTATCGAGGCAATAGGTTACATCTTCTGCGTAAAGGTCATGGAAGAAGGCTCAAACAAAAACAGCAACGGCATTGTGGCCGGCAGCGTTGGCGCTGTAGCGGCAGGCACAATCGCAATCTCGCTGTTTGTTGAGGGCGCTTGATTGCAAGAAGAGCTATCCTTCAATCTTTTTCATTTTCTCTTGTTTCGGGTGTTATGTCACCCCGTTCCCCCTTTAGGCACAGACAGGTCATTTGTGAATCTGCCATTGCGCTTTGGTGCGAGGCATGCCTGGAGCCATGTGGCAAGCAAGCTGTTGTGCGAAAAAAGTAGGTCCCGCAGGATCAGGCGTACAAGCCAACTGCTAGACGGACTGATCATCAAAGACCGCGCCAAAGAGACTGACAGGAAAGTCACGCCGGCAACTGGCCGGGGATCTGGAAGCGGGTTCCTGCCTACGGGGCAGCAAAGGACCATGGAATTTACACCAGGCACGTGTAGGGGCTGTGGGCAATGTTCCGTACGATTCGGACCATGCGCGCCGACGAGTAGTTCGCGCTCCTATACGGAGGCCAGGATACAGCAATAACCGCACCTGTCAAAGACGGTTGGCCTTGGGCCATGTGCACCGCAAGAGGGCTGGGAAGAAGGAATCACGATATTAGTTACGCACGGTATGTCCTATTGAAGAAGGGCGGCACCGCGGAGTCCCCGGCGGCAGGGCCGCGGAGGCGCAAGTGGGCGCGTCACGGGCACGCACCTCAGCACCATGTGACATGCGGACTGGCACGCCCTGAAGGATCCGCGCTTTTCAAACAGAGTCTCATACGCATGGACGATGCCTTTGTGCGCGTCACGGATGTGACTCTCCTAGAATGCCGTGACGATTCTCAGGCTTGCAGCTAAGAGGTTTGGCGCACCTACGTCCATCTGTCTGACGATGGACCCTGCCTTGTGGGGCAGAATGGCAGAAGAGAGGAAAGGGAAGGTGGCAGGCCCGCCGTCCTTGAGTGCCGCTTGAGGGCGATGTCGCGTCCGGGGACGGCTCTGGGAGGGACGCGAGGTGGCGGCACCGTCCTTGAGTGCCGCTTGAGGGCGGCGTCACGCCCGCAGCTGCCCGGCCGTGCAGCCCGCAGGCAAGCGGCAAGCCGGTGCGGTCCCATCGCAGCCTGGAAGCGGAGGTCTCCTGATGGCTCGGAAGTGCATGTTTACGACGAGTTGGGACTACGCTTCGCTGGATGTCGACGACTACGAGACGCCGCTGGTGCCATTCGGGCACAGGGGGCGATCGGGGCGATCAGAAGCACCGATCCCAAATGAACGGGGGACGCCTATGATGGGGGAAAAAGAGACCCATTTTTCACATAATGCCCATGATCCTAGGCGGGCCGACTTTCTGTACGACAGGAGTGCGCTCCTGATTTGTATTGTGTCGAAATGATTTCGCTGTAGTATATGAAAAGTCGGTCCGCTACTCATATGCATCCTTCTCCATCCATTCTGGGTCGTTTTTCCTGATCGCATCAGGTACTTTTCTGTTGTGAAACGCCTGCAGCGGCGTCTCACCGCTGTCTATGTCAAGGGACCAGTGCAACCGCACCTCGTTATAGTATGCGATAAACTCCGACAGGCTCCCAAAGTGATGAATCTCCTCCTCAAGCGTGCGGTGGAACCGCTCGAGCTTGCCGTTTGTTTGAGGGTGGTAGGGGCGGGCGTTGATCAGTTCTATGCCGCGGTCAAGCAGGGCTGCCTCAAATACGGTGGACGTCCATGGCTTTGTGGGGGTCTTTCTTCTCACGCCTACAAAGCACGACCCGTTGTCAGACAGTATGGTGGCAGGCGTTCCAAACCCGGCAATGCTGTTTTGCAGTACCGCCACCGCGTTCTCCGATGTGGCCTCCTTGAATACCGCGGCCCCTGCCACGCACCTTGACGCGTCGTCAAGATATATGATTAGATGATAGCCTTGAAAGCGTTGATATTTCATCGCGTGCCAGTCAGTATGCCACATTGCGTTGGAGTATCTGCGCTCGTAGCGTATCCATTTGCGCCTGCGCGATTTTGCGGCGGACGGCGTGACCATCCCGTTCTCCTTCATGACTCTGTATACCATTTTTTCGCTTATCTGCATGCCCTTGTGACGCAGATATCTGGCAGTCCTTGTGACGCCTGCCGGCATCCTGCGGCGTGCCGCCAGCACGGCGTCGGTCTGCTCCACGGTGGGCCGAATCCCGGGCCTGCCCGGCGGCTGCAGCGCGGGCGGCCTGCCCGTTGCACGGCATGCTGCCCATATCTGCTGCACGCGCCTCTGGCTGATCTTCATCTCTTCGGCAACGTATGACGTGCGCCTGCCCTTCCTG
>JAGWAX010000002.1:0-41837 GCA_021296175.1 Nitrosopumilaceae archaeon | reverse complement strand
TGCGTGATCGGTGTAACGCAAAATAGTCTTTGGCTGATCGCCTAAAGTTAGGGCGAACTAATTTCCGCACAATAGAAGTGCGCTCCTGATTCTAAAATTTTATATACCTATCCTTAATTCAATAAATCAATGGTCTGGTTAAGACGATGTACACACTACTTGTTCATAGTAGTGGTTGCAGTTAACTCTACGCTGCTGACGATTAATGCGGGAGATTACATCTTCTATACTGACTGGGCTTGGACATCGTATACGGTATTCTCAATATCGCAGACGCTGATGCTTGTAGTTGGTGCTACCTACTATCTTACCTTTACAGGCGTTCCAGGTACGGCCACGTATTATGCGTTAATCATGACCGTGTATACATGGGTCGCCAAGGGGGCATGGTTTGCGCTCGGCTACCCGTACGACTTCATAGTGACGCCAGTCTGGTTGCCGTCGGCAATGTTGCTTGACTTGGTATACTGGGCGACAAAGAAGAACAAGCACTCGCTGATCCTGTTTGGCGGCGTACTGGTTGGAATGTCGTTACCACTGTTTAACATGGTGAACCTGATAACGGTGGCCGATCCGTTGGAAACGGCATTCAAGTATCCGAGACCGACATTACCGCCATACATGACGCCGATAGAACCGCAAGTAGGCAAGTTCTACAATAGTCCGGTCGCGTTGGGTGCCGGTGCTGGTGCGGTGCTGGCTTGTACGTTTGCCGCGTTGGGCTGCAAGCTCAACACGTGGACGTACAGATGGATGGCCGCTTGGTCCAAGTGGGACTAGGAGAAATCCCACCCCATTTTCATTTTCTATATTTTTCTTGTGCTATCGCGCCGTGCGTGCTCGGGCCGATTGAAGCCGCGCGCGTAAAGCCCGGATCCAGAGTCATTCTGGCCGTGAGTCTGCTGTCGACTTGGGTATACGTTCGCGCCGTACATGATTCGTTTTTTTTTACCAATAACTCAACTGTTTTATTTTCAATGTGTAATTACCAGTGTCCTGATGGCCCGTTGATGCGCAGACAGGTTGCGTCGTCGGGATACCGTCCGAGGCCGTTTGTAAAGTGGGCCGGCGGCAAGCGCCAAATGTTGCCCGTGGTGAGTGGCGGCATGCCGGAGTCGTTTGGCAGGTACTTTGAGCCCTTCCTGGGGGGAGGCGCCCTGTTCTTTCATGTTGCGCCGGCAGGCTCAAAGGGCGGCAAGAACGGCCGCGATGGTGCGCCCACCTTTCACATATCCGACCTGAATCGGGAGCTTGTCTTGGCATATCAGATGATCCGCGACCGTCCTGAGGATCTCCTGCGCGCGCTGCATGACCACGAGGCCGGCTACAGGGCGGACCCTGAGTCGTACTATTACAGCGTACGTGACGGCCATGACCCTGGCAGCGCCGGCGATATAGATACTGCATCCCGGCTGATATTTTTGAACAAGACGTGCTTTAACGGACTGTACCGCGTCAACAGCCGCGGGAAATTCAACGTGCCGCTTGGTCGGTATGCAAACCCGACCATAGCCGACGAGCAGAACGTACTTGCCGTAAGCGGAATACTGAACTTGAACAACGTCCATGTGTCATGCGAGGACTTTGGGGCCGTGGCGCGCAAGGCGCGCAGGGGGGACTTTGTGTACTTTGATCCGCCGTACATGCCGGTCAGCAGGACTGCCAGCTTTACCAGGTACACGTGCGGTGACTTTGGGATTGAGGACCAAAGGAGGCTGGCCGATCTGTGCGTCACGCTTGATGAGATGGGATGCCACGTGCTGCTGTCAAACTCGGATTCTGGCGTCATAAGCGAGATGTTTGCAAGGGACGCGTGGACAGTCGAGCGTGTCAGCGCAAACCGTTGCATCAGCTCGGATCCTGGTAGGCGCCTCGGGCATACCGAGCTGCTGATTAGAAACTATTGACGTCTTGGCGGGCCATCCGCCATGCCATCCGGCTGCCCGCGTGCGGTTTTCCGAATGGCAGCTGCTGCAATCTGCCGCGACCGGAGCATGACGCGGTGCTACTGTGATTATGATAATGATGATGGAGCTTCGAACGGGATCCGAACCCGCGACCTTTACCTTACCAAGGTAACGCTCTACCAGGCTGAGCTATCGAAGCACGTCTCATGCGTGGTCTAAATCCTTATAATTCTATTCTGATACCCGCGGCCGCGAATCGCGCGGTGTCTGGAGCATGCCCCAGGGGAAGGCCGGCTTTTGTGCCATGGAACCGATCATACACCCGCGGTTCCCTCTGGAGTCTAGCCGCCTTGCGATGGCTGGCTGCGTAACTTCATGCGTGGCCACTTCGTTCTCTTGGCAGATCACAGCAAACGCACGCAGTATAGAAGTTCCGTGCCGCCTTCCATGGGCCAAGCTATTTAACACAAAGGGGCGGAGTTGCCGCGTGAGCGTCGTAATAGGCCAGAGGGCCCCAAACTTTGGGGTCTCTGAATGGGTGCAGGGTATACCCACCAACTTTGACCAGGAACATGACCACATCGTACTGCTCGAGGTCTTCCAAGTGAACTGCCCGGGGTGCTTTATGCACGCCATACCTGAGGCGATTCAGGTATATCACAAGTATGCCGACGAGGGGGTCAGGGTCATAGGACTTGCAACGGCCTTTGAGGACTTTGAGTTGAACACGGTGGAGAACCTGAGGATGCTTGCCGAGACAGGGGAGGTGGTGGGCGAGACCAAAAGGATGCTTGCAGCATATGGGCAGCTTGCAGAAGGCTCCCTGTACAGGCACAAGATACCCTTCCCGCTTGCCATGGACAGGCTCACAAGGATGGAGGGCGAGGCGGGACAGGATCAGATCATGCAGATCATCCGCCCGCAGGTCCCAGACTTTGAGTCGCAGCTACCAGAGTACCGGCAGCAGATCATACAGAGGGTCAGGGACTATCTAAAGACAAAGGAGTATTCTGCAGAGACGTTTGAAAAGTTCGGACTGCGCGGGACGCCGTCGACCATACTGGTGGACCGGGAAGGAGTACTCCGTCACGTCTCATTTGGGCAGTCAGGACACCTCGACGGACTGATCAGGGGACTGCTTGACAAGGACTAGGCCGCAATTAGAAAGAGGAAGACGGACAGGGCCGCCACTATTGCAAACCCCCCAATCAGCGCAATCTTGGCAGGATCCATTATCCATCACCTGCATGCACGCAGTCCAATAAAACACCTCTACTCGGCGCCGCGTGTCCGGCGTACGGCAAGGGTGGCCGCGCGCGAGGATGTGCGGGATGACAAGCAAGACTGCAAGCGTGCGAGGACGGCGGCAGGAACGGCCACATAGATGCCGATGTTGAGCAGTATCAGGAGCGAACCGTATGCCAGTATCTGCACCTCGGAGCCCGCCTCGGCATGACTCATGATCTCAAGTGAGAGTAGCATGGGGGTTAGAAGCGCCCTCGCCGTATCAGTAAAGGACGGGTTCTCGCGCATGTAGTCTGCAACGTGCGGGCTGAACGAATAGTACGCAGAGTTAAAGGCGTCCATAAATGCGCGGCCGGATCCGGTACTGGAGACCTTAGAGTCTCTAACCTCCCGTAAAAGCTGCACCTGATGGTCAAGTTCAGAACCAAAGGCCGCGGTTGCAACGAGGCAGCCCCCTCCATTGTCGCGACTGACGATCCCGATACCGTCGCCACCACCACCACTGCCATCACTCACGCCGCCGTTCCCGCCACCCTGCCCGTCTGGCGGCAGAACGCCGGCAGTCTCTGACACCGATGTCTTGGTGCCCGTAATCTCGATCATGTGTCCCACCCTGTCAGGGCCGTCCTTGACATCGGCGCCGCCTCCTTCAAACATCAATACTAGGAACGAGATTGTATCAGTTGACCTGACTTGAATATCGACTGGCAGGCCATCTACGCTTGCCCCGAGACGTCCGGACAAAAGCCCCGCGGGCATTACGATCTCCGCAATGTTTTCAGAGAGTACAGCCCCTGTCTGCAACACCAGCTTCTTGTCGGCCGCGGCAAACTCATAGCCTACAATGTCAAAGTTTGACGTTATGACGACCTCAAAGGTCTGGCCCCCCGCGGCGGCAATATCAATGCGGTTCACCAGCCCCGTCTTGTCTGAGAGCAGCTGCGCGTCAGACACGCCGGGGGCGCTCAGAACAAGTGCCGCCGCAAGCAGCACGGGCAGAAGCATCCGCACAAACGTGCCGCAGGCATGCCGGCGAGTCCCGCCGGAAGGACGGGCCTTCGCGCACACGGCGGCCGGTGACAAGCGCAAAAAACCCAGATTGGATGTCCGCATGCCAATCATGCGGCTGCCGGTACTCTCCGGTTTAACTCTTTGTCACCCATGATCCGCGGGTGCATGGGATCGGCCAGGATCATCTCGAACCAATAGTGCATGCCGTCCTTGTAGATGAAGTACGAACCGAGAAGGCTCATGTTCGGATAACGCTCAAGCACCCTGCGCTCGGCCACGGTCTTCATGCTGTCGTCTGCCTTTATCCGTGTCACGCCAAGGTGCTTTGGCCTTCGGCCGCCCCTCGGCCTCTGCTTGCGCATGCCGCCCGTCCCGACCCTCATGCGCACCGTAATAATGCCCTGTTTTGCCTTGTATCCGAGCCTCCGCGCCCTCTCGGGGCGACTGGGTTTTTCAATGCGCGTGATTGCGTTCTGCTTGCGCCACAGCACGATGCGCTGGCGAAGCTCCGGCGCGTTCTCACGCCAGAGGCGTATCCATGTTCTATCCTGGTATGAGGGCATGTCGTGCGTGCCAGACATCCCTTTAATAATTGATCTCAGAGGCAGGCGTGTGGACTCGGGTCTCCTGCCTGCAAAGTCTGAGTATGCGGTGTGGCGGGATGGCGTTAAATGGACGGGTCCATGGACGGATGCCGTTGCTAGGCAAGTCCGCCTCCCGTGTGTGAAGTCGGGGGCAAAGGTTTGGGGGCAAGCGTCCTAGACGACCCCCGTTGATCGCGCCAATTCGCACGCTGCTGTCTTGGTGTCCAAAGGAGAGTTCGAACAGGGCTGGGTTGGAAGGTGCTGCGCTGGAAGGCGCTGCGGGCGCAGGCTTGTGAGCGCCGCCGCCATGTATGTGGAGCGCCCGCTCCCAATCTGTCCGCGTTGGTCGAGAGGGGGTGTGAGCGGCCGGGACGATGGGCGTGCGCGCCGCTCAGGTCAGAGCCGGCCTCAATCAGGTTTAATTGAGGTTTCAGGCGGGCCCACCACATGAAACCGGGCGCAGCGCACGCGGGCGCAAGAACCCGCAATCATAGTATCGCCCGCGTACGGGCAGCGTCACATCCTGCAAGCGCGCGGGCCGTCGCCGTTATTGTAATGGCAGTGGCCGCGGCAGTCGTGATTGGAACTATGCCGGCCTCGTTTGCGCAGACAATCCCCGCAGAGGAGAGGCCCGACATCGACATATCCATGGGAAAGCCGGCATACCAGTACTGCGATATGCTCTCGTATGTCATATCGGTCTCAGAGGTCACGGGCCAGGCGGCCACGTCGTACATAATCGACGAGGATGGGAAGAGCAGCCAGGCGATCCCGATCTCCATAAACATGCAGGAAACCGAGATAAGGGCGCCGTTCCCGTTTGAGAGGGCGATATTTCCAGCCGGCACATACACCGTAAGCATAGAGTACTCGGGCGCCCGCGCGTCAGCTGACTTTGAGCTGGTGGAATCGGAGATCACCTGCCTTCCAAGCCAGCTCCGGCAGATCACCGCCGCATGGCTGTCCGGAACGTTCCATGGCGGATTTCTGATCGACTCGATAAAAAAATCCGTGGACAGTAGCGTAATCAACGTACCATTTGAGATCGGGCGCGACACCATATACCGCATCATGATACCTGAGTGGGTAAAGACGGCGGCGTACTGGTGGGTGACTGGCGAGATATCCGACGATGCAATGGCAGGAATGCTGGACTATCTGCTAGAATCCGGTACCATATCCATGCAGGCAGAGGATGATGATGATGATGATGGAAGAGGGGTGTCAGACGAAGGCCAGTCTGAGCACGGGGGCAGCGAGACCTGACGGTGGGTGCAATGGACAAGCATACCATAATCACCGCGGTGGCGATCGCCGTCATTGCGGCGCCGTTTGCAGTGTCAGCTGCAAACATTGTAGGTGCAGAACAGATGCAGTACCGGTGGGGCTCGCCAGGAATGTTCTCGTTTTTCAAGATGGCGACTAGCGGGAGCCTAGAGTTCTGCAATACTATGCCGTTTTGGACAAGCATTGAAAGGTTCGAGGTTACGGCATACTACCAGGGGAAGGACATCGGTACATACACCGTGGGGCCCATCAGTATGGACCCGCTTGCGCCAGACGTGTACGAGGGCACGTTCAGATCAGAGCAGGTGGCCAGCTCGCACCAGTTGTTCATGACAGTCGACTTTGGGATCAGTAACGGGGAGTTTAGGGTCGACCCCGGGCAGATTGTGCTCACAACCCAGACATATACGCCCATACTGGGACTGATTCCGTACCACGCCACCTCGCAGATGTCGGCTCTCGAGTTTGACCGTGCCATGAGGGCGGCCGATCTGGCCTGCGACTAGTGCTTGCGCCTGTCTGCCCGGTATATGAGGGCCAGTATCACCGCGATGATTCCTGCTGCCAGAAATCCGCCGGCCGCGCCGAATATCAGGCCTCTGGCGTCTGCACGCGCGTCACTGCCGCCGTTCTGGGGCGCAGGCGCGGTGTAAGATTCCGCCTCCTGCTCCATGTCTGACTCTGGCTGCTCCTCAAGCACGCACACGCCGTCCACCAACACGGTCCCGGGCCCGCACCCTGTGGAAGGCTCGCCAGATGCCGGCCCGTCCCCTGCCGGTTGCGGCGGCACCTCGCCTGGCGTATCGGCCCCGTCCGGCGGTTCGCCTGCCTCGGATGGCATGCCGCCTGCCACGTCACTGTCGTCACTGCCATCATCTACGGCAACGTCACCTGTGACGTCCTCCGGCGCGGACTGTTCCTCGCCTGCCACGTCCTCCGGCGCGTCCGTCACCTGGTCCTGCGCGGTGCCGTCGTCGTCTGCAGCCTCGTCGCCGGACGCGTCTGCATCGGCCCCGTCCAGATTAGGATCCTGGGCCGTCGACGAGTCACCGTCTGGGACTGCATCCCCGGCCACGTCGCGGGCCGAGAGGTAGATGTCAATAGTCTCAATCCCGACAGGCAGGTTCGTTATCGTCATATTTCTCCCCGACGTCTCAAAAGAGTCGTGCAGTCCTACGTCCGTGATTACGTCAAGCTGGTAGCCGTCGGTATCAAACACCGGATCAAACAGGGGGTCTGCAAGGAATACAGTCAGCGCACGATCCCCCGCGTCATCCGTAAACTCTATCGATATGGAAAGGAACGGGAAATCCAACAGCTCGGCGCCCGTGACGTTCAGTCCGGATGATTCGTACTCGAGCACCCCGGGGCCCCCGTCGGACGTGTCCGAACGGGCATCGGCCAGGTCCACGGCCTGTGCGTATGCGTAAGGGGAGGCGGCCAGTATCAACACGGCAGCGCACGCCAGCATGACGGCAGGCAGAACACGCGCGTGCAGTGGTGGCAGCCTGCAAGGAAGCGCACGTGCACGACAATCCGCATGGCCCAATAGCGGTGAGGTGGCAAAGTTATTGTTAAAAGTATTGATTGCATGAAAGATGGCGCGCCGTGCCTCAAGCGGCCCGAGGCGCGCGTCTGCATCTGTGTGGGCATTGACGCGGCCACAACTGTGCCGTCATATGACGCCGCGCAATATCTGGACTATCTTCTCGCCTGTGACGTTGGCCGCGATCGACTGGGCCTCTTTTGTCTGGGCGCCTATGTGTGGGGTCATGACCACGTTGTCAAGTTCGGCAAGGCGGCTTCCTACCGCGGGCTCCTCTTCAAAGACGTCCAGCCCGGCCCCGCCAAGCGTCCCGGAGGACAGCGCCTCGTACAGCGCGTCCTCGTCTACTACGCCGCCCCTGGACGCATTGATCAGAACTGCGGTATTCTTCATAGTCGACAGCTTTTGCGCGTTAATCATGTGGCGCGTAGAGTCGAGCAGCGGCACGTGCAGCGACACATAGTCAGAACTCTTCAAGAGCGTGTCAAGATCGGTCTTTATCAGCCCGACCTCCTTTGCAAACTCCTCGTCTATCGGGATCACGTCGTACCCTATTATATTCATGTTTAGGGCCCGGGCAAGCCTTCCTAGCCTCTTCCCAATGTTGCCCAGCCCCACTATCCCCAGGTACTTGCCGCGCAGCTCGGTGCCCTTTAGCTCCTTTTTGAGCCACTTTCCGTCCCTGATGGCCCTGTCCGCACGGGCCGTATGGCGCGCGAGTGAGAACATCATGCCGAGCACCAGTTCGGCAACTGCGTTCATGGCGCCCTCCACCGCGTTTATCACGCGTATGCCACGCTCCCTTGCCGCGTCCTGATCTATGTTGTCCAGTCCGACCCCCACCCGCGCTATTATCTTGCATTGTGACGCCCGCTCTATCATCTGCCGCGTTATTGTGGTGCGGCTCCTGACCACGACAATCTCAAAGTCCTGTATGCGCTCCAGAATCTGGTCCGGCTTTATCTCGGGCTCATACGAGACGCGCACGCCGTTATCTCCAAGTATCTTTTGCAGTATGGGATCAACCTCGTCGCATATCAGCGCCTTTCTGTCTGGTTCCATGCCGGCGCTGAGCATCTGCAAAATATAACTTGTATGCGGGCTGCGGGTCAGCGACGCATGCAGGATCACACCACAAGGGAGGCGTGACGGACGGCCACGGCGCCAGATGCGGCGCGCGCCGTCGCTGAAAAATAAAAAAATAAAATAGAGTGCGGTTTAGGAAGTAAGCATCTCTGCCACTACCGGGATTACCTCCCAGAGTGCGACATAGTCACCGGACTCCTGCATCGCTGCAGTCACTTCGTCGGTGTACAGACCGTGTATGTTGACGGCGGGGTGCGCAATGCTGTTCATTCCCATTGGGGGAACAGCGTCACTCGGGTTGCCCAGCGCGTACGCATATGATGCAACAGGCGCCTCTAGGACTCCCTTCTCAACCAGAACTGGGTTCAGGTTGAACGGGTCGCCGGCCACGAATACTGTGGCGGCTCCTGAAAAGATTGCCGCATAGTCGTGGTTGACTGCTGCATATACGCCCGGCTCGTCAAACACGAGGTCAACAATCATGCCCTGAGAACCGCCAAGCAGCCATGTTTCGGTTGCTGCGGACTGGACCCTGTTGCCCTGTGTCACCCTGTCGAGGATCTCTCCCACTATGTGGAAGAAGAGCGGCTCGTTGCCCTGATTCTCTATGAACAGTCTTACGTGCTGATCGTTCTCTACAAAGAGAAGCTGCGACTGGTGCTGCTTTAGCTCGATGCCGTTCCAAGGCTGTGCAACAAAGATGTTCTTGTTTGTGTCACCGTTGACGAGCAGGTTGTGGGCCATGTTCGGAACATATCCAAACTGGTACCCGTTTACAACCGTTCCTGTGTTCTGGTGCTTGAACATTGCGGCCTGATCAAAGTTGCCTTCCGGGGTCAGGTAGAGCTGGTTGTACTGGAGCTGGAACTCTAGCGCGTCTGCGTCATAGAACATGCGCTTTAGCTCACCGCTGCCGCTGGTCTTCTCGACCATCAGCTTTTTGTAGCCGTTTGCAGGATCGACGATTGCAATCCCATACATGCCTGAGAGCACGTGCTGGTCCATGGCCGCAAGCTTGACGCCAGAGCAGTGGTACTTGAACATACCTGCTGATTCTGCAATAAAGCAGTACTGGCTTGTCTCACCTGGGTTTACGGATTCAAAGGCTCCAGCAGTTATCTGAGACGCGTGCATGTCGTTGCCGTGTGCAACCGGCTCGTCGTCGGGAATGGTCAGCGTCATCTTGATCACGTCGCCCTGCATGACCCTGATTGTGGGTCCAGGCACCATGCCGTTGAACGTCATGGCGTTGAACGTCTTGCCTCCCATTATCGGGAGCTCGACGCTCTCGGCGGTCAGATCAAAGTTGTGGACTGTCCTTCCTGATGTCTCCAGTACACCACAGTCAGTCTCTGCAAAGGCCTCTGGCATCATCAGCTTCAGTCCGCCCATCTGATGAATCTGCTCCATCACATCGGCGTCCATCTGCGTGAGATCCAAAGACTGTCCAGAGATTTGGGTCTGCGTGTATGTACTTCCGAATAAGGTTGCGCCCATCACTGCCACTGCCGCGACAGTAAAGAGCATGCTGATACGCTTATTCATTGTCGTTTCGCCTATTAGCTAGAATATATATTAAATGTAAATAATGGCATGGCTCCGGGTATTCTGACTGTAAAATTTGAAAGTGCAGGCTGACTGGCGCTAATCTTCGGGGGGCTCGGGCCTGCACGGCTTGGCATTCGAGGATGGCGGGGCCGGGCATGCGCGCGGCCGGCAGAGGCGGAGATTGCGCGAGTCTGGTTGCATTGGCATACGCGCGGCAAGCCTGCAGACGACTGGCTGCAGTATGCGAGGGTACTGTTCGGGTGGCATGATGCGGGGGGAACGGCCCGCCGCTTCCTGCGGGCCTCTGCACGGCCCTGGCGCGTAAAGAGAAGTGAATATAGCGGGGCCTGTCCGCAGGCCACGTGTGAAATACAGAACCGACCGGGACTCACTTGGCGACGTGAAGGTACCCGCCGACGCGTACTACGGGGCCTTTACGGGCAGGGCCCTCAAGCAGTATTACGTCACGGGCCGGACGGCGCACGAGCACCTGATAAGCTCCTTTGTCATGATAAAGCGCTCTGCCGCGGCCGCAAACAAAAGGGCGGGGGCCATTGACGCCCACAGGGCGGACGCGATAATATCCGCGTGCGACCTCATACTGGCGGGAAGGTACAGGGATCAGTTTGCAGTGGACATGATAAACTCCGGCGCCGGCACCGCGTTTAACATGAACGCCAACGAGGTGATTGCAAACGTGGCCCTGCACCGCATCCTCAAAAAGAGAAGGGGCCGGTACGAGCACCTGCATCCAAACGACCACGTCAACATGTCCCAGTCAAGCAACGACACGTATCCCACCGCGATGCACATGTCGATACTGATGAGCCTGAACGAGGCCGTGCCCGCGCTCAGGACGCTGGTAGGGTCCCTGAATGCAAAGGCGGCCGAGTTTGCGGGATTCAAGAAGATAGGAAGGACGCACCTTATGGACGCGCTGCCGGTCACGCTCGGCGGCGAGTTTGCGGCCCATGCGACTGCCATATCAAACGCGGTCGACGCGGTTGAGTATACGAAGAAGGCCCTGCGCTTCGTGGCACTCGGCGGCACCGCGGTAGGAACCGGCGCAAACACGCCAAGGGGATACCGCTCGGTGGCAGTAGCGGAGCTTGCAAGGATATCCGGGCTCGGACTAAAGCCGGAGAGGGACATGCAGTACGGGCTTCAGAGCAGGGCAGCGGTGGCGGCAACGTCGGGAGCCCTGCGCAACCTGGCGCTCGAGATGGGGCGCCTTGCAAACGACATCAGGCTGATGGCGTCAGGCCCCGTAGCGGGCCTCGCCGAGATAGGGATACCCGCAGTCCACGCCGGCTCTTCTATAATGCCCGGCAAGGTGAACCCCTCGCTTGCAGAATGCATGAACATGGTATGCTTTGAGATTATAGGAAACGACGCCACGGTCGCGTATGCCGTCCACGCGGGACAGTTTGAGCTGAACGTGATGCTGCCCGTAATGCTCAACTCCGTGCTAGAGTCGACTGACATGATAAAGAGATTCGTTCCGATATTTGCAGCGAACCTGATAGACGGGCTAGGGGCAAACGGGGAAAAACTGCAGCAGTATATAGAGGAGAGTCCAGTTATAGTGACGCTGCTTGCCCCAAAGATAGGATACCTGCGCGCGGCTGATCTCTTCAAAAAGTCCATAAAGACCGGCAGGACCATAAGGGATCTCGCCGTATCAGAGAACATGATAACAGAGCGCGAGTTTGACGCGCTGCTCAAATAGTGGCGGCGGCAAGAAGGGGACGATAACTGTTGGCCGCGGCACTACTGGTACGCAAAACTGCAATTATGGCATCGCTGCCATTGCCGACTGCAACCGCAACGGTAGCGGCAACGGCACCTGCAACGGCGGCGGAGGCAGGCGCCCGGCATCCTGGTTGTGCGACGGCGCGGACCGGGCGGTGTCCGTAATGGCGCGTATATTCGTAGAGGCGTACGGGTGCTCTGCAAGCTTTGCGGACTCTGAGATGATATCTGGAATCATACGCAACGGCGGGCACACCCTGGCCGAGGACCCGTCGCAGTCTGACCTGAACCTCATAGTGACGTGCTCTGTAAAGGACGCCACCGCAAAGAGGATGCTCCACCGCATCAAGTCGCTTGGCGCGGCAGACGAGCCGCTGGTAGTGGCAGGCTGCCTGCCAAAGGCCGAGCCGCGCACCGTACAGAGGGCAGCAGGGGCGGCAAGCATGATGGGGCCCGGCGCCATAGGCCAGACGCTCCGCATAGTGCAGTCCGCGCTTGGCGGGATCAAAACCATCGACATAGCCGACAGGCAGGAGCCAAAGGTGGGGTTGCCAAAGGTCAGGCTCAACCCCGCCGTCGGCATAATAGAGATCGCAAGCGGGTGCATGAGCGAGTGCACGTTCTGCCAGACAAAGCTTGCAAAGGGCGGGCTGACAAGCTACAGGCCGGGACAGATAGTAAGGCAGGCCAAGAGCGAGGTTGCCGACGGCTGCAAAGAGATCTGGCTGACGTCCACCGACAACGGATGCTACGGGCTTGACATTGGGACCGACCTGCCCGAGCTTGTCGATGCCGTATCGGACTCCATACCGGACGGCTGCATGATAAGGGTCGGGATGATGAACCCCATGTACATGCCCCGAATCAGAGGCAGGCTGCTGGAGTCGCTCAAATCAGGCAAGGTCTTCAAATTTCTACACGTGCCGGTGCAGAGCGGAAGCGACCGCGTGCTGCACGAGATGGCGAGGGGGCACACCGCCGACACGTTCCGCAGGGTTGTAGACGAGGCCCGCCGCACATTTCCGGACATTACGATATCGACTGACGTGATAGTGGGATTCCCGTCGGAGACCGAGTCGGAGTTTGAGGACACCGCAAGGCTGCTCTGGCAGACCATGCCCGACATAGTAAACCTCTCCAAATACAGCGCCCGCCCCGGGACGGATGCGGCCGAGAGGCCCGACCGCGTCGACCCGTCGGAGATAAAGCGGCGCAGCCGCGTCATGACCGGGCACGTCGCGAGCATATCTGAGGAGTCGAACCGCAGGTGGATCGGATGGAGGGGACCCGTGCTGTTCGACGAGCTGACAGAGTCCGGCATCAGGGGAAGGAACCACGCATACAAGCCCATATACCTGGCGGACGGCGCCGGCAGTGGCGATCAGGCGCACCTGCTGGGACAGTGGCGGACGGTACGGATCACCGGCTCTGGCAGAAACTACCTGTCAGGACTGATCGCAGCCTAATTGTGGTTATGCCTGACCCTTGGCATGTCACGCCTGTAACATGTCGTATATGGTGATCGCTTGTTAATTTTTTTCGATCAAAAGAACAGCTGGCGTCAAGTACTGATCTTTTTTAACAAAGCGTCCATAACCATTTGAGAGATGTCTTTTCAGATGCAGAGTCCCATGCTAGTCGTTGGAATAGGCGGAGCGGGTTCGAAACTGGCAAGAAGGGCATCAGACATACTGGAATGCGACAGACTTTTGATAAGCAACGACAAGGGCGATCTCGAATCGCCGGACGGCGACACGCCACAGAGCAGCCGCAGCATCCGTACAATGGCAGTCGGCACCGGCGCCGTGATAAACCCGACTGTCGGCTTGGTACGGGCGGCCGCCTATGAGCGGATCGACGCGATAAGGGAGGCCATATCAGGCCACCCGACTGTCATACTGATGGGAAACCTGGCAGGCAAGTCGGGGTGCGCCATATGTCCGGCCGTATCAGAGGCGTGCGCCGCAGAGGATGCGAAACTCGTATCGTTTGCAGTCATGCCGTTCGGGCACGAAAAGTCCAGGCTCTTCTCTGCAGGCGTGGCGCTCAGGCGGCTCAGGGAGACGTCGGCGTGCGTTACCGTGGTGGACAATGATTCAATATCTGAGAGCAATCCTGACCTGTCGCCAAGAGAGTGCTACGACGTGGCAGAGGCGGCAGTCATGTATGCGGTGGACTTTGTAACCCGATCCGAACTTGAGACGGGGACGGAGAGCCTGCTTGCGGCGGGACGGAACCGTGACAGTCTAGAGGAGTCGCTTCGGGACGCGCTCAAGACCGTGTATGGCAGCACGAGTACGGGCGCCATAAGGCACTCCGTGCTGTATGTGGCAGGAGGCGAGGACGTGCCTGTGGGGCTGCTGCGTTCTGTCGCGGCCCTTGCGGAAGGCGTACTTGGGGGCGGCGGCGGCAATTCCGTCCCGGATGCGCAGATTACAACTGCCGAGACGGCGTCCATACAGGCGGCCTCCCCTGACGAGTCAAGGGTGATTATGATGTCCACCGTCCAGGGAATGGCAAAGTTTGAAAAGTATGATCCGCTTGGGGCCATACCCACCGACAAGATGCTTGACTGGTCCACCCCCGAATGCAGCATAGACTGCAAGATGCCCGACATGTACCAGCTGGAGTGATCTTATGCCAACGCGGGCATCCGCCGGCTTGCCCAGGTTTGAGGAATGATGCCGGCGTGGGCATGGTTATGATCCTGCCCGGTATGTTCATGGGTTCTGAATATTCTTGCATCCTTGGGGCATCCTCGGCGCGTCTGTCTGCAAGCGCGTGGTGGCTGCCGTAGCCTGCAGCCTGCAGCGGCAATGTGATTGCGGCCACTGCTACCACATGGCATGCAGGATGCCGCGTTCATTGCATCTGGCAGGCGGGGTGTAGTTGTAGCGATGCCTATGATGCAGCTGCGAATACCGGAAGATTCCGATGTTGGCAGGGGTTACTTCTTTGCAGCGTCGGGATCATCCTTGCCTGCAGGCGGCGGCTGGGACTCGTCGGATGCCGACTGCTCGGAACCGGTGTCCGAGGCGTCAGGGTTCTCGCCTGTTTTTTCAGAGCCGGAATCCGTATAGCTTTGCGCAGGCGTGACGGTACCGGTGCTGTCGGTGTCATCAGAGCCGCCACCGGATTCGGCTTTGGTCTCAGTGTCTGCCGCGTCGTCGAGCTTGCTTGCCTCATTATCGTCATTTGCCGGATCCGCGGCTTTTGCCTGTAGCCCGTCACTTTTGCCCTGCTCGGCCGCATCATCCTTCTCGGCGGTGGCTGCTGCTGCTGTGGGGGTGCTCGGCGGCGCCTCCGCACCGTCCCGGGTTTCTTCCCCCGTATCGGGTGCTTTGGTATCGGATGCGGAGTCACTGTCACTGTTGCTGTCTCTTGCCACGTCCGTCCCGGGTTCTGGAAGCGACGGCGCCTCTTTGGCGGGCCCCAGCGCAGCAGACCCTTCGAGGGCTGCCGTTGTCACCGCGGCATCCTCCACTGCGGGAGCCCCTGCTGCTGCCGGCTCCGGTTCTATAGGCCCGTCATATCTGGAGACCAGGATGTGCCCCATGTCCGTCCGGTGCATTCGCACCCTTATCCTTCTTGGCGGGCTCCTTGCGCCCCTGGACCACACTTGGCGGGCCAGATCCTCGTCAATCTTTACGTCCTGCGTCTTCATGTGGCGCCTAGCAAACTCCCGTATCATGTTGAGCGCGCGCACCGACCTGTGCTGCGGCTGTGACAGCAATACCTTGCCCAAGTTTATCGTATGGACGCGCTCGAGCTCTTCGGACATGTGCTCATCCCACCTCTACGTCAGTTGAGCGCCACTGCCTGCGCTTTGGATTGGTCCGGACGCCCCGCTTGGTCCTCAGTATTACCCATGCCGGCACGGGTGAGGTCTGCTTTGTCTTTTTAATCAGACGGATTTTGCGCGGCGCGGACTTTCTGGCGGCCATGAGTCAGCAGGCACGCTGAGCTCTTTTTAAATTAATCTAAAACTGATGGCGCTCGGGCGCGTGGTGATCGCAGTCGCGCCGCAATGCTGGGGGGGGGGAGACGCCCCTGCTTTTACCAACCCGATTTCAAACTCGCGGGTCACGTCTCACCCCCTCCTCCCCCCACGACGCCGTCCGGTGCGTGCGCCTCTCCATGAGACAGTGCGCCGGCACGCCTTTCAGGCCGGACAGGGCCTATCACCTGATGACGGACCGCTCCTGCCCCACAATCCGCCTGCGCCAGCCTGTCTGGGTTTCGTCACATGAGGCCCGCATGCAGTCCGTCGGGCGGGCGCCGCCGACCAGTCTGAGAGTCGACGGACGGTCCGCAGCCCTGCCCGTAACTCGATCCGCAGCCCCGCGTCTCTGAACAGCAGGCGTTCGTCACGGGATTCTGGGCACGTTCTGATCTTCCTCCCCCCCGCATGTGCGGTTCCTAATTGAGACAGGGCTGAGGGATTGTGCCATTTCTCCACCCTCGCCCTCGCCCCACCCTTCCTTCTCTGCCCAATCCAAATATTGGACGGCGTGTGCAGAATTTGGGATGTGGGAACGGGACAAAGAGTTCATCAGATGCCCGCGTTGCGGCGGAGGCCTGGAACTTGACATGTTCATGGAAGGCGATGAGATCCAGGAGGGAATCCTGTCCTGCACGGCATGCCGGCTTGAGTTTCCAATCATCGATGGGATACCAATAGTTTGGGATGATATCGCAGAATATTTTGCGCGCCGCGTCGCGCTCGGCGGCCGCCTGTATCGCATCGTGCAGTCCCCAAAAATGAGAGTGTTTGTAAAGAAGACGCTGTTGTCTGCCGCGGCATCGGCGAGGGCATCGGCGGCAAAGGGGGCAGCTGCCGCATACGACAGGACCAATCTTGAGAACAGGTGGTCACAGATCTATCGCAGAAGCGGGGATTCTGAATTTTATCACGTCATAAAGGAGAGGCTGGCGCGGCTGCCTTCTGGAAGACGAGCGCTGGAGTACGGCTGCTCGGTTGGAACCGTGTCCAACCATCTTGCGTCGCCAGACTCGGGCCATGCATACGAGGTGGTTGTAGGAATCGACTCCTCGTATGACGCAATCGCGCAGGCGAAGGGCGCCGGGACAGGCGCCTGCTATGCAGTCGGCGACTCCACATCCTGCATAACGGGTAGGCTCCGGTTTGATCTGGTGGTGGCCCTGAACGTGCTTGAGCTGATCGAGCCGCTTGAACTCATAAGGCACATGTCAAGCCAGACGCTGCAGGGGGCGTCCGTTGCAATGGCCGACCCGTATGACTTTGAGCGCGGTCCCGGTCCGGTGCCGAGGCGGATTGACGAGCACCTCCTGCGTGCAGCACTGGTAGAGCACGGATTCGAGATATCGGCGGACACCGCAGAACCCTCGTACATACCATGGAGGCTTGAGATCAACACGCGCACGGTTCTAAACTACAAAGTCGATCTGGTGATCGGCGCAAGGACATGATGCGTATTATTATTATGATTACGATGATGATTATGATGATGATTACGATGATGATTACGATGATGACGTGCGGCGCATGCGCGTACTGCTGCCAATTTCCCGGCCGGCACGCCGCCTTGCGGGCATTCGGGCGGGCATGCACGTCACGCGCACGGCCCCGGTACTGCGAACTCGTCGTGTATCTGCTTTAGGATTCGCGCGGACGCCCCCCACACCTTCCGCCCCCCCGTCACCGTATGCTCAAACGTGTACATGCCGTGCATCGCGCCATGCCCGGGATCGTCGTCGGGCGCGACAGAGTCAAGCAGGGCCCCGAGCGGAATCCTTAGTATCTCGGCAACCTCGGAGTTTGGCTTCAGTGCGGGCGTGCCGTCCAGTACAGCCAGGTACGGCGTGATTACAAACCCCGAGCTGAGCGTGGACACCGGACTGAGCCCCCCCACCACGTGCTTGGAGCCGATGCGCAGCCCCACCTCCTCGAAGGTCTCGCGCAGCGCCGTATGCAGCAGGCTCTCGTCCCCCTCCTCCGTCTTTCCCCCCGGAAACGCGATCTCGCCGGCGTGCAGGGGGAGGTACGCGGACTTGACGGTCATTACGACTGTTGGCATTTCCCGCGGACCGTGCACTATGACCATGACGGCGGCGCGCCGCCCCGCCTCGCCGCAGGCGGCAGAGGTGTCACAATCGCGAGGGCCGTTCGTGCCAGGGCCGCCCGGACGGGCGGAACGTCCGGACAGGGCCGAGCGCACCATGTCAAGTGTCAGCGTGTCGTCCAGCAATCCCACATTCAAGGATATTAACGGGGAATAAAAGAGTCATACTGAAAATGGGAACCATCAGATACGAGTCCAACCCGCCAAAGGTGTCGCCCGGCATGGATGAGGCTGACGCAATCGCAAGGAGCATGGAGCGCCTGCTTGCAATAGCGCCAAAGTGCGACTCGATACACATCACAGAGAACGTGCTTGGAAACGAACGCGTCTCGCCCATTGTGATCGGTAGGAACATCAAGCAGGTCCTGCCGGACATGCCCATAACAGTCAGCCTCAGGGTCAGGGACAAGACCGGATCCGAGATTGACGCGTTCGTATCCCAGTGCATTGACGCCGGATTCGAAGGAATACTGGTTCTGATGGGCGATCCGTCCCGCAACGGTATTCCCGACACGGGCCAAAAATCCAGCGCCGTCGCAAAAAGGCTCAAGGAGTCCGTGACAAGCTCCAAGATCGACTTATACATGTCCGTCTCAGACGGACTGAGCGCGTCGCAGGTGCAACAGAAGATGCTGGCGCGCCCCGTCGGCTTTTTCACGCAAGTGGTGCACAGCGTGCAGCAGGTAAGAAGCATGGCGTCGCGGCTTGACGGGTTCAGGGTCGTGCCGGTGCTACTGCACCCGTCGCCAAAGAACCAAAAGTCGGCCGAGTTCCTGAACCTGGATCTGGGCTCCTATTCTGAAAAGTTCGAGGAGTTCGTAAGGGGCGTGCACCGCATAACGGGCGATCTGCTGATCACGTCGCCAAACGATTTTGCGGCCGCATACGAGTTCCTTGACGGACTGGACATCTGAAGCTCCGCACATGCAGATGCTGACGACGGTCATGACAACGACGGTTATGACACTGGATCGCGTAATGCGGAATGCTTGTTCAGAATCTGCAAGCTGTACCGCTGACACTTGGCATGACACGGCCGTACAGAACCGACAGGATTGCGCGGGCCACCCGTGAGACTCGACGCCTCAGACGGCAAGACGGCGACGACGACATGTTGAGAGCGGCACGCGACAGGATACCCCGCGCTCGCGCTACAGTACGAAATACTTGGATCCGGGGTGGTGCACTACTATGGCCGCTGTGGAGTGCTCGGGCACGATCTGCCCTGACTCCGTCAGGGTCATGTCAGAGTGCTGCGGCTCCAGCAGGCGCCAGACCAGCGCATGCTGCGCCAGGTCCGGGCAGCTTGGATAGCCCCAACTGTACCGGAGGCATCCGCCGTCGAGGTTCAGCTCCGACCTGATGCGCCGGTTGGTCCACTCCGCCAGCGCCTCGGCCGCCTCGACTGCAAGCCCGTGCAGATAGTACGCGTCCGTATACATGCCCTTCCTGTTCCATTCCTCTATCGTGTCGGTGACCCTTGAGCCTACCGTAACCGACTGGAGCGCCACCACGTCGTCTTTGCCAAAGTAGTCAGCAAGGCACAGCCGCTCCGCCTTTTGCGAGCGCGGAAAGGCAAACGACACGATGTCGCCCTTTGCATCCTCCACGTCGAGTACGGCGCCACCCCTGTTGTGGCACCTAAAGTACCCGTACACCACCCGGGGCTCGAACATGCGCTCAGATGCAATTCTCCGCTGCCACGACAAGAACAGCCTCTCGTGGTCCTCTTGCGACTCCCTGCCGGCCCCTCTGCCGCGCACGCCCCAGGACAGCCTGTAAAGCGACTTTGTGTCGACAAGGGGCCAGACGTCCCCCATCGGAATGTCGCCGGGCGGCAGCCTTGCCGGAATCCCCAGCCTCATGGAGCGGGGCACGGCAGGCGGCCGCACCGGCGCGACTGCGCTCCTCTCGGGACTCCTTTCCCCCGCAGACGCGCTCCCCGACTTGCCGTCTGGCCCTGCCCCGGCCGCCCTGGCCTTGGAGAGCGACTCCTGCCTTGCCTGCCACTTTGAGAGGCCCTGCCTCCAGTCCGCGAGCATCTCCTTTCTCCGCGCGTCGTCTACGAGCGCGTCCATTATCCTTAGCCCGTCGAACATCGTATTGCAGTAAAAGACGCCCGGCTCGTACAGCGCGTCCTTTCTGCCCCCGTCTGTCGTCGCAATCCTGTTGATGTAGCTGCTGTTGATGGCGGCGCCCCCGCACAGGACAGGCGTGTCCATCTTGTTTTCGCGCGCATGCTCCACGAACAGCTGCATCTGCCTCGAGGTAGACACGAGCAGGGCCGACAGACCGACTGCGTCCGGCCTCACCTCTGCAATCTTGTCGAGGAATTTCTGGAGCGGCACCTGCTTGCCCAGATCGTATACGGCATACCCGTTGTTCTGGAATATGGTCTTTACCAGGTTCTTGCCAATGTCATGCACGTCTCCGTATACGGTGCCGAGCACCAGCTTGCCCTTGCTTGCACCGCCCTCCTCCTTTACCAGGTACCTCTCAAGCTCTCCGACGGCCGCCTTCATGCACTCTGCCGACTTTAGAACAAACGGCAGTATGAGCTCGCCGGCGCCGAACCTGTCGCCTACCTCCTTCATGGCCGGCAGCAGGCTCTCGTTGAGCACGTGTATGGCGGCGCCATGGGTCTTCGGCCGCGGCGCGTCGATTGTAACGGCATCCGCATCTCCCCCATCCCTCCCCTTGTCCGGGATTATGCGGGATTCGAGCCCCGCCTGCATGGCTATGGCGTGTACCACGTCTTGTGCGATGCCGTCGGCAAGCCGGTTTACAATCCTAAAGTTTGCCCGTTTTGCAGGCGGCCACGACGCGTCGATCTCGGGGCCCCTTCGCTTTCTGGCGCCGCCGCCACTGCCACTCCCTGCCCCCCCGCCGCCCTCAAAGTATGACACGAATCTTGAGAGCGCGTCCGGGCCGCAGTCAAATATGAGGTCCTCGGCAAGGCCGCTCTCCTTCTTGTCAATCTCTCCGTACGGTATTATCTCCCTGGCGTTTACGATGGCCGCGTCAAGCCCGGCCCGTATGGCATGGTACAGAAACACGGAATTGAGAATGCGCCGCGCCGGGGGCGTGAGGCCAAAGCTGATGTTGCTCAGGCCCAGCGCGGTAAACGAGTCGGGAAACTCCTTTTTGACCTGCCTGATGCCCTCCAGCGTCTCGACTCCCGCGCCGCGAAACTCGTCCTGGCCCGTCGCAAGCGTGAACGTCAGGACGTCGAATATGTACTGGTCCTGCGTCAGCCCGTACTTTCGCCCCTCCTCGAACAGGAGCCTTGCCGTCTCCAGCTTCTCCTTGGCCGTCTTTGCCATGCCGCCGGGGCCTATGCACAGCGCGATTGCCGGGGTGCCGTACTCGGCCATTACGGGGGCCAGGCTTGCAAAGCGCGAACCGTCCCCCTCCAGATTTATCGAGTTGATTATGGGCCTGCCCGGAGCCTGCCGTATTGCCGCCCGTATCACGTCGGGATCAGTCGAGTCTATTACGAGCGGGGCCTCGACCTCGAGGCTGAGCCTCTTTACCAGGTTTACCATGAACTCCAGCTCGTCGGACTTTTCCGTAGTGGCCACGCAGACGTCGATGCAGTGGGCCCCCTCCTCGGCCTGCGAGCGGCCTAGGCTTACGAGTCCGTCATAGTCCCCGTCAAGCACCATCTGCTTTGCCTTTCTGGAGCCCTGCGTGTTGAGCCGCTCGCCTATTATCATGGGGGGTGGCAGCTGCCTGAGGTCCACAGCAACCAGCGCCGAGCTTACCCTTGGTACTGCCATGTGGAAGTGGAAATCCACGATGTTTGTAAACATTTACAGATGTCCGCCGGGGCCCTCCTCCTGCCCGTAGCGGCGGCCTGCGTTGCAGTCAGCTGCCGGCATCCCCTGACGCCGCTTTGTCCCCGTCTATTATCCCGCGCAGCACCGCAATGTGTTCCGGAGTGGTGCCGCAGCATCCCCCGATTATGCGGATGCGGCGGTGCTTTGAGAGGAGCACGGACATTGCGTCGCCCATCTGTGCGGGTGTCATTTTGTACGCGGCCACCCCGTCCACGTTCTCCGGCATTCCGGCGTTTGGCACCACCAGCAGATGGTGTGAGGACTCCTCGTCAAGCCACCGCACGCTGGGGGCCATCTCGTGCGGGCCCGTCGAGCAGTTCATCCCAAACACGTCCACGTCCATGCCCGATATCGTCGTGTACGCCGACTGTATGCTGGTTCCAAGCAGCATCTTTCCGTGCTGGTCGAGCGTTGCGTTTGCAATTATCGGGATCGCGGCGTCCGCGGCGCGCACCGCCGCATGGCACGCCTCGACTGCAAGCTTTACCTCCAGGATGTCCTGGCTGGTCTCGATCAGCAGGGCGTCGACGCCCCCATCGATCAGCCCCTCGGCCTGCAGCGCGAACGCGTCGCGTATATCGTCAAGCGGCTTCTGCCCCAAGTCGGGATCGTTTGAGCTTGGCAGGAACCCCGTGGGCCCCATCGAGCCGACCACGTACCGCGGCCTGCCGCCGCCGTACTTTGAGCACGCGCCGCGCGCAAGCTCGGCGATCTCCTTGTTGAGGCGCACGGTCTGCTCCCCGAACCCGTACTCGTCAAGCTTTATCCTGTTGGATCCAAACGAGTTGGTCTCGATGCAGTCGGCCCCCGCCTCCAGGTACCTTCTGTGTATGGACTCGATCCACTCCGGATGCGTCATCACGAGCCCGTCGTTGAACCCGTCCCTGCAGTCCGGAAAGTCCTCCGGCTGCGGGTCGTATCTCTGAATCTCGGTTCCCATTGCACCATCAAACAGGAGCACACGCTCCCTGAGCGCATCAAGGAAGGACAATTTTTGCGGATCGCCTGGCATGCATGACTGCGCGCCTCACGCGGGTTTAATTCTTGGGATCGCGTGCGGCGCCGCGGGCCGAACGGGCGGGACGCCAATGGCCTGAGCTTTCGGCCCGCATATCATCATGCGGCCGGCGTGTCTCACCAACACCAACACCACCACTACAATCGTCACAATCAACAACGGCAACGGCAACGGCGGCGCGCCGACCCTGTGGTCATCTGAGCCCCCACCTGGACATCACCTTGAGTTCTAGCTTTTTGAACAGCACGGCATCGACGGCCAGCCCCGTTGCCATAATCACCAGCATGACTGCTATTATCTGTGAGATGTCGTTGAGCGATCTGCCCACGTACAGCATGTACCCCAGTCCCAGGTACGAGAAGAGGAGCTCGGCGCCTATGACGCCCCTCCATGCAAACGCCCAGCCCTGCTTGAACCCTGATATCATATATGGGAACGCGGCGGGTATGAGCACGTCGGTTATCAGCCTGCCCCCCGTGGCCCCCATGTTGCGCGCGGCCTCGATATAGTGGGGCTGTATGTTCTTGACGCCGGTATACGTGTTTATCGTGACTGCGAACACGGCTCCTATCGCAATCACGAATATTATCCCGGCGTCCGTCAGCCCGAACCACAGTATCCCTAGTGGGACCCACGCGATGGACGGGATGGACTGCAGCCCGAGTACTAGGGAGCCCACCGTCTGGTTGAACGACTCCCTGCGTGCCATGACTATTCCCAGAGCGATGCCGCCTGCTATCGATATGGAGAGGCCCACCGCAAGCCTCCACATGCTCGTGGCAAACCCGTGCAGCAGGCTGCCGTCCAGGGCCCCGTACGCCAGATCCTCGCCCACCTCGTAGGGGGACGGGAATATGTTGCTGGGCCACACGCCGGCCATCGCCACAAGCTGCCAGACTGCCACCAGCCCTATGTAGAAGGCTATCTTGTGCGGCGCATAGCTGCGCTTTTTTGATGATGGCAATGCTGATGGCGACATCCTACCGCGTCCCTCCCTCCCTCCTCTTCTCTTCCTCCACTGCCACCGTTCCTTCTGCGTCCGTGTCGTCTTTGTTCGCACCTGACGCGCCTTCACCCGGAGCCTCTTCGGCGGCCGCCGGGGCCGCCGCTGCGCCTGCACCACCGCCCTTTCTTACCTCGGGCCTCAGCTCCTGCAGTATCTCGTGCTGAAAGTCGATCAGCTCCTTGTCGTCCGGAACCCTGGGCCTCGGAAAGTCGTTTGGAATCTCCCGCTTGACCACTGAGGGGCGGTTGCTAAAGACCGCCACCTTTGTGCCGAGCACCGCCGCCTCGGCCACGTTGTGCGTCACGAACATGATCGTCTTTTTGGTCCTGGCCCATATCAGCTGGGTCTCCACTAGCAACAGGTCCCTGGTCTGGGCGTCGAGCGCCGCAAACGGCTCGTCCATCAGCAGCACGTCGGGGTCCATCACGAGGGCCCTTGCAATTGCAACCCTCTGCTTCATGCCCGTGGAGAGCTGGTGCGTGTAGGAGCCTGCAAACTTTGTAAGCTGCATCATGTCCAGATACCGTTCCGATATCTCGGCCCTCTTTTCGCGCGGTATTCCGGATACCTTGAGTCCGAACTCGACGTTGTCGCGGACTGTAAGCCACGGGAACAGCGCGCCCTCCTGGAACACCATGATTCGGGTGGGGCCCGTCTCCGTCACGGGGCGCCCGTCAAACAGTATCTGCCCGCCGTCTGGCTTTTCAAGCCCGGCCACTATGCGCAGAAACGTGGACTTGCCACATCCGGACGGCCCCACCAAGCACACAAAGTCGCCGGACTCTACCTTGAGGTTCACTCCCCCGAGCGCCTGCAGGCGGTGCGACTCGTGCTCAAAGTATTTTGTGATGCCCCTTGCCTCCAATTTTGCCATGTGGCTCACCCTGTCCCTCTGTCGCTACTGTCGCCGCCGTCGATGTCGTCACCATGGCCGGGGCCCTCATAGTCCACCCTGTCAAACGAAAAGAACAGGCCCGAAAGGTCGTAGCTGCCGCGCCCCATGTACCCCAGCCGATCGGCGCGCTCCGCGAACTCGTACACGGTGTCGCTCAGGGGGTCTACAGTCACCTCCGTGTTGTATATGGCCTCCCGGACCACGCCGGGGTCAAGCTGCTGCCCAAAGTGATCCAGCAGGAAATCATTGAACATCACACCCGCCGCGTCCCTGTCAGCGTTTATGACTTTTGCCGCCTCCTCGTGGGCCCAAAGCCACCCGTCCACAACGTCGCGGTTCTCCTGCACGTACGACTCGCCGGCAATCAGCAGAACGGTTGCAAACTTGCCGCCGGGCCACATCTCCTCCTCGTAAAACAGCCTGACGCCGCCGTGTTCCTCCGCAAGGATGGTGGCCCACGGCTCAGAGACCCACGCGCCGTCTATCTCGCCCTTTACAAACAGGGTCACTATGTCCGGGTTTGGTATGTTGTAGACGACGACGCTCCCCCCGCGGCCTGAGGCCTGCAGTCCGCGCTGCTCCATGTAATGGCGCAGTGACACGTCCTGCGTGTTGCCAATCTGGGGGGCGGCAATCCTCTTGTGGGCAAAGTCAAACTCGGGCGACGCGGAATCCGGATGCATTACAAAGCTCGTCCCGCCGCTTGCGGCGCCCGACAGTATGCGTATGATGTCGGATTCGTCAGAGTTCAGGAATGCGTTTATCGCGGGCCCCGGCCCCACGTACGCAACGTCAATCGAGCCGGCAAACATGGCCTCGACCACCTGCGGGCCGCTGTCAAATACCCTGGACTCTATGCGCACGTCAGGCAGGTACCTTGTGAATATGCCTTGCTCGACTCCCACGATCGGAATTGCGTGCCCCACAACCGGAAAGTATCCGAGCCGCAGGACTCGCTGGTCCGGCTGCGCCGCACCGCCGCCGACTGCGGCCGGCGCCGGCGCAGCGGCCACGACGACTACGACGGCAATGGCGATTACTGCGACCGCGACTGCAGACGCTGCCGCGACTGCAGGGATCCTGCTCATTTTCATAAAACGGCGTTATACAAGATGGTTAAATAATGAGCGTATTTTAGCTCAAGCTCAGCGTCGTGTCGGGCTATCGCAGGCGGCGCGCACGGGCCGCGGCCGCCGCTGCCACCACCGCCGTCGCGAAAAGGCGGTTCACAAAAGATAAATTTCAACCACCAATGGCAGAATCGGCATCATGGCAGAAAAAGGAATACTGGCGTTCTCCGGGGGGCTCGACACGTCGGTGGTGGTAAAGTACCTGCAGGAGGAGCACGGCCTTGACGTCGTTACGGTGACCGTCGACGTGGGCCAGAACGACGACAAGCGGGCCATAGCTGCAAAGGCAAAGAGCCTGGGGGTCAGGAGGCACTACAGCATCGACGCTAGGTCGGAGTTTGTCACGGACTATGTGTTTCCCGCAATAAAGGCAAACGCCCTGTACCAGGGCAAGTACTGCCTTGCAACCGCGCTTGCGAGGCCGCTGATTGCGCAAAAGGTGCTGGAAGTTGCAAGAAAGGAGAACGTCTCGGCGCTCGCCCACGGGTGCACCGGCAAGGGAAACGACCAGGTCAGGTTTGACCTGGCGCTCCGATCGGGATCCGACCTGCCCATCATCGCCCCGATCAGGGAAAAGAACCTTGACAGGGCGGCCGAGCTGGAGTTTGCCCGCAAGCGCGGGATAAGGATAGAGACCGTCGCAAAGAGGTACAGCATAGACCAGAACCTGTGGGGGCGCGCAATAGAGGGCGGGGACATCGAGGATCCGTACGCGGAGCCGCCGGACAGCGCGTTTGCATGGGTCAGCACGAGGGACATGCCGGACAGCCCCGCGTACGTCGAGATATCGTTTGAGCGCGGCGTCCCCACCAAGATAGACGGAAGAAGGATGGAGCCGCGGAGGATTATAGAGCACCTCAACGAGAAGGCCGGCAGGGCGGGGGTCGGTATAGTGGACCACATAGAGGACCGCACGGTGGGCATAAAGTCCCGCGAGATATACGAGACCCCTGCGGCGGCATGTCTCATAGAGGCGCACGCGGATCTCGAGAAGATGGTGCATACGGGCCGCACGGGCAGGTTCAAAAGGACGGTCGACGCGGAGTGGGCGTACCTGGCGTATGCGGGACTGTGGCAGGATCCCCTCAAGGGATGCCTGGACGCGTTCATCGAGGCGTCGCAGGAGCCCGTGACGGGAACCGTCAGGCTCAGGCTCTACAAGGGCAGCCTCCGGGTGGTGGGGCGCAAGTCCGGAAACTCGCTGTACGACCAGAGGAGGTCCACATACGGGACCGGCTCGACCTTTGACCAGAGGATGGCGGCGGGGTTCGTCGAGATATGGGGCATGCAGCTTACAGAAGCTAATAAATTACAAGAGGCAAGGGCAGAAAAATCATGAACTGTCAGGAATGCGACGCAGGGCTCGGCATACCCGATGATGCCGACGTGGGCGAGATAGTATCGTGCCCCGACTGCGGAGCCGACTATGAGGTTGCAGGCAGGGACGGCTCTGGCATCAAGCTGAAGCAGGCAGAGACAGTGGGTGAAGACTGGGGAGAGTAGCAGGCGATGACGAGGCTCTGCATTGCCTTTGACCGCCTGAGGGCCGAGGAAAAGATGCTAAAGTCGGAGGCCGAGTCGCTCGGCTGCCAGACCCAGATGCTGGATGCCAAGACCGCCGTATCGGCCACCGACTCTGCGCCGGGGGACGTCATTCCCGGCGGCAGGTGCGACGTCGTACTTGAGCGGTGCGTCAGCTATTTCAGGGGGCTGCACATGACGTCCGTGCTAGAGTCGCTGGACATGAGCGTGATAAACGCGTACGCGGTGGCCGCCGCATGCGGAAACAAGATGGTAATGACCCTCCGGCTCAAGAGGGCCGGCGTGCCCACCCCCAAGACGCACTTTGCATTCTCGGCCGAGGCGGCGGAGAACGTCATGAAGGATGCGGGATACCCCCTCGTGATAAAGCCGGTGGTGGGCAGCTGGGGGAGGGGCGTCATCCCGATAAGGGGCCCCGACACGCTTGCCGCCATACTGGAGGCAAGATCGGTGACCGACGGCCCGTTTGACCGGATATTCTACCTGCAGGAGGTGATACGGCGATCCGAGGATGCGGAGGGCCGGACGCGCGACATACGGGTCATTACGGTGGGCGGCGAGCCGGTGTCGGCCATGTACAGGATGTCGGCAGGCGGGGGCTTTAGGGCCAACCTGGCCCTGGGCGGCGACCCGGTCGCCTGCAAGATGACGACCGAGATGGCCGAGCTGGCATCGGCCGCGTCAGACGCGGTGGGCGGCGGCATACTGGGGATCGACCTGATGGAAAGGGAGGACGGCCGCCTGGTGGTCCACGAGGTGAACAATACCGTGGAGTTCAAGGGAATCTCAAAGGTCTCCGAGAGAAACATCCCCCAAGCCATGGTGCAGTTTGCCGTAGACACCGCAAGAAAGTGATTATATCTGCCGCGAACGCGTGCGCCGGCGCGCAGGAACCGCGCGGGGAATTCCCCACGGTGCAGGACATAAATTATCCCGCGCGGAGCGCGCCTGCATGGTAAAGGTCGGTGTCGTGGGCGCGTCAGGATACGTCGGCGGCGAGACCCTCAGGCTGCTCGTCACGCACCCAAAGGCGGAGATCACGATGGTGACGTCCAGGCAGCACGTGGGCGAGTACCTGCACAGGGTGCAGCCGAGCCTCAAGGGGTTCACCGACTTGGTGTTCTCCGAGATGGACTATGACAGGGTGGCCGACAAGTGCGACCTGGTATTCACGGCGGTCCCGCACGGGACGGCCACTGAGATTGTAAAGGCGCTGTACGACCGCGGCATCAAGATAATAGACCTGAGCGCGGACTATAGGCTGCACGACCAGGAGGGGTACGACAAGTGGTACGGGTGGGAGCACCCGCATCCGGACTATCTCCCCAAGTCCGTATACGGCGTGCCGGAGCTCCACAGGGACACCATAAGGGACGCGCAGCTGGTGTCCTGCCCCGGATGCATGGCAGTCACCTCGATGCTGGCGCTCGCGCCGCTGGTCAAAAACGACATTATAGACACAGACCACATCGTGGTGGACTCCAAGATAGGCTCGTCGGGGGCCGGTTCGGGCTCGGGAACCGCCCATGCGATGAGGGCCGGCGTCATCAGGCCCTACAAACCCGCAAAGCACAGGCATACCGGCGAGATCGAGCAGGAGCTCAGCGAGGTTGCGGGGCGCAAGATCAGGGTGTCGATGTCCCCGCACGCAGTCGACGTCGTCAGGGGCATACTGTGCACCAACCACACGTTCCTGACGAGGGACGTGAACGAAAGGGATCTGTGGAAGATGTACCGCTCAGAATACGGCGACGAAAGGTTCGTGAGGCTCATACGCGACAAGAAGGGGCTCTACAAGTTCCCCGACCCAAAGTTTCTGGTGGGCTCGAACTTTTGCGACATCGGGTTTGACATAGACGAGGACAACGGCAGGCTGGTGTCCCTCTCTGCGTCCGACAACCTCATGAAGGGGGCTGCCGGCTCCGCCATACAGAACATGAACGTCATGTGCGGCTTTGACGAGTCCGAGGGACTGCTCCACACGCCGCTGACCCCGGTCTGACCGCCCACAGGCAGGCGCCTTTTGTTGCGCTTGCGGTTTCACGTTTGTATGAAGGCGTGATGCTCAACCCCGCAACGTAACACTCTGTCCGGCCTGAAAATCTCCGGCCATAATTTTTGGACATATGGCCATTATGGCGCCGGTTGCGCGCGGCCTCTGCCGCGATGTCCGTTTTTGGTCGGAAACAATGGTATTTTGTCACCGTCCACGATTTGCCTAAATCTACTGTGGGCTGTTATCAGATCCACGACGTCAACAGTATAGGGAAGATCAGACTCCTCAAATGCGTATGCCAGCTCCGTCATTACTTTGTGACTGATGCGTTCGGGCCCCCTTATGGCAAGATCCAGATCCGACGAGTTCTTTGTTGTGTGGCTGGCCCTGCTCCCAAACACCCATACGTCCACGTCTGACGGCAGGTGTTCCCGAATAATATCGCGCACTATTTTGAGATGGCCTGGCGATATGTCGATTGGGCCGGTCACGACCGGTTCCTCTCCCTCAGCTTCCCCATAACATATCGGGCTTCCTCCAGAAAACCCGGTATCGACCCGAACACCTGCAGCGCTTTTGTCACATCGTACGTGTGACTGGTGATTGTGCGGTTTTTACGGTATTCGCGCCAAACAGTAACGTCCGAGGGCACAAGGCCCAGCCTGTACGCCTCGCGTATGATGTCGCTGAAGCTCATGCCGTCTACGGCTTCCGGGCTGTCTGACACGGCCTCTAGGTGCCTTCTGAGCATCTTGACTGTAATCTCGTATGTGAATTCAAAGGCCTGGATGGTGGCGGCCCGCAGCTGCCTTTGCATCATGTCACTTTTGCCTGATTCTTGATCATAAAATATCAGGGCCTCCCCTAATTGGTCAACCGCGTTTTCCAGGGATGTAAGATCTAGCTTCAAAGAATACCGCCTCCGAAGCCAAATACCAGACTTTGCATGTTCTTGGTGGCGCTCTTGCCTGGTTTCTGGGCGTGCGTACGTTGCTTGTTCCGCAGGGCCGCCATACAGGCCACTGAATAAGCTTCAACAAAATTCTTACGGATCTCGCCCTTGCCTGACTGATTGGAGGATATTGATCCCTCGTGTAGATGCGTCTTCTACGGCTCTGCTGTCATTGGCAGCACGATACACAGAACAGGCAGCCGCCATGCTCACGTTGTAATCACGTGCCCCGTATCTGCCGCCAGGGCGTACGCACCGTTATTATTGACGGCGCGGCGGGGGCACCATATAAGATGATCACCATAAAGATTGGCGGTAGCGTGGTCGACGAGATGCATCCGTCGGCCGTATCGGACATCAAGAAGGTGGCCGACTGCGAGAGCGTCATTATAGTCCACGGCGGCGGCAAGGCCGTGACAAGCGTATGCGAGCAGATGGGAAACGAGCCTAGGTTTGTGACCTCCCCGAGCGGGATCAGGAGCAGGTACACCGACAGGGAGACTGCGCGCATATTCACGATGGTAATGTCCGGAATGGTAAACAAGGAGATAGTCCGGCTGCTACAGCAGAACGGGATAAACGCGGTCGGGCTCTCCGGGGCCGACGCCCGCACCATAAGGGCGAAGCGCAAAAAGAGGCTCATAATAGTAAACGAAAAGGGGCGCAAGCAGGCGATCGACGGCGGGTATACGGGCAAGATATCGGAGATAAACTCGGGGTTCATCAAGGGCCTGCTCGGGCAGGGGATCGTCCCGGTGATATCGCCGGTCGCCATAAGCGAGGAGTACGAGATGCTCAACGTCGACGGCGACAGGGCCGCGGCAAACGTGGCAGGCGCCACCGGATCCGACAAGGTGCTTTTCATAACCAACGTGGACGGGCTGATGCTAGACGACAGGCTTGTGACAAGCATGTCAAGGCAGGAGGCGCGAGACGCAATGCCAAAGATAGGGCCGGGCATGGAGAAGAAGGTACTGGCGTCCACCGAGGCCATCGACATGGGGGTCCGCACCGCGCTTATTGCAAGCGGACGGCGCGAAAACCCCATATCAAGGGCCATAGCAGAGGAGAGCTGCACGGTGATCAGGAAATGATTGACAGCAACAGCAACGGCGGCAGCAACAGCAACGGCGGCAGCGGCGGCGGTGATAATGGCCGTAGCAGCAGCGGTAGCAGCAGCAGCAACACCGCCAGCATCCGCGCCGAGGACGCATACATGGGCGGGCTATACCAGAGGTTTCCAGTCACAATCGAGAGGGGCCAGGGGGCAGACGTGTGGGATACCGACGGCCGCCAGTACATAGACTGCATGGCAGGATACGGGGTGGCGCTGCTGGGACACCGCAACAGGCGCGTCATGGACGCCATAACCGAGCAGGCAAACAAGATAATCACGGTGCACAGCTCCCTGTACAGCCCGACCCGGGAAAAATTTCTCGAAAAGCTTACGGGGCTGGCTCCGGAGGGACTGGGGCAGGTGCACCTCAACAACAGCGGGGCCGAGGCAGTCGAGGCCGCAATAAAGTTTGCAAAAAAGTACACGGGGCGCAAAAAAATGATAGCCATGAAGGGATCGTACCATGGAAAGTCGCTGGGCGCGCTCTCGATCACGTTCGGCCCAAAGTACCGCAGGCCGTTCGAGCCCCTCATCGAGGGGGCGGAGTTCACGCCGTTCGGGGACGCCGACGCCCTGCGCCAGGCGGTGGACGACGACACCGCGTTTGTGATTATGGAACCCATCCAAGGCGAGAGCGGCATACACGTCGCGCCGCCCGGGTTCCTGCAGGAGGCAAGGCGCATATGCGACGAGCGCGGGGCCCTGCTGGTATTTGACGAGATACAGGCCGGGCTCGGCAGGACTGGAAAGCTGTGGGCCTGCCAGCACTGGGGCGTGGCGCCGGACATACTGTGCCTTGCAAAGGGCATAGCCGGCGGCGTCCCGATGGGCGCCACGCTTGCCAGACCGGAGATAGTCGGAGCAATGTCAAAGGGGGAGCACTCCTCGACATTCGGCGGCAACCCCCTCTCGTGCGCGGCGGGCATCGCCACGCTGGACGCCCTGACGCAGGACGGCCTGGTGGAGAACTCTGCGGCGGTAGGCAAGATATTTGCAGACGGGCTCCTGGGCCTCAAGGAGAGGCACCCCCGCATGATCAGGGACGTGCGCGGCAGGGGCCTCATGATAGGCGTGGAGCTAAAGCTCGAGGTAAGGAGGATACTGGAGAGGCTGATGGACCGCGGCATACTGATGCTGTACTCGGGCAGGAACATACTGAGGATACTCCCGCCGCTTGTCATATCGGAGGGCCAGGCGGCAAAGGTTTTAGACGGGCTCGACGCCGTACTGGACGAGGAGCAAAGGGACAGGACGTGACTATGATGGCAACGACGCGAACCGTGCGGGAGGCGTGCTGCTGATGGCGCAACCACCAGGCGACAAGATAGACCGGGACATAATACGCGCGCTCAGGGCAAACTCGCGCGAGTCGTTTGTAGATCTGGGAAAAAAGATGGGCCTCTCCGAGTCGGCCATACGCCGGCGGGTCAGGAACCTTCTTGACGCAAAGGTAATCTCGAGGTTCACCATCGAGATGGGGGAGTCGAATCAGACTAGCGCCATAGTGCTTGCATCGCTTGACTCTGCCACGGACAACTCAAAGGTGGCCGCCCGGCTGGCAAAGATGGAGGAGGTGCAGATCGTATACGAGATCACGGGCCAGTACGACATTGCGGCAGTAATCAGCGCTTCGAACATGGCCGACATCAACGGGGCGATTGACGCGCTCAGGAAGATACGCGGCGTGACCGACACGAATACCGTGATAATACTCAACAAGATAACATAGACGATATTCATCTTGGATATCTGCATGTGTGCCGAATATCGTCTTAATGTCATATGATATCAGCGAATCATGTACGATTATGCTTATATTCCCTTGATCGGACAGCGTCACACATGGCAAGGAAGAGGGTGCAGCCCGCGGCAGGCAAGAGGATCCCGCCAAGGACCGGACAGTCCGCGCCGCAGGCGGCCGACCCCAACGCCCACGCGTACTTCTACAATGCGCGGGGGCTGGAGGAGAGGGCGGGCCTGCCCGCCGGGGACGGAGACAGAAAGATACGCGTCCTTGACAGCACCCTGAGGGAGGGCGAGCAGCATCCCGGGGTCTCGTTTACAAACAAGCAGCGGATCCAGATCGCGTGGATGCTGGACTACTTTGGAGTGGACCAGATAGAGATATCGCCCGTGATATCCGACGACCACAGGGAGGCCACTAAGACCATCATAAAGCAGGGACTGCAGGCCGACATAGTGTCACACGGCAGGGCCATCAGGGAGGACATCGACGTGTCGATCGGATGCGACGCAAAGTGGTGCGCCGCGTACCTCGGGATATCCGACATCCACCTCCGCGACAAGCTCCGCATAACGCGCCAGGAGGCAGCGCGGCGCGCAGTAGACACCGTGGAGTATGCAAAAAAGCACGGGCTAAACATCAGGTTTACCGTGGAGGACGGCAGCAGAGCCGACCCAGAGTTCCTCATATCGCTGTGCAAACAGATAGAGGAGGCAAAGGTGGACAGGATCAGCCTGCCGGACACGGTGGGGATAATGCATCCGGCCGGAATGTACGAGTTTGTAAAGTACGTGAGAAGCGAGATCAGCGTGCCGCTTGACGTCCACGTCCACAACGACATGGGGCTTGCAGTGGCAAACGCACTGTCCGCGTGCGACGCGGGGGTCGACCAGATACACACTACCATTGACGGGATTGGCGAGAGGACGGGCATACCGCCGCTGGCAGAAGTGGCAGTGGCCCTCACGTACCTGTACGGCTCGGGCAACGACTTTAGGCTCGACATGCTGCAGGACCTCTCAAGGCTGATCGAGGACTATACCGGCATGCCCCCGTACGACTCAAAGCCGGTGGTGGGATCGTCGGCGTACAAGCACAAGGCCGGCACGCACCTGGCCGCCATACTGAGGAACCCCGCCGCGTACGAGCCCATACCACCAAGGGCGGTGGGCAACAGGAGGAGGATAGTGTTCGGCGGACTGGCCGGAAAGACCGGCGCCGCGTACCTGATGTCCCTGCTGGGACTCGAGACGTCGGGAGACGACAAGCAGGCAAGGGCCGTGGCGGCGGGGCTCAAGGGGCTCGGACTGGGGGACCTGATCGACCTGCCCGTCGACGACAGGCTTGAGAAGAAGATGACAGGCACGAACAAGTAGTTCGGGGCAGGGGAGGAGGAGAGAAAGCATGGATGGCATGCGGCAAACCCGCCGCGCGGCGTGGCGCCGTCTTCCGGGCGGATCGCAACTATGATAAACACGTAATGGGAGACTGGATGCATGTCAAACTGCGAGGAATGCGATGCAGAGATCCCCGTTCCGGCCGATGCGTTAGAGGGAGAGATTGTTACGTGCCCCGAATGCGGCGCAAGCTTTGAGCTTAAGACTGGTGAGAACGGTTTTGATCTCAGGCCAGCCCAGACGGTCGGCGAGGATTGGGGGCAGTGAATCCTGACATTACCGTTCTTTATGATACCATCCGATGGGAGGAAAAAGCCCTGTTGGAGGCAGGTAGGAGGGCGGACATCAACGTACGCATGCTTGACTGCAGAAGCCTAGCGCTGGACCTCGGGTCGGGAGGAGACGACAACAGCCACGGGGGCGGCGACGCCCCGCACGCGGATCCCGCCTCCGAGTACGGGACCATACTGCAGAGGTGCGTCAGCTACTACAGAAACCTCCACTCGACTGCCGCCCTCGAGGGGCTGGGCGCCAGGGTGGTCAACTGCCTGCAGACCGGCATCTTGGCGGGAAACAAGCTCTTCACCCACATGCTCCTTGCAAGGGCCGGCGTGCGAACGCCGCGCGCGACGGTGGCGTTCTCAAAGGATGCGGCCATGTCGCACCTGAGGGAGACCGGCCTTCCGGCCGTGATAAAGCCGACAGTCGGCAGCTGGGGCAGGCTGGTCTCAAAACTGACCGACATGGACGCGGCAGAAGGGATCATAGAGGGAAGGGAGTCCATGTATCCGATACACCACACCCACTATCTGGAGGAGTTCGTCAAGAGGCCCCCCAGGGACATCAGGGCCATCGTAATCGGGGACGAGGTCGTGGCGGCCATATACAGGACGTCGGAGGGGGACAACTGGAAGACCAATACGGCGCTCGGCGGCAGGGCCGACCCGTGCAAGGTGACGCAGGAGATGGAGCAGATATGCGCAAAGGCCAAGGAGGCCGTGCACGGCGACATAATCGGGGTGGACCTCATGGAGGACGAGTCGCGCGGGCTTGTGGTGCATGAGATAAACAACACGACAGAGTACAAGAACACCGTAAGGGTATGCGCCGTGGACATACCAAGGATGATGCTAGAGTTTGCGGTAAGAGAGCAGAGGAAGTGATGCATGTGGATTCGCCGGCAGCAGAGGATGTGACGACAGTGCGGGACGCGTCGGCATCGGCGGCATCGGCGGCAGAAAGATACGAGACTAGGATGCTCAAAGAGGCCCTCGATCTGTACACGCTCTCCAAGCACGAGGGACCAATGGCAGAGTTCCTGGTCGCAAGATGCGGTGAGCTGGGATTCGAGGACGTCAGAATCGACGAGGTGGGAAACGTCATTGCCAAGAGGGGGAGCGGCTCGCCCAACATCATACTGTGCGGACACATGGACGTAGTGCCCGGAAAGGTGCCGGTCCGAGTAGAGGGCGACTATATGTACGGACGCGGGGCGTCGGACGCAAAGGCCCCTCTGATGGCAATGCTCTTTGCAGCCGCCGGAATGCCGGAGGGCAGCGGCACCATAACATTTGTCGGCGCCATAGACGAGGAGGGAAACGCGACTGGAATCAAGAATTTGGTACAGGAGAAGATGGACGCCGACTATGCCATATTCGGCGAGCCAAGCGGCATCAAGCAGGTCACGATAGCGTACAAGGGAAGGCTTGCCATAAACCTCCGGGTGCGCTCAAAGGACAGTTCGCACGCAAGCGCGCCGTGGCTCTCAAAGAACGCCATCATCGAGTCCATGGCCTTTGCGACAAAGCTCAGGGAGGAGCTGGAGGGCGGCCAGGAGGGAAAGAGCAAGGGGGCCATGCTGACTGCCACCATAACGATGATCAAGGGCGGCACGAGTCACAACGTCACACCCTCTGAGTGCGAGACAATATTTGACATCCGGATACCGGTGGGCGGCAGCTGCAAGGAGACCGAGCGGCGGGTTGCGACCCTGGTCCGTGAGGCCGGCCGGCAGCTCGGGGTCGACCCGTTCTATTCCATACTGGACGAGACCGAACCCTTTGAGGCCCCGCACAACTCGCCCCTGGTCAGGGCCTTTGCGCTGGGCATACTGGAGATGGAAGAGGAGCGTCCGCTGCTTGTCCGAAAGACCGGGACGGGCGACATGAACGTTCTCGGATACCAGTGGAAGATACCCGTCGTGACGTACGGCCCCGGTGATCCGCACGAGTCACACACGAGAGACGAAAAGGTGTCGATATCTGAATACCTCCGGGGGATCGAGATACTAAAGGAGACCCTCAAAAAGCTAAAGATTCTTCACGACAAAAAGGTGGCAAGAGAGGCGAGGTCGGGGTAATGCTCTGGTTTGTCGGGACGGGCATATCGGGGACGGAGTCCATACCGATGGGGGGTGCCGCCGCACTGCGCGGGGCAGACGTGATATATGCAGAGCAGTTTACAAGCCCGACACCACAGACAGCATCGTCGGACACCACGGGCGGCCTCACCGCACTCGCACGTGACATTGTAGGGGGCAGCGGCCGTGGTGGTGGTGACGGCGGCGGCGACGGCGGCAGTAGCAGCCGCAGCCGCGCCGAGATAAGGGACGCGAAGAGGTGGATGGTTGAGGACGGGGCCCAGATATTGAGGGAGGCAGAGTCAAGGAACGTGGTTTTGCTGTCGTACGGAGATCCGCTGGTCGCAACCACCCATGCAGAACTGCTCTGCAGGGCCGCAAGGCAGGGCATCGGCACACGTGTCATACACGCCTCTTCGGCGCCCTTCTCGATTGTGGGCCAGTGCGGCCTGCACCACTACAAGATGGGCAGGATGGCCACCGTAATGAGGGACCCAAAGTCGATGACCACTCCCTACTATACCATATACAAGAACCTGATGGAGCGGTGCCATACGATGCTCCTGCTCGAATACGACCGCGAGGGCACGGAGCTGGACGGCCCCGGGAACTTCTTTCTAGAGCCGGCCGACGCGCTTAGAATGCTCCTGAATACGGAGGAGGGCCAGCAAAGGGGCGTGGTGTATGGCGACACGTATGCCATAGTGGCGTCAAGGGTGGGGTTCGGGGACCGGCAGCAGCGCATAGTGGCCGGAAAGGTATCAAGTCTGGTTGCAAGGGAAGGGTTCGGGAGCCCGCCCCACAGCGTGATCATCCCTGGAAGGTTGCACTTTACGGAAACCAATGCCCTGGCCACGCTGGCCGAATGCATCGATCCACCCCCCCGTGCAGACGGTGATTCGGTACGGCCGCAGGAGGGGGGGGAGGATGCGCCGTGGCGCGGCGGGCCCAACGCCCCTGCCCGCATAGCAGAGCAGATGGTTGCAAAGTACGCCCCGATGATAAGGAGATCGATAGAGGAGGTCTCGGCGCGTTGCGCAGGCGACAGCGCAATGAACGGGATTCTGGAGAATGCCAGACTGTACGTGAACGACGCGGAAGATTTCATAAGAAAGGAGGGACACGGAGACGTGGCAATATTGAGCATAGGGTACGCCGACGGTCTGGCCGATGCGCTCAGACTGCTAAAGGGGCTTGAGACCGGAGACAGGGCCGACGAGGCAAAGGCGGAACTGTGAAAGCGGGGCCAGGTCGTATTGCAGTGACGGTGTTAGCAGCGACGACAATGGCGGCCGCGACAACAACGGCGGTGCTGCCCCCGCCGACATGTAAGCCCCCCCTTATTCGGGCAGTATTTCAACCGTAACGTCCGACCCGTCGGAGATCCTTGTGGCCTCCCGTATGCAGACAGCAGATATCAGCTCGATTATTGAGTCGTCATGGTGCGTCCTCTCCAAGGTGATCAAGTCACACTGCACCTCGGCTGTCTTGGAGCCTGCCGCGCCGGGACCTGCCCGGAGCAGGGCCGGATAGCATATTGCCCATCCGTATGTGCGCCGCCCGTCAGAAAAGCTGTCGATCATCCTGCCCGCGCGCTCGGACTTTAGCCTCCTGACGGCCTCCATGTACCTGCGGCCACCCAGGCGTACATTGAGCGTTCCCGGAAAGGGCACGTACCCCACCTTTGAGCGGAACTGTCGCGTGTATCCGTCGAGCGTCATATAGTATGCGCCCTCGCCCATCCCGGAGACCAGCACGCCGGACAGGGTTATCCGCGTGGGATCTGCAGAATCAACGGGCGCGATGCTGTCTCTCAGCACGGATGAGAGCCTTTCAAGTTCCTCGAACCCGCGCCGCGTGACGCGGACGGACGTGTGGCCGCCGCGACCGGCCGCGGCGCCGCCGCTGCCTGTTGGGGTAGGCGGCCCGCGCTCTATCAGGCCGTCACGCTCCAGATCCGCAAGGTGCCTTGAGGCTGACTGCTGTGACTTTGAGATTTTGCGCCCCAGCTCCTTGGTGGTCATCTCCACGTAGTTGTGCCTTGCACCCCTCGAGAGGAGGTATGCAAGCGTGGTGATGTGGTGGACGTACAGCCTGCCGGTGTCAAGCGTGGGAGAACCGCGCGCGCCGGCGCCGTTTTTGGAGCCGGGTCTTCCAGAATGCCTGCCGCCGCCAGGGGACTGCCGCCGTCTTTTGTCGATGCTGGCGCCGCTGCCCCTTCTCTTGTCTCTGTTATCGGCGCTCAAGATACCCCAAGCTCGCCAAAGGTGCGCAGTACTAGCCCCTCGGAGTCGGTCAGCTTGGCAATGCGGTGCCCAATCACGTACTTTACGCCGGCCTGGCGCGCGCCGTTGAGAAGGCGCTGCGTTATTATTCCGTCAAGCAGCAGATATGCGATATTAGACTGGTTTGAGATCTTGTTTACGATCTCGCTTATCGGCACCCTGAACACTATCTCCTCCTTGGCGTCTAGCGCAACTGCCTCTAGGGTCTCGTTTATCTCCTTGTGGATGCGCCCTGATAGATCGGCAAGTGGCTTGTCGGACTCGTTTTTGAGGGTTGGCGTCTGGCCTTCCGCCTTTATCTCGTCGGCGATGGGCCTCAGAATGTCGTCTATGCGCTGCGGGGTCATCTCCTCGACTTCCACGCCGCGGTCCGCGCGCAGTTCATAGTCGACGCGCACAAGCGACTTTAGCTCCTTTAGTATGAATCCGCCCGAACGGTCGCCGTCAAGGAATGCCACTACGGTGTCCTTTGAGGCGCACAGCTCCTTGATGGACTCGTCTATCTTGGCCCCCTCGATTGCAATCGCGTTGTCGTATCCGGCGCGCAGTAGGTTGATGACGTCGGCCCTGCCTTCCACCAGGATCACCCAGTCAGAGGACGCGAGTCCCGAACTGCATGTCAGGTTTGAGGGGCCGTACGTCGACAGGCGCGCCTGGTCGCCGTGGTGCACGTCGTTTATCATGCTCTCCCCCTCGCTGATGGTTTTAGTGGCCCAGCGCTGCTTGATCTCCTTGGCACGCTTTACGATCTCGTCCTTTTTGGCGGCCCTGATGTCGTCTATTGAGTTCAGTTTGAACTTGGTGTCAAACGGACCCACCTTGTCGATGTTCTCGATTGCGGCGGCTATAAGGGCACAGACGTCTATGTCGGTGCTCATTGGCAGTATGACCTCGCCAGAGGTAGCGTTGGACGTGGTCTTGATGTTGACTTCTATGCGGCCGACCTTTGAGGCGCGCTGCAGTTCGTTTAGGTTCATCTCGGGACCCATCAAGCCTTCGGTCTGACCGAAGATTGCGCCGATTATATCTGGCCGTTCAACGAGCCCGTCAACATCGAAGGAAAGCTTAACATGATACTTGACAATTCCTGATTGAGGCATACAACACTCATCTCCTTTAATATCATGCTGGCCCTTCGTTGGGTCTGTATAAAAGCTTATTGAAAACGGCAGTCAATACAGATGTGACTCTAAAAGCACTCCGGCAGGTTTGGCGCGGGCTTCGGCTTCGGGGTAGGATTCATGAGAAGGTTGTGCAGCGCCTCCGCGAACTCCTCCCACTTTAGGGCCGGTACTCCCAGTCCCACCAGGCATGCGCCTTGGACATGAGGGACTTTGCGATTATCCTGGAGTCACAAAAGAGGCACGTGTACATAAAGCGAACATCCGGGCCGTGGAGGCTCCCTGTACCGCGTTTTTGCATTGCCGTGCTCGAGTATCCTGTATCCGGCCTCGACGCTCCACCGTCACCTGCACCGGTTCGGATCCACGTCCGGCACGTTTGTGGCAAATGCGATGTACTTTTCCACAGGCGGCTCCGGGTATGACGCGCATTTTCTCTTGCGCCTTGTTGTTGTTATCCCGGACTAGTATCCGGCAGCAAGATTGCTTGCGCCCCCAGCAGTTTCCGGGCGCGATACGCACGGCCGGATTCTTTTAGCATACTGCCACAGCGCCTCTGCCCCGGCGTCGGTGTTCCTGCACGGGATGGAATCGTATCTTGTTTTCACTCCGGCATCTTATTACCCGCGTGTTGAAAACTCGCGGTCCATCAGGACGAGCTCCGCCCCGACTCCCGCCTCGCTGCAAACACGGATTAATTCGGGCATGAAATCCGGGGCTTACTCTAGCTTGCGCACCGGAATGACGCCCAGCACGAGCTTTTTTCTGTTGATGACGCGCTGCGCAGTGGCGCACCCCCAACCTGTTCGTGCCGCTTTTGTGTCTTACGCGCACCAGTTCGGGGCTGTGGTATCCAAAAAGTCGTTCCCCCCTCACTACCCGGCATCGTACTCCTCCCCCGTCTGCTCATCTATGATCCGCCATCTTTCTCTCAAACGCCTCTGCAGGAGTCTCGCCATCGTTCAGCGACATGTGCGTCCGGCGGTAGTTATACCACTGCATGAACAGGTCCATCGGATCGCTCTTCCCCATCATTATGGCCTCAAACTCGTGCAGCTTGCGCTGTATCTCGCCGTGCAGGCGCTCGATCTTGCCGTTGGTCTGCGGGTGCCCCACACCTGCGAGTATCTGGCGTATGCCAAACTCGACCAGTCTCTTCTCAAACCCGCTCTCGCCGCGCTTCTTGGCCTCTTTCTCGTTTGCGTAGAACTGCACGCCGTGATCCGTCATGATTGATGCCGGCCTGCCGTGGTTCCTGATGGCCTCGTCAAGCACCCTGAGGGCGTTCTCGGTAGTGGCGTTGTCGAAGATTCCGTACCCCGTTACAAACCTGGACGCGTCGTCCTCGTAGCACAGAAACCAGCGT
>JAGWAX010000122.1:744-3235 GCA_021296175.1 Nitrosopumilaceae archaeon | reverse complement strand
TAATTAATGCCAACACATAGTTTTCTCTTCAGCTCCCCCTTCTGCTCAAACTCGCTCCACACGCCTTCATCGACTATCCATACGGTTGTCAGGTTGCGTTCCTTCACGAACTCAGCATTCAGGTAATCACCACTCATTCTATCAACTTTCATTCCTTCTCTCACCTCCTCTTGTTTCATGCAAGTGAAATTGTCCAGGGACTCTGCCTGGTCTGGACGCGCCGGCACGCCACACTTGGGGCACACGTCCCCCCGTAATCCATAGTGGTCCCCCGGCGAGCATTGTACCACACCACACCACTCCTGCAGTCAGCAACGGGCCTTCTTCCCTCCATGCCGTGCCAGCTTCTCACGGGCAGCCAGGTCAAGGAACTGCGACGGGTTCGTGATGCTCTGGTCGCTCTGCTTTTCAACAAACTCAGTTATACTCTTTGAAAGGGCGAGCCTGATTGAATACGTAGTCCAGCCCCTGCGCTTTTGCCGTCCTCCCTTCTTCTCACTCATGCGTTACAGTTACACCAAGATCGAATATATAGTTTTACGTGATAATTGACTGAAAAATGACGCCTACGTTATGAGTTAAATATATAGTAAGGCGGGGGATGCGCCGGACGGAACAAGCGCCTCCCACCGCGATGCGGCGCCAGTGTATTTGAAGACTAGAACGGCGCCGCGGTACGCAGGCCATGCGGCGCTTTTAAGACGCCTGGAGCCGCCTGCGACGATCACCGTCTACGCATCGTAATCATGCTCATTGGCCAAAAAGACCCCCCCGGCACGTCATTACCATTCCATCAGCGCATACCCGAGTACGAGGAATACTGCGAACAGCACCACATGTATTGCAAACAGCGCGATGCCCAGCAGCAGGCAGTTCTTTGCCTTCTGCGGGTCGTCTTGGCGCAGCACGAAATAGGCGATCACACCGCCCACGACATCGAGGAATATGGGCAGCACGTACCACCATCTGCTCCGGGGGATGCGTCCCCCGCCGCCGGTCAGTGACGTGCTTTTTCACACTCCATGATATTGCCCATGCGCCGCATGCAGTGGCTGCAATTTAAACGGGTTTCTCGTGATGACAGTCAGGCAAACTCCTCCAACTGGCGCAGTCGCAGGCGTTCCAGGCGCGCCTGCCCGGACAATTTACGCCTAACTGTCCTGGACTTCACCCCGTGGCAGGCGCGGCAGAGCGTCTGCAGGTTCGCGCGGTCCCAGGGCGCACCGCCGCCGTCGACCGCAACGCGGCGGTCGACGCGCAGTTCATGCGGCGCGTATTGGCCGTCAGGACCGGGACCGGCGCCGCACTGCATGCACCTATACTGATCGCGCCCAAGTATCTCGAGCCTCACGCCGGACCAGAACTCGAACTGGTCCCACCACGTGTGGCGGTGCCTTCTGGAGCACGCCCATACATCTTGGTACGAGCGCAGCCCTCCAGCCATGGGCTTGCCGCCGCACCAGCACCTGCCGTCGTGCAAGTTTTGCAGGGCCGCCTGCAGGCTCACGCCTTCCGGCCACGTCCACACGATATGCTCGACGGGGCGGACGCCGGCGGCCAAGGCGGCCGCCAGGGAGGGCGTGGCATGCCGATACATTAGGCGAACGCCTCCAGCGTCTTGGGTATGCGGAGCCTCTCGCGCTTGCGGCGTACTGCGAGCTTGCGGCGGTCCTCTGCCGTCTTCTTGCGGTGGCACTCGCCGCACAGCGTGCGCATGTTGTCGCGGTTCCAGAACTCGCCGCCGTTTGACTTGGCCACAATGTGGTCGACCTCCAGCCAGTCATATCGAAAATACCCAGTTTTGTGCGCCCGCGTGTGCCCGCACATCTGGCACGTGTAGTTGTCGCGGTCTATGACCTCGTGCCGCACGCGGGACCACCTCTCGAACTGCTGCCACCACAGGTCGGTGTGCCTTGTGCTGCACGACCACCACTCGTAATTACGCGAGGGCTTGCCGCACCAGCACCTGCCGGCATGCAGGTTTTGCAGCGCGGTGTGCAGGTCCATGCCCTCGGGCCACGTCCACACGATGTGCTCCCATGGGCGGTTGTTGGCCCACCCGATGCCGCCGGCCATGGAGGGCGTGGCGTGGCGGTACACCAAGCGGTTACGCCCCCCGCGCGGCGGCCGTTGCACATGCAGGCGCGGCCGTCGGTGCCTCCGCCACCATGGCGGGGGAGCCCGCGGCAGGAGCTACGGTTACGGCGCCGTCGGTCTCGCACGCGGACACCGCGACGGCGACAGACTTGGCGGGCAGCACGGCCACTGTAGTCGAGGACTCGCACGCCGTCCACACGACCATGCGCCCCATCTCGTTCCAGTATCTGTTCCGCCGGCCCCCGTGCAGGTGCAGCCACGCGGCGCGCTCGCCGACAACTGCGCGCCTCTCGGCATCCAGAACGCCTGCCAGGGCCGCCGGCCCGCGCACCTCCCAGCGGCACCGCCCGCTGTCGTTGTGTATGGACATCTCCTCGGCCAGGAGGCACGCGTA
>JAGWAX010000122.1:0-612 GCA_021296175.1 Nitrosopumilaceae archaeon | reverse complement strand
CTACCTTGGCCTCCGGCGCGCGGTGCTGCATGCGCATCGCGCCGATTATCTGGCCGTCCCACTCGGGGTATGCGGGCGGGTGGCGCCAGGTGCACGCGCCACTGCCACCGCCGTTGCCGCCATCATCACCACCACCTCCGCCTCTCCGCGATCTGCCATTCATGCAAGCATGGCCGCCAAGTCATTAAAAGGCGGGGGTTGTCAACGCCGCGCCCTGCGTCCAGCAGCCTTTCGGTATGCAGCCTTCTCCCACTCCGGTATGATCCACACGTCGTCGGGCATGTCCTCGCCGTAGTATACCTTGCGCCCCATTACGTCAGCCCGCACGTATGACGACTTTTTGAACGGCACGGCCACGCGGACGTCGCCCGGCGCATCATTCCCGTATAATTCCAGCATAACGGCGCGCATCGTGTCGCCGGTCTCGAGCACGTCGTCCACCACGAGCACGCGCCCGTCCGGGCGCACTGGTGGGCCGTAGACGCGCACGCCGTGCATGGTGTCCCCGCCGTCGTCATACTTTGACGCCGTAATCCTCGCGAGCCTGGCGGGCGTCTTGCGCGAGGCGTTGACGCGTTCCAGGGCCATGCCGGCCGGCACGCGCCCCCCGCG
>JAGWAX010000121.1 GCA_021296175.1 Nitrosopumilaceae archaeon | reverse complement strand
CCACTTCCGGGTCTTTTTCATTTTCTGCGTCCACACGAGGGCAAAGATCGTGCTTGCAAAGAAGCATGACCAAAACCTGCTTACTGGAATCTCGGTGTGCGTCAACGCGGTGGCCCCCGATCTGACTAATTTAACGATGATGTGTGATGTATGTACCACAAACCGTGAGAAGAATTGCAACTCGCGCATTTTACAGCCCGTTGACTCGCGTGAACTTTACAGCCACGCAATAGAGCTAAACTAAATAATATGCCTGTCATCATTTTACCATGAGCCTCTACAATGTCGATACCAACGGAAATATAGCAGAGTGTTCAAGGATAGACATGCCGACAGAAAAGGATATCGAGGATTTTCTCCACAAACACCCGGAGGTAGTCGAAAAGGACATCATGATTGTAGGCAGGCAGGTTCAGGCCGGCAACATGGGAATAATAGACCTGCTCGGGATGGACAAGGACGGGAATGTCGTGGTCATTGAAGTGAAGAAGGGGGCTGCCTCAAGGGACGTGGTGTCACAAATCCTTCACTAAGCGGTGTGGGCAAGGCACATAGAATACAACGACCTCCACAAGGCATACAACGACCTCAACAAGACGGAAGGGAGATCAGACGGCCGTCCGGATTTGCACACCGCAGTAAAAACTAGGTTTGGGGGAGCACCCCCATTGTTTAATTCGAGCCAAAGACTGTACATCGTGGGCGAAGGAATCGAGCAGAAGACTGCAGACATATGCACGTATCTCAGCCAAAACAGGATCAAAATAAGCTGCATCAGCATGGGGTTCTTTGGGGACAACAAAGACGACATACGCGCGGTACACACAGACATGGTCACAGAAGACCAAGACGAGAATGGGTTTGACAAGTGGGATTACAGTATGAAACATGGCAAAACAGACATAGTGGATGCAATAAATGATGTAATATCACACATAGAAACAGATCTAGGCTGTCATGGAGAAATATCAGAATCGGCCGCGACATGTACGTTTTACACGAACAGCGATTACATCAACGGAATCCGGTTCGCCGTCATCTACGCATACAAGACCAAAGACTACTGAGCCTTCGACTTTATATCCGACCCGGACCACGATTTCGATGATGGCCGCGTAAGCCCGGCAACCTGGACCTTTGGGGATGTCGGGAGAACCATCAAGATTGTTCCCGAAAACATGGATCTCATAATCAAGTGTGCAAAGCACGCACACGACACCGCCAAGAGAACCGGCACTAGCAGCAGCTGAGTTCAACGTATGCTGGAACTTGACGTGACCCGTATTTATGCAACCCACGCTCCATTTTTTACAGGCGACTTCATGTCCCACTTGACAGAACCGCGGCAGAACAAACATAATATGGTACGGACACGTAGTATCACCATGGAGCGCGTGTTTTCGCAGGACGGACAGATCGCCCTAACCAAGAGCTGCAAGGACGTTGTCGCCATGATGGAGCAGGACGACGTGGATCCGCGTATAACAAAGCGCATCACGTACCTTGACGGACTGGCCGACGACGATCCGGACGAGCCATCCATTAACCTGGAATCACTGCAAAAATTTGCAGCCTTTATCATAGCGCGGCGTCACCTGCCATACCCGCGCATAGGCCTTACTCACGAGGGCTTTATGGAGGTTGCATGGGACACATCCGACGGGGACATGCTGTCGATGTATTTCTTGCCGATGGGCGACATCAGGTTTGCAGCCATTCTTGCCACATCAAAGTCCACGCCCCGACAGCGCAGCCTTGGCGGTCTGCTGCCGCCGGATGGCATGATGGACGCGGTTCGGCCGTTCGTTGACAAGTTGATCCCCGCATGACCGGCAAGGATATTCCCACAGGAGATCACATATGCAGGTATTGCAAACCGTCTTCCACAGTTGGCGGGAAATTAATGGCCGAGGCTTTTCAAATTCGCAGGAACGAAGATCATCTGTCGGTCAACTGGATCGAATACCTTGGAGTGCAGGACTTGGCCTCCGCAGCCGTCATGGTTTCCGAATTGCTGCGCGGCAGAGGCTACCGGGTTAAACCTAGTGGAAGGATGGCAGTAATCGGCGTAGGCACGGCCATGTCCGCTGCGCTTGACGCTGCAAATAAACGGATACGGATCAGACACGTGCCAAGGCCCGACGATGAGTCCCACGCGGGCATATTCGGATACACATACGACGACTATGAGATCGCCGCGGCTCTTGCAAAACAGTCCCAATCCTTCAGGACGAGCTGAAGCTGCCATTAACATTTCACTCTTCTCCATGCCCTCTCATACGGCAAAGAATGCCTCCCGCGGTTATCATGTGCGTCGTCGCCGCCTCCGTCATTGCCGCCGGCCCGGCAGCGCTACTCGTTTAGCCTGCCCACCGTAAGTATGGTATCGCCCACGTCCACGCCGACGTGCGACGCGGCCGGCGAACCGTCTGAGAACCAGTCCGTACGGTACGACATGGTGATCGCGCCGTTGACCGTTATGCCACGTCCGTTTCAAGCCACCCGTCCAGCTGGCCGCCGTACGACCATGCGGCCTCTATGCCGCCGGTCAGGCGGTATACACAGTTGTAATAGTACGTATCAAAGCCCGTGCGGGCCAGCTCCACGTCCCTTGAAAAGGACTCGGTAGGCAGGCCCGCCCCCAGAGGGACGGACTGGACGGTCAGGCCGTCGTTCTGCACCCGCACGGACGCCGAAAACGAGGGTCTGGGCATGTTCTCCTCCCACGCCGTCAGCCGGTCGTCCACTGTATCGTGGAACTCGGAGAGGCAGTCGCACGGGTTGGTCGAGTGGGCCCTGTTGTCCGTGCAGCGAAACTCCGAGTCAAAGTCGTATGCGGCGCCGGCCGACCCCGTAAACGGGGTCTCGACGCGGATTGCCATCTTGCCCGCGTACG
>JAGWAX010000120.1 GCA_021296175.1 Nitrosopumilaceae archaeon | reverse complement strand
TTGTCTACGGTTGAGATAACACTGCTGGCGGATGGCGACTAATTCCGTGAAATGTGGGATTGCGGCAGTGATTTTTCTTTGTCAAAATGCTGAGGGGGCGGATTCCTTTTAATAATCACAAATGCGCGCCGCGATGGTGAACAACGCGGTTTTCCCAATTGGCTTGCACTCGTTGACTCTTACCTCCCGCGTACACCCGGATGCGGTACAAACCTGCCTGAGGCGCTATCATGCCCGTGCGGGGCGGCGGTTCGCCGCATGTCACGCGTGTGCAGTCAAGGAATAGCGGCGGGATACTAGGCGCGGCCGTCTAGCATCTTTTCGAGGGCTTGGCCTGCATTGAGCATTCCGTGCCTCCTTGCATATTCCTCGATCGCACCGTACTGGTCCTTTGTAAAGCATACCGGCATTGATCGCTTGCTCATGACTTGGCCCGTGATGTACCCGTAATTATGTGATTTGGCGCCAACGGCGTTGTCCGGACCCGCACCGCTCGGATGTGCGGCAGGCCAGCCGGAATCAGGGCCTCGCAATGGTGCTTGCAAACCGCTTGTGCAGTATGGGGAGCTCTTTGCACAGCCACGCAAAGAATCTTAGAAACTCCCTCGCCTCGTCCTCTACATACTCTGTGATTTTGCCATAATCGCCGTCCTCGTACCACCGGCTCACCATTGAACCGTTCTGCGCCTTGCCCGTCATGCGGTCAAGGCCGGAACCCCTGAACTCGCAGCTGTTCATTATGACGCCCGTTGTGTGGAGGTCCATCATAGGCCTGTCCCTGATGTTTATTGTCGGCAGTCCGTGCATCTCCGACCTGCGGCTTAGAAACCTGTGCTCGAATCCCAGGTTGTATCCCACCGGCACAAAATCAAAGCCCTTGCCGCTTGATACGTCCGTGTTTTCTACAAACCTCCTTAGAACCTCTCGCTCTCCGTGCTCCCACTCTTTTAGTATTACAAGCGGGCCCGCGGGGGCTCCGCTGTTCCTGTCCAGCGCTTGATACTGCACGGTGATTATCTTCGAGGCCCTCTCATCCAGCCCGGATGTTTCGATATCTAGGTAATACGTTCCCATGCATGCATGTGCAGATGCGCGGTATTAATTATTATTGACACCCGTCGGCACCTGCGGCATGCATCGCGCGTCCCGCCTACTGTACGGTCTATTATCCTGCGGCCCATTTTGCCAGGGCCTTGTCCGGACTGCTTATCTCATCCACGCTTGTATAGTAGCTGTCAGACCAGTCGTCGTATCCGAACCCCGTGAACAGCATGAGGTTGAGCGGGTAGGCAGCGCTGTCGGTGCATCTCCTAAAGTCGTCCCTGAACAGGAAGACCTTCTTGCCCCACGCAATTGCCATTCCAAGCTCTACCATTACGCCTTCGTCAGGCGGCGTGCCGTTGACTATTGCAAATATACCGTCGGAGTCTCTGACGTCGCTCATATCGGCTTGCCCGACCACATGTGCCGCCCTGTCCTCGGACATGTCTATCTGGTTGTTGCGCTCAAACGGCTCCCATACCTCCAAATCCATGTCCCTCAAAGCGCTGACTATTTCCTGCAGCGGGCCCTCCTTCTGCTGCTTGGAGAAACCGTACGGGTTTGCAAGGTAGATGATCTTTTTGCGGTTATTTTTGCTGTTCTCCATGCGGCCGGATACCTGCGCTTGCCGGTTCTTAGACTGAAATATACCTTGTTGCGTTCGTGGCGGGCGTGGTTTGACTTTCTGCAGGCGCCGCGCAGGCATGACCCGGACTGCCGGAAATCTTTAAAGAATGCCCGCGCGGCCACGGATCATGGGCGTGCCGACTGAGTCCAAAATTCAGGACTCTGGCATCGGACTGCCCGAGCTTATCTCGCACTTTAGGGAACGATGCAAAGAGTGCGGCCACCACCGCATAATGCACGATGCCGGTGGATATTGCGAGGGCGTGATGAACAAGCCATGCAACTCCGGCTGCGAATCTTTTGAGGCCGAGTGACCCCGCCTCTGCCACTGTCGTCGCATGGGCGTGATGCCGCGCGTAGCGTCCGCGGTGGGCAAGGGATCAGAAGCGAGGCACGGCCGGCATCCGGATTCGGACGCGCCCGCAGGAAGCCATGTGGAGGGCAATCATGCCAAAAGGCGGGTCTGTACACGAGTTACTGCCAAATATTTAAACGCCCATCGGCCGTCGTATCGACATGACTGTTGCGTACGTCATGCTCAACTGCGATCTTGGGGCCGAGGCCGACCTTGTGGAAAAACTCCGTGATCTGGAGAACGTGTCGCACGTGTCTGAGACGATGGGGGCCCACGACATGCTGGTCAAGCTAGAGGCGGAGAATTTTGAAAAGATACGCGAAATCGTGGCATGGAGCATAAAGAACCTGCCAAAGGTGCGCTCCACCGTCACGCTGATTGAAAAAAATGCCTGACAACGCCCCCGTTATTGCATTGATGATGATGGTGATGATGATGATGATGATGATGATGGCCGCGGGAGATCTGCCTGTATAGTGACGATCAAAAGTTTTTGCAAAGGAGCGATCTTCTGTTGATGAATTTCATTGCATCAAGTTTGGGACGGGC
>JAGWAX010000035.1 GCA_021296175.1 Nitrosopumilaceae archaeon | reverse complement strand
TAGGCTATGAGACGTCCGGCACCTATCCGATTATCCCAAGTACCTCTAACTATACCCCCGTAAACTCGCACGATGACTAGGTGGATCCGTCCAAATGGTAGCCGCTGGTGACCCGCAATGGCGTACAGCAGTTTGTTACGCCGCAGTGGGCTTACACGGAACCACTCACTGAGGGCCTTGATCCGCGCACCGTACACGCAGACCCTCCGACAAGCAGCGATTATCATAACAACATGGAGGCATACAAGGCGCAGGCCGATGAGGTGCTAACCGTCGTTGCCGGCCTGACTGATTATCAGAAAATGGTGGCAGAGTACTTTGACAACAAGGCTCGTGAGGTAATCTTCTTCCCTGCAGTTGAAGTCAACCCTTCGACGTTCCGCACGGCGGACTTTTACTGGCTGGACTTTATGCTGCACATTGCACAGTTTGACGCAGGCATCGTCACATGGCAGGAAAAGGCCCGGTATGATGCCGTACGGCCGATAACTGCAATCCAGTACCTCTACGCCGACAAAACGATTGATACGTTTAACGGTCAAACGGTCCAGGGAAGCGATTGGGTGCCCTACGTGGACCAAGGCGACCACCCGGAGTATCCCTCGGCTACGGCCTGCTTCTGCGCAGCCCAGGCGGAGGCATGGAAGTTGCACTATGGAGGCAGTGATGAGATTCGCTCCTTCCAGTTCCCAACCCCCGCAGGCTTTGTGGAGGTGCTAGGGTTCACCGGCACCTTTAAAGCTGGATCATCCCCATATGAGCCAGGTGTAACGCCATCGGCCCCTGTAACTGTCAATTATGAAAAGTGGTCAGACTATGTGGCTGAGTGCGGCGAGAGCCGAATATGGAGCGGGTTGCACTTTAGATCGGCCGTAGACGCATCAATTGAGATGTGTGCTGACGTCGGCGCCCAGGCTTTCGCCTACTTTGGAGCATTAATGGATGGATCTGCCGATTCGCCCCGAGCACCTGCCGTGCAAGTCCGCGGGGATCTTGTTTGCAGATAATTTGCAGTTTTGATTTTCTGCCAAACGGCGGGAACAAGTCTATGTTGTTGTTATTGTGAGGCGTCCTGGCTTACTCCCCTCCCTCCCTCCCTCCTGTATTACATCGAAATAATTTCTAGTCATCCGCGTCCCTCTGGCGTCTCCCTGCCTGATCGCATCCGATCTTCGCTGTGATGCTTGGCGGGGGCCCCGCCGACGTCGGGGACAGGGGCTCGAGTCACGACGGTGTGCGCAGGCACTGGGGCGCCGCATGATGTTACCAGACAGCTGCTTACAGTAACCGATAAATGCACCGCGCATGGGCAGGCCAACAGTTGGATCTCGACATCATTACCCAGAACTCTATAATCTACGTCCTGATTGCGTGGGTTGTCATCGTGGTCGCCGCAAAGGCCGTCCGGCTTGATCGACACGGGTTCTCGATAACCCCGTACAGTCTCACGTATAAGAACGCGAGCGTCAACTCGGTGCTTGTACGGATGCTTGGCCGCACTCGGCGGGGCATACGGGTCTTTGCAGACGTGAGCGTGGTGGCCGGGTTCCTGATGATGGGCTTTGCGTTCTGGTTCCTGCTAAACAACGTGTCGAACTTTTTTGTGGCGCAGGATGAGTTTGCAGAGCTGACGGTTCTCATACCCGGCGTCACGCTGACGTCGGCCACGTCCATAATGTACTTTCTCCTGTCCATCCCGATAGTCCTGGTGGTACACGAGGGGGCGCACGGCATAGTGGCCGCCCTTGAGAGGATAAAGATCAAGACGGGTGGGTTTGCCATATTTATCGCGCTCTTTGCGGGGTTTGTGGAGCCTGACGAGGACGAGTTCAAAAAGGCAAAGCGCGTCTCCAAGCTGCGCGTCATCGGGGCGGGGGCCACATCAAACGTCATCTTTGCGCTCGTGCTTGGCGCCATACTCCTTACAAACCCGCTGTTTGCCATAGTGCTGCCCGATCCAATCCGCGAGACCTTTTACGAGCTGCCCGAGGGCGTGCTGGTGCTCTCCGTCATCGAGGGGTCCGGCGCGGAAGGGGCCGGGATGCTGGCAGGGGACATAATCACCAGGATAAACGGCGGCGAGATAACCACGCCGCTTGACTTTCCGCAGCTGGAGCCCGGGGAGGTGGCCGAGGTGGAGGTGCTGCGCAGCGGCCAGTACGTGTCATTCGAGGTCCTGATAACCCCGTCGCCTGACGATCCGGAGAGGGGGCTGGTCGGCATAATGCGCGACAACTCGCTTGCGTACAAGCCGGTGCTGAACTTTATCGAGTGGAACGATCCGGCGTTCTCGATGTTCCTGCTGTGGCTGTGGATGATATCGTTCTTTATCGGGATAATCAACATGCTGCCCCTTCCGATCCTTGACGGCGGCAAGTTCGTCCACAGCATACTTGATGAGAGGATATCCGAGCGGGCGGTCACCGTGATAATGATCGGAACCTACGTGTTCACGTTCGTACTGTTCGTACTGAACATAGCGCTGTCCTACCTAAAGTCCGGATGGTTTACGATATGAGCACCCCGGCCACCCTGCGGATCGGCGGCCCGGGCGCCGGCGAGGCGCCGGGGGCGTGCGATCGGTGCGGCACCGGGCGCGCCGCGTACACGCGCAAGTACTCCGGGCAGTCCCTGTGCACCGGGTGCTTTAGGCACTCGATATCAAGAAAGGTCGCAAAGACCGTCTCCAAATATGACATGATCAGGGACGGGGGCAGGGTGGCAGTCGCGGTATCCGGCGGCAAGGACTCGCTTGCGCTGCTGCAGATAATGCACGAGATGTCGCAGAGGCATAACTTTGAAATCGACGTCATAACCATAGACGAGGGGATCCCCGGATACAGGGACGAGGCGCTCGGGATAGTGTCCGACGTGTGCGGCTCACTGGGGGTGGGGCACAGGGTGTATGCATACAAGGACCTCTTCGAGGTGTCCCTTGACGAGGCGCTCGGTATGAGGCAGCCGCAGAACCGGCAGGGAGCCCGGGGAATGTCGTCGTGCTCCATATGCGGCACGCTCAGGCGCAGGGCCATCGACATTGCCGCGGCCGACGTGGGCGCCGACGCGGTCGCGACGGGGCACAACCTTGACGACATGCTGCAGACGTTTCTCATCAACATGCTGTCCGGCGACACCGACAAGATCGCGTGGATGGGCCCCGGCGGCGCGACGGGGGCGGCGGCAGCCGATGCCGGCGGCCATTCGGGCGCAAACCCCCGGAGGATAAAGCCGTTCTGCGAGATATACGAGTCAGAGATCGTATTCTATGCGTTTGCAAGCGGGCTCCCGTTTCAGCAGGAGCCGTGCCCCCACATGAACGAGGGGATAAGGACCGAGATACGCGAGTTCCTAAACTCGCTGGAGTCCGAGCGGAGCGGCATAAAGAACAGCATGTACGCGTCGGTTCTCCGAATCGTGCAGATGGCCCACGGGCGCGTTGCGACGCCCGGACTCCGGGAGACCGGCGGGCCGGACGGCGCCACCACCACTCCTGCCACTCCTGCCACCCCCTCAGAATCCACCGGCAAGCGGCGCTCTTCGTGCACGCGGTGCGGCGCCAGCTGCACGGGGGGAGCCGGCGGAATATGCTCCGTGTGCGAGACGATGGCCAGACTGGGCCGCATCTGCCGCTAGCAGGCGCCCCGCCCGCCGCGGGATGGAGGCCTTTCGCCGCTCGATCTTAATGCAAATATAGCACTTCGGCCACCATACGTTGGTAGCAGGGAGGATTGGGGTGCCAGCCGTGCCCCGTTCTGAAACCGGCTATACGCAGAGATCAGTAACTGCTGGGTAAATCTCCAGATGGGCGGTTCCCGCTTGGCGTGCGGAAATGAAATCACGCCGGGGCGGGTGGTTGCAAGGCTGGAACTGTTCGAAGGGACGGCTTCCAAGCCTGAGCCACCGAAAGGGACTAGGTCCGGGAGGGAGCAATCCTAAGGTGGAGCTTCCACGCTTCCCCGTCAACGTGGCGGATCTTGTACGCCTCGAGATGGGGCCGCCTGTCTGGACTGGAGCCGGCAGGGCTGCTACCTTAATTAAAACCTCACACGCAACGCGGTGCATGGACATGATGCCTTCGGGAGGGGGAGCAAATTCCCGCAGCTATGACGGGTTCCAGAACAGCCAGCTGCCAGCTGAGATGCGCCCGGCGTTTGGCGCGCTCCGGCAGTTCTGCATGTCGCTTGGCGGCAACGTGATAGAGGATGTCAGGCCCCACCGCGTCGTATTCTGCAAGTCCATGAACACCAGATGGTTTGCAGACGCCAAACCCTCCGATGACGACCCTGAAACGATCACGATCAAGATACGCACCGGATGGCGGGATCCAATACGGACGGTTCGAATGGGCCGGAACGGCCCCACCCAAGAGATCAGGGACGCGATTGCGGCCGCGTACGACTCGGTGCGCTGACCGCGCGCCCGGCACCGGTTCCTGCGCGTGTCGACGCCATGCCGCAGCCCCGCCCGTCATGGATACCTTACGTCAAATGACTGGAACTCGCCGAGCACATCCTCGTTGCGGATCTCCACGTCTTCCACCCTGGCGTTTGCCGGCCCTGCATGCGCCCACTCTATAACGCGGCCGAGCGCCTCCTCGTCCCCCTCAAGCACGGCCTCTACGCGGCCGTCCTTGAGGTTCCTGACCCATCCAAGTATGTTGTTCTTCTTTGCCGTCACCTTGAGCGCCTGGCGGAAAAAGACGCCCTGCACGCGGCCCGTGACAAAGATTCGAACCCGGCGGTCTGCCATTCTGTACGGCCGTACGGGCTGACCATTAATCAGTTTTGACATTATGTTTGCGATGAGTGCGGCACAACGCGGTACGGGCCGCGCCGCAACTGCCACTAATGCTATTGTGGCTGTTACCGCCTCTCCTTGATCCTGGCCCTTCCGGTCTTTCTTGCAGCAATGCTTCCGACCTTTGCCCCCGGGGGCGCGTCCCTGGATACGGTGGAGCTCTGCCCCACGTGCTGATGCCTTCCGCCCCCGTGCGGGTGCACGTATGCGGCCTGGGCCACTCCGCGGACTATGGGGTACTTCTTGCCCTTTGACCTGAACTTTCTCCACTTGCCGCCGGCGCTCATGAACGGCCTCTCGCTCGCGCCGCCCCCTGCCAGCGTTCCGATCATGGCGCGGTTCTTTGGGTTCAGCGTGGTGAACTTGCCGGAGGGCAGCTTGACAGTCACGCCCTCGTCGCCGTGGGAGAAGATTGTCGCGTTCGTGCCGGCCGACTTTACTATCGCGCCGCCGTCGCCGTAGTGCTTTTCTATGTTGCACACCACGGTGCCATCCGGTATGTTCTGGACGCTGATCACGTTGCCGTCAGTAATGTCTGACTTTAGCCCGAACTGCACCATGGAGCCCACCTTGGTGCCCAGCACGGCCGGCACGAACGATACCGAGCCGTCGCCGAACCTTATCTTGGAGAGCGGTGCGTCGCGTCCACTCTCGTGGACCAGGTCAATGATCCTGCCTTCCAGCTGGTCGCCGAGCCTGAACCTTGGATAGATCGCCCTTGCGCCCACCTTGCCGGTAAAGGAAGCCCTGAACTGGTTTCCCCCCCTGCCTCTTCTCCTTACAAGTGGCCTCTTACCCATTGTGATCGTGTCGGCCGAAAGACTGGATTTTAAGCTTTTGTTTATAATGCGTGGCGTGCAAGCGAATGGCATGGTAGCAGAGGCAGAGGCGGCACCATCGCCACCGCCACTGGCAACCGAACCCGCGATAATAGTCTCGACATATCCGGACAAGGCCGCTGCATCCGGCGCCGCAGCCGATCTTGTGGGGGCCGGACTTGCGGCCTGCGTGAACATATCTGAGATATCCTCGTTCTATTCGTGGGGGGGCAAGATGGTAGAGGACGAGAGCGAACACATCGCCATCTTCAAGACCACGTCGGACAGAAAGGAGGAGCTAAAGGAGAGGATAGGCACGACGCACCCGTACGACGTTCCGGAGATTGCAGAGATCGCCGTGTCTGGCATCAACGGGCCCTACATGCGCTGGCTTGCCGCCTCGACCCGTTCTCCTACTGCCCCTACTGCCCCCGATGACGGCCGAGGCAACGGCCCGTGACGGCAATCGGTTTCTGACACTCGTGTCTGTACCATGCGATGCTGGGGAATGATGGGAGAAAAGAAGAAGAGAGACGCCGCCGTTATTCCACCGCGTATCTTAGCAGCGCCACTATGCCGCCCAGCCCCGCCGCGCGCAACCCTATGTCCGTCGACGAGTCCACTCCGTACACGTCGGCCCCGGACTCCTCGGCCATGTTGAGAAGGTCCACCACCTTCTGCTCGTCATCGTACTGCTGCAGGGCCCCGTCGGCAAATATCAGCGAGTCCACTGCGCCCATCCTGGCCGCGGCAAGTGTCTCCTCGTACCCCATTGCATACCTTGGAACCTTCTTGTGCGCGTGCCCGATTATCCTGTCAAGTATTTCCGAGACGAGCGCCAGCTTGCTGCTTGAGATGGCCTCGCGCATAGCCTCCGACTTTGCAAATACGTGGATTCCATCCTCGCCTCCGGAGTCTATCCCCTCCACCACCACAATCTCATATCCGGGGAGCCCCCTCCTTGGCTGCCCGCCGCCGATGTAGTTTGCAAACCTCTTCTTCGTGTTTCCGGGGCCGAACAGTATCACGGTTCTGGATTCCTGCCCGCCTCCTCCGCGCGCCGCCTCCTTTGCAACGGCGTCTATGGCCGACGCAGCCTGGCCGAAAAAATCCTCCATGCTGTGGCTCGTCTTGTAGCGCTTGCCGCCCCTGCCCGAGTATATGTTGGGTGAGACGTCAAGGTGCGTGCCCCTTAGGAGCGCCACTCCGCAGTCGGCGGTGTCCATTGCGACCAAGATGAATGTTGAGTTGCCGCCTTTTCCGCCACCGCCCTTGAGTATCCTGTGTTCCGTCCTAGTCCATCCGCCCTTTCTGCCTCCCGCCCTCTGGACTCTCTTTGAGATGGTGATGGCATCGCCGGCCGCTACCGTCATGGAGTGGTGCGTCCCGTGCGGGACAGAGTCGTTGTTTGACTCGTGCACGGCTCCGCCTATTCTCAGTCTCTCGATCGTGCCGTCAAGTGAGATCTTTTCCGCCATAATTGTGACCGTGATCCTGACGCGCTCGCCGCGGTCGGGCCTCGAGTAATCCCTGTCGCGCTTTAACACCCTGGTCGTGGAGCCCGTTATCATGTCGCCGCGCTTGATCACGCGGCGCAGTGCAAGCAGGTCGTCGGCGTCCTCCGCGATTGTAGACAGTGCGGACTCGTCCTTTCTCTTGACTATCATGGCTTACGTCCCTGCTGACAATGCCCGTGTCTGATAATAACGGTATTGCATCGGCATCATGTGATGTATGGCGCTGCATGGGCGCTTGCCGTATCGCCTTGCTATTATGTACCGGCCGGGCCTGCGGCCGATGCTGCATCGCCGCCGGAACTCATCTTCTCCCTGAGGTAGTCTTTCAGCCAGTCCATGGTTATCACGCCGGACTCCGAGAGGTTGGCCAGAGAGTTTGATGACGCCTCCCCGGTGACCTTGCCGTTGAACCGCCTCAGCTGGCGCCACTTGAGATCGGTGTTTCCACTCTTTGATTTGTATATGATGCCCAGCACGTCCCTTGCGTTCACGAACGTTACGTCCCTGAGTTTTTTCAGCGTAACCTTGTCCGCCGCCTCCACGTATATCTCGCCGCTTGACTCGCCGCGCTCGGCAAATATCTCGTGGTCGTCCAGATAGCTTCCCGGCGCGTACGACCTGCACGTGCTGAATATGACGAATTTTCTGAAACTCTCAAGTGATGCCGGCGTCTCTATCCGAACCAATTTGAAGGACTGGAAGCTGGCCCTTTTATCAAGCTTTTTTCAGGGCCACGCCGGCCCCGCTCCCCGCAGCCTGACCCGCACGGTGCCGCATGCCAAGCGGTCCACACCCGCGGCAACGGGCCCCGGCGTGCTCTCCCCTCCCCCTCCCCGCATTGAAAGGTTAATCAGTTCGCGCACGGCAGGTACAATGCAGGCAGTGACGAATCTATCCCTCTGATTCCCGGCCGACGGCCGCGGAAGGATGATGACGATCTTGAGTTCGGAGGCCTGCCATACTTTTAATGGGAGCGCTGCGCCGCGCCACCGTGAAGTCCCTTACGGAGCATCTCACCTTTGAGACCCCGACGCGCGTGGCGTTTGTAAACATCACGCCGCAGGTCGAATCGCTGGTCACAAAGAGCGGGGTGCAGGAGGGGCTCTGCCTTGTCAACGCGATGCATATCACCGCCAGCGTCTACATAAACGACAACGAGGGCGGATTGCTGGGCGACTATGAGAAGTGGCTTGAGGGGCTGGCCCCGCACGGGCCCGTGGAGCGGTACGCGCACAACTCCGGGACGGGGGAGGATAATGCCGACGCGCACATGAAGCGCCAGGTTATGGGACGGGAGGTGGTGGTGGCGATCACCGGAAACAAGCTGGACTTTGGGCCATGGGAGCAGATCTTTTACGGTGAGTTTGACGGGAGGCGCAAAAAACGCGTGCTTGTCAAGATAATCGGGCAGTAGTCACCCAAAGTCCGCGTCGCGCTTTTGGCTCTGGGACTCGTTCTTTCTTGCAGAGGCCCTGAACTCGTCGTCGTGGTTCTGCGGTCCGTGCCCACACCTCGTACACGCAATCTTAAACCCGTTCTCGCTCTTCTCGTACGTCTCGCAGCCGCAAAAGCACGCCATAAACGGGCGCCTCCCCCGTATCATTATATCTCTTGTTTTATGGTGTGGCGGCGGCGGCAACGGTGGCGGCGGCAACGACAACCTGCAAACGCCGCGGCTCCGGGAGCTGCGCCCCTCCCCCTCCCATGGGACAGACATGCATGCTCTTGCAAACCGTAGCGCGGCTGCGCCACGGCAACCGGCCGGGCAGGCGTCAGTCGGGCTCTCCGTCCCCCTCGGCGCCATTCCGGGGCAGGCAGCACTCGCCCATCGGTATGGCGTTGTCGTGGGGGCACAGCCTGGGGTGGTTTAGCATCGTGCATAGCGCGTCGGTAAACTGCTTGTTCATGTGGTGCTCTATCCCGCACACCATCTCCTCGTTTATCTCGACCTTGAGGGCGTTGTGCATCAGAACCTCGAGCAGCCTGCTGTTTCTCATCATGCTCGCCCCTATCCTCTCGCCCTCGCCTGTCAGCCTCACCCCGGCCTTGTTGTAGTTCACCAGCTTTTTGGCGTTGAGCTTTTTGAGCATCTGCACCACGCTGGGCTGCTTTACGTGCAGCATGTCTGCAATTGACGTGATCTTCACCTCCCCGCCGCGCTCCTTTATGTGCCAGATCGCCTTGAGGTACATCTCTACGTGCTCGGCCTCGGCGGTCCCCACGAAGAGGCGCTCCTCGCTGCCGTTCTCGTCGTCCTCGTCCCGCATGGGACATATGTATCTGCATCTTTTAATAAATATTCTAGGCTCGTGCAAACTCCTAGAACCATCGTGCCGCTGCCCGTGCGGCCCCCCGTCCGCAGCTCACTCCCCGTGCAGGATGAGCTTTGACATTGTGGTTTCTGCCGGTATCCCCTGCTCCACCGCGTACGCTATAGCGGCCATGTTGCGCACCTCGTAGGACGTGAGCTTTGTTATTCCTATTACGGTTGCAAAGCTGAACATTCTGGTAAACGCCCTTGCAGACGCGGCGTATATGGCCATCTCAAAGGCCCTCTCGAACCGGGCCACCGCGTCAAGGTCGTTGTCCGCGTCGGGCACCAGCACCTTGTATCTCGTCGCGGATAGCTCTGCAAACGCGTCGGATACGGTCCCGGCCGAGATCATCCTGCCCAGCAGCTCCCTTGAGATTAGCGGCGTGCTTGACACTATCAGATCCTCTATCTGCGCGTCGTCAAGCCCCCAGAGCTTGCCCCTTGCCACGCTGAGCAGGTTGTAAAAGTCCACGTCCATCCCGATAAGCCTGGTCGCGTCAAGCTCCCTGGTGCCCTGAATGGCGCTGCCCAGCTGCCTGTATAGAATCTTGTCAAAGTACGTGTCAAACACCTGGATGTTCTTCTTATCGTTGTACGCGGCCGCCGCCCTTGCTATGTCCTCGCCGAACTGCGCCGACCCGAGGCTTGCGACTGCCTCCTCCAGGTCCTTTGCAACGAGCGCCTTTACCACCACGTCGCGCTGCTTTATCAGCTCCTCTGCGCGCAGGTTGAGGTGCCTCTCCAGCTCCTCCTGGCTCTTTCCAAGCACCTTTCCCTTTAGTATGATCTTCAAGTTGGTTATGATGAACTTCATATAGTATGCGTCAAGCAGGCGCGAGCTTCCCCCCGCCGTCCGCGCAATGGAGTGGTGCACCTCGGCCAGGTGGCCCCTCAGGGCCGACTCGATCCCCTGCGAGGTGTACGGTTTCTGCACCTCTGATACGGCGTCCGCATACGTGGTGTTCTTTATCCTGGTCATTAGCTCGTCCAGATCCCTTGACTCTGCCAGTGTCTGAAAATCCGAACGCGCCAAGAGCTTTCCCTTTTTGCTGTACGCCTTTACCGACGCGTATACGCTCTTGCCCATTTAGCGTGCGGCGACTCTGCAATGGATTTTAATGTTTGTAAGCAGTTGCTTTTCACGGGCCGTCTTTTTCACCGGACATCGTCGCCGTCGCCGCCGTCCGCTCCGCTTGCTGCGCGTTCCGCGCCGCCCTTCTTCGCGCGTGACTCTGCGTCGCCGTCGCCCGTCCCGCCGGATGCGGCACCTGCACTCGCACCTGCCCCCATCATCTCATCAAGCAGCCCTATGGTGCCGTCGCGGTCGCTCTTTGAGAATCTCGCAAAGGCCGCCAAGAGCTCCCTGTGCATTGCCAGCGAGTCGTCTTCTATGCGCCGCAGCTTGGAGAGTTCAAACGGCAGCAGGCTGTCTATCTTCTTTTCGCAGAACGCGTTCACGTACAGCCGCACCACGTATGATGCAAACAGCGGGCTTGCCTCCGAGAGCCTCTTCAGCATTGCTGCGTTCCCGTCCTCGCCAGGACCGGCTGCAAAGAACGTCTTTAGCATCCTCCTCTTCTGCTTCGCGTCACGTACCAGCGACGCGGCGACCAGTACGCCCTCTCTGGTCAGCCTGTAGTACGGCACCCCCATCTCCTGCAGCGCCTTTGGTCCCCGCTTGAGCGGCATCCTGCCCTCCTCCTCCACTACATGTATGGGCAGAAGCACCTCGTCCAGATCCCGGAATATCCCCGAGTAGACGTTCTTCCACACGCTGTTCTCCACGTCTGCCACCTGCCGCGCTATGCCCGTCCTCGTACGGCCCGTCGGGTTGGTCTGCACCGCCAGTATTACTATGATGGCCCTCTGCCTCCTCGCCTCCCCCGTCAGGCGCCTGTTGCCTGTCTTGAACCTGCTGAATATGGACAGTCTGACGTCTTTCATTGCACCACCTTGACACATCTTTCCATTTTTATGATACTATCTTGTTATACTCGTATATAATAACTTACTTTTTGAGTGATATTTTAATATCCAACTCTTAAATAATTTCAATCTGTGGCTGGTTTAATGAATTCTAAGAACCACAAGTATGCTCTATTACTTGTGGCCGCAGTAGCCATTACGGCAACAGGCGCAATGTCACAAGCATATGCGCAGAGTGTCAACGATGGTATGGACGGATACGTAATGGGAACCAGTGGTATCTACACTGAAAACCCTAACGAATGCTGGTACGACGACGGCGAAGGAGGCATGCTGCCATGCATGGTAGACACAGGTGACATGGCATGGATGCTGACTGCAACCTCGATGGTACTCTTCATGTCCCCCGGCGTAGCGTTCTTTTATGGCGGTCTCGCCAGATCAAAGAACATCGTCAACGTACTGGGCATGACCCTCATGGTGATGGGTCTGATGTCTGTACAGTGGGTCCTATGGGGATACTCGCTGGCATTCGGCGGAATTGATTCGGACGCAAACTTGTTCATGGGCAACCTCGACTATGCAGGATTCAACATGGTCTCGGCCTGGGCGCCATTAGGCGAGCTTGGGCCCTGTCATGACACATGGTCGGCTGCCTACCAGATGAACGAGTTCAAGGAAGGCGAGTATTGCAGCCTGAGTTGGCCTGGCACAGTGCCACACCAGCTCTTTGCAATGTTCCAGGCGACCTTTGCAGTCATCACCCCGGTTCTGATTATCGGTGGTCTGATTGACAGAATCAAGTTCAGCGCGTTGGTCATATTCGTGCTTCTCTGGGGTACCTTTGTCTACGACCCGATCGCACACTGGGTCTGGGGCGGAGGATACATCGGCGGAGGCTCGCTAGACCTCGATCCGGACCTATCTCCGTCGTACGCTCTGGACTTTGCCGGTGGTACAGTAGTGCACATCTCTTCAGGATTCGCTGCATTGGCAGGAGCCATCGTCCTTGGCAGACGCCTCGGATATGGCAAGGTTCCGATGGAGCCACACAACGTCCCGCTCATAGTACTGGGCGCCGGAATTCTGTGGTTCGGTTGGTTCGGCTTTAACGCAGGAAGCGAAGTGATGGTAGACGGCATTACGGTGAGCGCATGGACGGTAACCAACACCGCAACCGGCATGGCCGCCGTCACTTGGATGCTCATGTCATGGGCGCATACAGGAAAGCCAAGTGTCATCGGCGGAGCAACCGGCGTTGTGGCGGGACTAGTAGCTATCACGCCAGCATCTGGTTGGGTAGGTCCAATGGCCGCGATAATCATCGGCATTGCCGCAGGCACCATCTGCTACGCAAGCATCGCGTTCAAGAACGCGCGCAAGTGGGACGACGCACTCGATGTATGGGGAGTACACGGGATGGGCGGTCTTACGGGTGCCATCTTGACCGGAACACTGGCAAGTCCGCACGTGTGGGATACCGGCGACGGTATCGGAGCATGGACCGGCACGGCCGAGGGCATGGAGCAGCAGGGAATCAGCATCATCGCCGCTGCGATGTCCATCGCCTATGCGTTTGGCGTGACGATAGTCATCCTGAAGATCATGGATGCTGTCTGGCCAGGCGGAATCAGGGTCACTCCGAAAGAGGAGGAGATCGGCCTTGATCTTGCACAGCACGGTGAAAGAGCATACACAAACGAGTAGAATTCCTCTCTTCTCTTTTTATTATTCCTTTTTTGGCATGCGTGCGCATGTATTTTTCGACGGCGTGCACCCGGACCAATAGGCCGAGTGCTGCGAATATGTCAAGCGGGACTCGTGTCGTAAGGCTTGCCGCCCTTTCATGCTCTGGGCGTCCGGGATCCGCCCTGCCACACTGATGCGGTTTGCCATCGCGGGATCCTTCTCCTGTCCTTCCATTGCTTCTAGCGCCTCGGCATTCTTCTGCCTGACACGTTTTCGGAGCTGGGTTATCCGCCGTTATTCTTCTTCTACTATTACCATTCTCGGCATTTCTAGTGCCGTTCCAAAGTTCATGCGTATTCTGAAGTCTTTCTGTTGAGATACTTGTGTACGTCAGGGTCGAATCGCACAGTTCTAAGATATGTTGACACCGCCTTGCGCATGTCCTCAAAGGTCTCATAGTACTCCGAATTCAACAAGTCTCTTTTCCCCTTGTTCCAGCATTGTTCT
>JAGWAX010000119.1 GCA_021296175.1 Nitrosopumilaceae archaeon | reverse complement strand
CCTTCCGGTCCATTTTTTCTGTTCTTAATCAAGCAGTTTTGGGGTTACGCCACATGCAACGGGCGCCGGATCCCCATACGGGGTGAATGCAATTGGATTGGCCAAGGCCATAGCAACCGTATACCGCGGCGACATATGGGGCGACGGACTGTTTGAGACATCAGCGGCCGCGTTCGAGGACAGGGGCGGCGTCGTGGCAGAGGGCATACACTATTCGCCGGAGGCCACCACGTTCTCCTCGGAGATGCACGCGCTCTCAGGGCTGGTGGCCCAGATGTACGATACGTACGAGCGCGGCGAGGTAGGCGTCCTCCTCATCAGTTTCGACGAGACGTCGCACCTGTTCAACTCCGCGATCGAGTACAAGAACCTGCGAAACATGCCGTGGATCGGCTCCGAAGGGGTCATGGGGGCGTACACCATCACAGATGACGAGCGCGCGGCCAAGTTTGCGGAGAGTACCGGGCTGATGGCCCTGCAGTTCTCGGCGTCGAACAACGAGGTATACAGGGACGTCAGGGACGAGTTTGAGAGGCGGTCAGGCTCTGCCCTCAACAACAACTACGTCTACGCGTCGTATGACAGCCTGTGGGCGCTGGGCCTCGCAATGGAGGCGGCCGGGTTTGACGTGCAGGACATCATAGAGCAGCTTCCAGATACCGTCAACGGACACACCGGCGCGCTGGGGGACGTCATGTTCAACGAGGCGGGGGACCTGGACGTCACGGACTATGAGTTTCTGATAGTCACAGACGGCGAATGGGCTCCCGCGGCCAAATATGACGCGGCCACGGGCGAGATTGCGGATTATAACCAATAGACGGCGCCGGCAGCCGCGCAGTACGTGTGTGGGAGGAGGGCGCAAACACGCAACCGATGTACAACCTATGTCCGTGCCGTGCGGCACTAGTTTAGAAATTCCATCGTGTACGACTCACCTACGTCGAGCTCAGAGTCAATGATTCCGTAGTTCAACAGTAGCTCGTACGACTCCGTCCACCTGTCGTGGCTCATCTGCCCGATCTCCGCACCTGGATCCGGCCTGATTAGCTGGACGGAGTCCTGCAGTATCCTCTGCTGGTACCCGAACTCGGCGATGCCGACGTTGTCCTCCACGTAGATCAGCGTGTGATCGACGGACTCGTCGACGTTTTCCAGCGCGTACTCCCACCCGGCCAGCGTCGCGCCAACGAACTTCCGCACCAGCTCCGGGTCGTCCTGGATCAGATCGTTGCTCGTGAACAGGACATCGCCATAAAAGCTCACCCCGTACTCGGCCGGGTGTATTACTACAGTCTCGTACCCGCGATCCTCTGCAATGAGCGGCCCGTCAATCAGGTATGCGGCCATGACATCCAGATCTCCGTCCAGCAGCGGAGATATGTCAAACTCCATGGGAACTACCGTCACGTCGCTGCCATAGTCTATGCCCTGACTGGCCAACATGCTTCTTATGATGAACTCCGACTCGCCTCCGGGCGCCCCGAACGTCTTTCCCACAAAGTCCTGCGGCTCCGTGATTCCGGACTCCTTTAGCGCCATCGCCACAAGCGGGCTCTGCTGGTATATGACTGCCAGGGCGCGCACATCGGCGCCGTTGGACTGCGCGACCAGGAGCTCATCGGCGCCCGTAACCCCAAAGTCCGCGGCGCCCGAAACCACGTCCTCGATGGACGTGCTCTCAAAGCTGAACGGCTCTATGATGACCGTCATGCCGCCGTCCAGATAGTATTCTTTTTGGTCGGCCGTGTAAATGCCCGCAAACTGCGCCTGATCCGTCCACTTGAGCTTTACCACCACCATCTCGGCAAAGTCGTCGTCGGCCGGAGACAGGGACAGGACTGCGGATCCCGCCACGGCGGCAGCGGCAGCGATCACAATTATGATTACGGCCTTGGCCATGCCCACGAGGCAAGGCAGAGAGGCTTATTTATTGTGTGGAGTAAACGGGCTCGTTCCACAAATGAGAAACCCGGGCACGCTGTGATCAGCGGCACACGCGGGGTGGGGGCACCGGCTCCCATACGTAGCCGTCGCCGCTCTGGACCACGTGGTATGTGACGTACGACCGGGTCTCAAGCAGATCGCCCGTCGCCGGATTCAGCATGTATTCTCCTATCGCCCCCGTGCTCAAAAGTCCGTCGAGGTGGGGCACCGCATGCCTGTTGTTGTTGGCCACGTCTAATACGACCTCATTTAGGGTTGAATTGTCAGCGCCGCCGATTGCAATGGCGTTGGCCAAGAGGTGGATTGCGTCGTACGAGGCAAAGTTGTAGTTTCTAAAGCCGGGGCTGAACGCAGCCAGGCGTGCGAGGGGGGCGTTGATGTCGTTTTCCATAATCTCGTATACGATGACGTTCATGTCCACGTCGTCGGCAAATGCAGCGGCCACCCCGTCCGTTCTAATGACCTCGGAGTGTGCAAGATGATTGTAGCCGAACCACTTTACGTCGTATATGGCGTCAAGCTGCGGGTTGCCTGCAAGAGCGTAAGCCATGGTAAGGAAGGTAGGCTGCGTCGTGGCCGCGAATACCGCCACCCGCTCCTTGCCGTGCACTTCAATCAGATCGACGAGCCGATTGTTCA
>JAGWAX010000118.1 GCA_021296175.1 Nitrosopumilaceae archaeon | reverse complement strand
TAAGGACCACGTGAATTCATACTTTCCTGCCGCCCTGTTGCAGCTGCGTGCGCCAGCGTGCCGGATTCCTCCTTGGGCCGCGGCCCCCTACTTTTGCTCGAATATCTTGATTGCCTGCGGCGGGCACACGCCCTCGCACGCAAGACAGAATATGCAGTCCGGCTCCTTTGACATCAGGGGCTTTTTCTCCGATGCGGGGTTTCCCGGCGTGTCGAACCACTCGTACACGCTTACTGGGCAGGCCTCTATGCACCCGCCGTCTGCGACGCAGATGTCATAGTCTACTGACACAAACTCGCCCCAGACCCCCATTACGGCGTTGTTGGCGCCCTTGCGCCCCCACGTCTTTATGTTGTGCTCCGGCGCCTGGTATGACGTGGACTGCTTTATCTTTGACTTGAAGTTCACGTCTATGGGCCCCGGCTTTGCCCCGTCGGGAACCTCCATCACGTCGCCTTCGTCTTCCTCCTCGGCATCCTCGGAGGCCTCGATGGGCTTTGGCTTTGCGCCCATGACTATCTTGGCCAGGGGCGTCAGCTCTTCGAGCTTTTGGATTGCCATGACCTCTGATATCTTCTCGGCCTTTGCGTAGTGCGATACGAGCTTGTCGGCCAGGATCGTGTTGCGCAGTATCGTATCTATTATCATCTTTGCAAAGTGATCTGCCTTCTTCCTGTAGTCTACCACCCAGTTCTGGTCGCCGTACCTCTCGATTGGGAATATCTGGTATATGATGTCCACCACCTCTCCCGTTACAATCTCCACCGTAACGGACAGCTCGGCCTCCTCCGTGTTGTCCGGACTGCTCTCCTTCCAGCGGTACGTGGCAAATATCCTGTCCGCGTACATGTCCATCTCGAAGGCCTTTTTGAGCCCCTCGTACACAGACCATATCTCGCCGGGCTCCTCGAGCTTGACTGGGATCCTGTAGAGCCCGAGCTTGAAGCCGTGCAGCGGGTATACGCCGCGCTTTGCAGTGGGGGCCTCCATGGACCATACTCGGTCCTTGAGAAGTTGTGACATTAGATCTACATGTGACTCGGACATTTTTCTTTAAAAATCTTGCCAATGGTAGGCTTTTTTCCCGGTTATGCCCGAAACGCCCGCGTAATGGAAGATCGGTCCCCTGACTGCATTCGGTCATGCCGCCACCGCCCGGGGCTCGGCAGGTGTGCAGATCTGGTCTGGAGGTTCTAGTCGTCCGGGCAGGTGAGCTCCCTGAGCTCTGTATACTGCCTCTCGATGGAGTCGGCGTGGCCGGTTACGTCGGAGATGTCGTGCTCGTCCTTGGCGTAATACCACCTGATGGGCACTTTGTGCCCGATGCCGTCCATGCCGTATATGACGCCCTTGTCTGCCTCTATGCCCGTCTTCTCGTCGACTGACCTCTCCCTGGGCTCGAGTCCCCTCTTTGTACGGTCGAGCAGCACGTACGCGCTGCCGTCGTCGGTGATCGTGTAGAACGATCCCGTTCTGAGTGTCAGTGCGTTGCTGTTGTGGCGGCCTCCCTTGCCGCTACTGTCACCACCACCGTCATCGATCGCCATTGCGCCGCACGTGTTACTTTTCGACGGGGTTTCCGATCATGTTGCCCCACTCGGTCCACGATCCGTCGTAGTTGCGCACCCTCGGATAGCCTAGCAGGTACTTTAGGACGAACCAGCTGTGCGACGACCTCTCGCCGATCCTACAGTAGCATATGACGTCCTTGTCGGGCGTCACCCCCTTGGGCTCATAGTTGGCCCTCAGCTCGTCCGCGCTCTTGAAGGTCCCGTCCTCGTCGTTCACGGCGGTGAGCCAGGGTATGCTGTTTGCACCGGGTATGTGTCCCCCGCGCTGCGCGTTCTCTGTCGGATATTCCGGCGGCGCGGTGATCTGCCCTGAGAACTCTGCCGGGGATCTGACGTCGACCATTACCGTATCGTCCCTGTCCAGGGCCCTGCGCGCATCGGCAAGGTATGCCCTGAGCCCCTCGTCCGGCGGTTGCGCCGAGTACTCGGTGGCCGGCACCCCGGACTCCGCATCGGTGGTGTACGCCCTGCCCTCGAGCTCCCACTTTTTTCGCCCGCCGTTCATGATCCTTACGTTTCTGTGCCCGTAATACTTGAAGATCCAAAACACGAACGCCGCAAACCAGTTGTTAAAGTCCCCGTACAGCACGACCTCGGAATCCGCCGTTATGCCGTTTCTTGACATTAGCGACTCGAACGTCTTTTTGTCTATGATGTCGCGCGTGACGGGGTCGTTTATGTCGCGCTTCCACCATATCAGGGTGGCCCCTCCTATGTGCCCCTTTTCATACGCGTTGACAGGGTCATAGTCAACCTCCACAAGCCTCCTGTTATCGCCAGGCGGGTTGTCCTGCACCCACTGCGTGTCGACCAGAACCTCGGGGTGAGCGTAACCTCCCATGGCCCCCTTTCCCTGCCGTCGCTATTTAGTAGTTTGTATGCGCAAGCTTGGTCTTCTGGCCGTGTGCGTCCTCCCCCTGCCGTAACAGCTCAGGGTTTTGAAGTTGCTTTATATGCACAGGCAGGAAGGCATAAAGATCAGGCGGCCCAATACCACGCATGGTTCCAAAATCCG
>JAGWAX010000117.1 GCA_021296175.1 Nitrosopumilaceae archaeon | reverse complement strand
TAGCTTTGGCAAGGATGGTTGTCGGTATGCGCGTATGTGTTGTGGGTTTTTTTGCAAACCTTATGGCCATCACTATGCAGTAGCGGTGCCACGACGTGCCCGCACGCGTCGCCACGCCCGCAGGCGCAGCGGATCCCGCGCTTGCAGTTTCTCAGGAGAAGCTTCAGGCCTGGCGGCTGATTATGCATCAAGTCTCCAGCGGCAGCTGACCGTCCACGGGAACTGCCCCGGCAACCATCCGGCGGACCCGCCCTTAGCCGGGAGGCGGAAGCGGTTGAGGCGCCCCGTCGATGCCCCCGGAGAGTCCTGCCCATGCGGCTAGGATGCCTGCCCTCGCCCGCAGCAGCCGGAGATGTGCCGCAAGCACGGTGAGCAGCACCATCACACGCAACATCATGCGCGGGCTCGCCCGCAGCAGCCGGAGATGTGCCGCAAGCACGGCCTGTCTCCTAATCATGCGGCTAGGATGCCTGCCCTCGCCCGCAGCAGCGGCCAAGGCGGCCCTGTCCTTCCCGCCTGCCTCTTGCCGTCGGCCCCTACCGTGCGGGGCATGCGGGAACGGGGGAGGATCTGCGGCTTTGTGGCGGATATTGGTGGCCGCCGTCATCTGCGCCATAGGCAATGGCCAAGCGGACAATCTCCGCCGCCTGCAACATTCGGCAACTGCTCCCGGCGGACTTGGCGGCAGGAGGCCTACCTGCTGCGGTCTGCTCCGCGGTTCCGCTTGGGCCCACGGCTGCGGCCGTAGCGGCGGGTATGCGCCGGAGAGTCCCGTGTGCGCCGGGGCGCCGCATCCCGGGGATGGCTGCCGTGGCCGGCCAGCGCGTCCCGGGTGCCTGCCACCCTTACGCCGAATCTGGACCGGATCTGTTCTGCAAAGTACAAAAAGTCGCTGTCCCGGGTCAGCAGCATCGTGGGCGCACCCGTCTCCTTGGCACAGAATGCAGCAAACGCCAGTATGTTGTTGTCCGGGTAGTTCTTCAGCAGCGCCCGCGCCCCCCTTTCTTTGACCACCGGATTGTCCTTCTTTGTGACGCTCCACCGTGCGATGGTGTCGCGCATTCCGGGATGATCCAGCATGTCTGCATAAAATCGGCGTACGGCAAGCAGCTGGTCCTCCCTGATCTCCGAATACCGGCTGACCAACCAGAAGAAGTCCGATGCGTTAGGCCCGAAGGATCTCACCATCTCGGCCTGCATCCGCTCCCACATGTTACGGCCCGGGGCGCCCTGCAGCAGTTTGCGCATCTCTGCCAGGACCGTATATTCCACATAGCAGACGTGGTCGCGCAGGTAGCCCTTCCAGAGATCGAAGCTTTTTTTGTGGTTCTTGCCGGGGGCGCAGCACGCGTACAGGACGTTGGTGTCCAGCATCAGTACGGGCCGTGTGTTCCTCCTGCCCGGATTCGCCTCCGGACCTGGCGCGTCGCCCTCCGCCGGGACCGCGCCGGGGCGCGAATTCGTCCGCCCTACCGATGCCGCCCCCGAGGTGGCCTTGAGCCGCGAGAGCGCAACGCCCTTCTTCCACAACACGTTGATGTTCCAAGGCTCGTCCTTCAGGATGGCGTCGCAGTAGTCCGACACGTCGCCGTATCCGCTCAGCTGGGAGCCGGCGCCGCCCTCCCACAACGTGTCCATTCTCCAAGGGGCGACCTCCAAGATGATGTCACGATAGTCGACTATCTCGCGTCTTCCAAGCTTTGAGAGCGCGGCGCTCTTCATCAGCAACATGTCCGTGTTGTTGGGTTCGACGTTCAAGACGCGGTTGCAGTAGAGTATCACCTCCTCGTACCTCTTTGTCTCCAGCAGCAGCCGGACAAACTTTGAGAAGGCCCCCCAGTCTCCGGGATCGGCCTCCCATGCGTTCCTGTAGCAGGCCAGCGACTCGTCGGACTTGCCTAGCTTGTGCAGGGCGCGCGCCTTGCCCTTCAGCGTGGACGGGGAGTCAGGGCGGATGGACAACGACTTGTCATAGCAGGATATCGCCTCGCCGTACCGCCCTAGGTTGGAGAGCGCATCGCCTTTTCGCTTGTGTGCCAGCGAACTGTCCGGACGGATGGCCAGCGCGCGGTCAAGCCAGGAGATGGCCGGCTTGTGCTCTTTCAGACGTGATCGCGCCAAGGCTTTCCGCCACATCGTCGGGACATGTCCTGGATCGCGAACCAGCACCCGGTCAAGCGCCTCGTCCCCCTCCAGAATCCTTTCTGTCATGATCAGTGCTAGCCCCATATCAGATAGAGCGTCCACGTTGTCCGGTCGGTCCTCCAGTATGCGGCCGCATAGGCTGATCATCTCCCCATATCGCCGGTCCCTCATCAGCGCGAACTCCCGCCCTTCTAGCGCCTCTGCATTGTTAGGATCAATTGCCAGTATCATGCCGCAGTACATTGCAGCCTCCCTATACCTCTTATGGACAAGCAGCCCAGACACCTTTTCAGAGAGGGCCGGGATGCGCCCCGGGTCGGATCTTTTCCGGCGGGCTTTGTGGCCGGAGCCGGTCAGGCCGCTACATCCAGCAGGACGGCTCACTGGCATGCTAGCGCCGTCTTGAGAACCTCCAGGTTCTCCCTCATCTTGCCGAGGTAGGTGGCGCCGGACTCGAACTCCTCGGTGCCGATCCCCTCGA
>JAGWAX010000034.1:616-14419 GCA_021296175.1 Nitrosopumilaceae archaeon | reverse complement strand
CGCATCACCAGCACGAGCAGCCGTGTCTTTGCCTTGTGGTTCTTCTCCGCCCTGTGCATCCTTTCCAAGCTCTTCTTTGAGATGCCGGGCAGAAAGTCGTCTCCTTTCGGTATGGATATTTTACTTTTCATGACTTCCTGTGGGCACGACTGGATTTAGATCTGTCGGTCATGCCACACTTTTGATCTTTTATCCACCACTGATACTACGCCAGCGACGGGACGATAACCAAAAAGTAAGCAAACCCGATATCGTTGTCGGAGGCGTCATCGGACCCGGACTCCTTAACGCCTTCCGTGGTACCGCTCCACAAGACGATGCCGCCGCTCGTATCCCAGTCGTGCGAGCCCCGGACTGCTAGGACCAGAATAATCAAGACCGAATATGCGGCTGAAATGGTTGCTGCGGCAACTATGACCGGGCTGTTCCTTGCACGCCTTGTTCCAGAAGCGGTGGAAGCCGACATGCCGCTGCAAATAGCTAATCTCTTTCATGGCATGGTTAACCACTCTGCAAAAGGGTTTAAAAGAGGTGGAAATTTCACGCCACAAGCATGGGTGCAAGAAAGAGACACTCGCCGCGGCGCGGAAGCCTGGCATACTCGCCGCGCATAAGGGCCAAGAGCATGGAGGCCCGCATAAGGGCGTGGCCCGAGGTTGATAAGGCACAAGAGCCCCGCATACTGGCGCACTGCGGCTTCAAGGCCGGCTGCGTGCAGATAGTGAGCATCGACGACAGGGAGAAGGTGCCCAACGCCGGCAAGCAGCTTGTGAGCCTGGGAACCGTCCTTGCGACCCCGCCGGTGCTGATACTGGGCATGCGCGGCTATGCAAGGGACGCCGCGCGCGGGCTGTACGCGGCATTCGACGTGTACGCGGAGGACATGCCTCGCGAGATGGCAAAGGTTGTCAAGCTGAAGAACGGGGACGAGAACGCCCTCAAGAATGCAGAGGCGTCCCTCGGCCGCATAAGCGAGATGTACGCGATACTGGCAGTATCGCCGAGGCAGGCGGGGCTGGAGCAGAAGAACCCGTATATCTTTGAGGGCATGGTGGGCGGCGGCAGCATCGCACAGCAGTTTGAGTACTTGAGCGGGATGCTCGGCAAGCAGGTCAGCATATCGGACACGTTTGAGGCCGGCTCCAGCGTGGACGTGGCGGCCATCACAAAGGGCAAGGGATGGCAGGGCGTCCTGAAGCGGTGGAACGTAAAGAAGAAGCAGCACAAGTCAAGAAAGACCGTGCGCGAGGTCGGATCGCTTGGGCCCATATCGCCGCAGAGCGTCATGTATACGGTTCCGAGGGCGGGACAGTTCGGGTTCCACCAGAGGACCGAGTACAACAAGAGGATAATGATAGTGGGCGACGCGGCGGCAGAGGAGGAGCAGAGGCGGCAGGAGATGGAGGCGCAGTCAGCCGCCGCTGCCGCGGGCTCAAAAAAGTCCGACGGTGCAAAAAGGCGCAGAGGCGCCGGCTCCCAATACGCACAGCAGCGGCAGCAACAGAACAGGGGCATCAACCCGGCCGGGGGCTACAAGCACTTTGGGCTGGTAAAGGGCGAGTATGTAATACTAAAGGGCTCGGTTCCCGGAACGTACAGGAGGCTTGTCAAGCTGCGAAGCCAGGTCAGAAACAAGCCCTCCAAGATCTCAAAGCCAAACATACTGGAGGTCGTGGTATAGTGGCCCAGAACGGTACAGACGCGGCGGCAGCTGCGGCTGTCTTCGTGATCCCGGCCAGCGGCGAGGTGCCCGCTGCAGGCGACGGCAATGGTTCTTCCGGATCCGCGCTGCCGCTGCCGCCTATATTTCAGACGCCGTTCAGGCCCGACCTGATACACAAGGCGTTCGTGCACCTGTCCTCGCACTCCTTCCAGCCGCAGGGAAGGCACCCCACGGCGGGCATGGACGTGGTGGCCGACACCAACGATCCGCCGACCGGAAGGGGCATTGCACGCATTGCAAGGGCCCGCGGGGGCGGCGGGAGGCGCCGCGGCGAGGGCGCGGAGGTCGCGTCGACGAGGGGAGGCAGGCAGGCCCACCCGCCGGCTGCAGAAAAGGTAATCTACAAGAAACTCAACAAAAAGGAGGGCAGGCTGGCGTTCTGCTCCGCGGTCGCAGCTACGGCGTCCAGGAGGATTGTCGAGTCGAGGGGGCACAGGGTCGCGGGGTACGCTGACGGGATGAAAGGAAGATTTCCAATTGTAATAGAGGACGACATAGGGCAGCACGCAACGACCCGCGAGGTGCTGGCGCTCGTCGAAAAGCTCGGGCTCGGCGACGACGTGGAACGGCTCAGGAGCCGCAAGGCCCGCTCCGGACGCTCCTCGCTGAGGGGCCGCTCAAAGAAGATAGGCAAGAGCGTGCTGTTCGTAGTGGCCGGCGACGGCAACGTCCCGCTGAAGAGCGCCGCGGGGACCCTTCCGGGGGTCGAGGCGCGCGGGGTCGCCGAGCTGAGCGTGCTTGACCTAGCGCCGGGCTCGGATCCGATAAGGCTTACGGTGTTTACGAGGTCCGCAGTCGAGCAGCTCGGGCGCGTAAGATCCGCCCACCTGGACGTGATGTGCATGATGCCCGGCAGTAGCAGCAGCCACGCGGAGGGCGAGCAGTCGGACCAGCACCTGCAAGACGGCACACCGGAGAATGGCGTGCGCGCCGACGCCGGCGATGAGCCCGCAGGTGACGGCGAACCAGGGGAGGCAGAACAGACATGAAGGGCAGTAGCGGCGAGGCAAGGGAGATGGACGCCGACACCGCAGCGCGCATCATGATCAGGCCCTACGTGACGGAACGCACCTTTGAGATGGTAGAGTCGGAGGCGAAGATCTGCTTTATCGTAAGCCGCACGGCTACAAAGCACGAGATTGCAGACGCCATAAAGGTGCTGTACGGAAAGACGGCGCATGGCGTCAACACGGCCCGGACCATATACGGCAAGAAGGCGTTCGTGCAGTTTGAGAACGCCGAAGTGGCAAGGGATCTTGCGACGGACATTGGAATGCTGTGACTGAGAGTGGCAAGGGTGATGACGACGAGGGGCAAGATGGCGATGGCAATCATACCTGCGGCAGCACCCACGGCCGCAGCTGCGGCGCCATACACGCCAGCCAAGGCGCCGGCGGCCCGCGCCGCATGCCGGATGCGGGCGGATAATAATTTCATCACATATAATAACCGCCTGCCACGCACGGCCCGCATAATGACTGCGGGTGCATCATATATGTCGGACGCCACGGCGACCGACGCGGCCGCCATCCGGTCCCGGCAAACCAGGGAGGTGCCATACAGATGGTAAAAGAGTTCAACTATCGCGGAATACCGATTGCCGAACTAGAGTCGACGTCGCTTGAGAAGGTATTCTTGCTGCTGAACTCCAGGCAGCGGCGCTCGCTTACCAGGGGCATAACCGACTCAAAGCGCAAGCTCATAGAGGAGATAAAGGCGGCCAAGGCGGGAACCCTTACGAACCCCATAAAGACGCACCTGCGCGATCTCATCATCCTGCCCAACATGATGGGCGTTACGGTAAACGTGTTTTCCGGCAAGGAGTTTGTGCCCGTCCAGATGAGGCCGGAGATGATCGGCCACTACCTGGGCGAGTACGTGATTACTAACAAAAAGGTCTCCCACGGCGCGCCGGGCGTCGGAGCCTCGAGGTCAAGCCTCTACGTCCCGCTGAAGTGATTGTTATGGCACGGCACGGATATGCGTTTCAGGGATTCGACTCCACGCAGCACGTCCGCGCCTCGGCACGGGAGAGGGACATGTCCCACAAGCACGCCCGCGAGGTCGCAAAGGCCATATCAGGGCTCAGCCTGGAGAAGGCGCGCGACTATCTTACCGCCGTGACAAACAAGGAGAGGGCCATAGCGTTTGGCAGGTACAAGGGCCAGGTCGGCCACCGCTCGGATCCCGGCATGATGGCGGGCCGCTACCCCCAGAAGACCGCGCACGAGTTCATAAGGGCGCTCGACAACCTGGAGGCAAACGCCGGATACCAGGGCTTTGACGTGGACAGGCTGAAGATAATCAACGCGACCGTCCACAAGGGCGTCGTGATAAAGCGCATCATACCGAGGGCGCAGGGGAGGGCGACCCCAAAGAACAACGTAATGACGCATCTGGAACTGGTGGCAAGGGAGGTATGAGATGTCCGCCGTAAAGAACGTCATAAAGGACAACTACAACATGATGCTCTTGCACGACTACCTCAAGAAAGCAATAAAGGAAGCCGGCTTCTCGCACGCCGAGATATCAAAGACTCCCACGGGCACGCGCATCGCGCTGCACGTGACGCGCCCGGGCATCGTGATCGGGCGCAAGGGGACGGGAATACGCGAACTGACTGAGCGCCTCGAGCACAACTTTGGCCTGAAGAACCCGCAGGTCTCCGTCACCGAGATCGCGGTGCCAGAGCTCTCGCCAAACGTGATGTGCAACAGGATGGCCGCGCACCTGGAGCGCGGGACCGCGTTCAGGCGGGCCACCATGTGGACGCTCAACCAGGTCATGGAGAACGGGGCCATGGGGGTCCAGATTACGGTGTCCGGCAAGCTGCGGGGCGACCGCTCGGCCTTTGAAAAGCATACTGCCGGCGTCCTGCCGCGCGCAGGGCACCATGCGGAGGTCATAGTCGACGAGGACGTAGCCCATGTCAACACGCCGATGGGGCTCATCGGGGTCCGGATAAGGATAGCGCACAAGGAGCGGAGGCCCCCGGAGTTTGAGATGAGATCGGCCGAAGATCTTGCCAAGGCCAAAAAGATTGCAAAGGAGGAGGCCGGAGGCGGTGATGACGGCGACGGCGTGGACGCGGCGAAGGATGCCGACGCGCCAAGTGACGGCAGTCAGGCCACAGAGTCAGAGCACATCAAGATAGAGGAGGAGCACATAAAGAAACTCGACACCATGGAAGAGGAGGAGGCCGCAATAAGATGAGAAGGAGGAGCATGGCAGTGATACGGGAATACGACAGGAAGGAACTGGAGGGAAAGATACGCGAATCCAGGGGAGAGCTTGCAAAGCTGAGGGTCGTTGCGACAAAGGGCACGCTGAAAAAGGACAGCGGCAGGCTGCGGCCCATACGCCGCGACATCGCCCGCATGGAGACCCGCCTCAGTGAGATCAGGATGGAAGAGTACGCGCAGTCGCTTGAGGCTGGCGGAGGCGGTGACTAGTGACCGTAACGCCCACGCCGGTTCTGGACGCCAAGCATGCGGCGCCCCGCGCGGCCACATCTGCCGAAGACGTGCGGTTCCGCGAGATAGTCGGGCTGGACGTCAGGGTACTCGAGGCACCAAACCGGTCGCTGGTCGGCCTGAGCGGCAGGATCCAGTACGAGACAAAGTCAATGATTGAGATTACGGAGGGGGGGAACCTGCTCGCGCATGCCGAGGATCGCGCCGGACACCGCACACCGCACCACAAGGAGGGGGCGCTCCGCCGCGACACGTCAAAAGGGATTCCAAAGAGGGGGGCCGTCCTCGAGTTCTCGCGGAACGGCGCGCGCATAGGCACGGCAAGCGGGGACGCCATGCTAAAAAGGCCGTTTGAGAGGGCGGCGGCATAGGAGGAGGATGGTGTCAGGATGGCAGAAAAGAACCAGGATGGCAGTGCGGGACGCGGCCGCGCCAGGAACATTGGGGTAAGCGCCGGACGCGCGCCAGAGCAGCCGTGCGGCGACAGGCACTGCCCGTACCACGGGAGCCTGTCAGTCAGGGGAAAGCTCTTTGACGGGCGCGTGACGGGCGCAAGGGCAAGGCAGACTGCCACGCTCCAAAAGGACGTCCCGGTATACTTTGCAAAGTTCAAGAGATACGCAAGGGGCAAGAGCACCATACACGCGCACGTCCCCGGATGCATCAAGGTGCAGAACGGTGACAGCGTCCTTGCAGCAGAGTGCAGGCCGATCTCAAAGTCCGTCTCGTACGTGGTGGTGGAGGTGCGCAAGTAATGGCAAAGCAGGCCGGCAAGGGGGTGGAGGAGTTCCGCCCATACGTGACAAGGTCGATACCGGTGGGCGCCAACATTGTGTGCGCCGACAACTCGGGCGCAAAGATACTAGAGGTGATAAACGTGCCGCGGCACAAGACGCGCGCGTCCAGGCTCCCGGCCGCCGCGGTGGGGGACTTTTGCAACGTGGTGGTCAAAAAGGGACCAGCCGAGCTCCGCAAGCAGGTGTACGGGGCCGTGATAGTGCGCCAAAAATACGCGGTCCGCAGGCTCAACGGCGTCAGGGTCTGCTTTGAGGACAACGCCGCGGTGCTGATCACGCCGGAGGGCGAGACGAAGGGCACCGACATAAAGGGCCCAGTCGCGGCCGAGGCCTCTGAAAAATGGCCCAGGGTGGCCAACCTAGCGTCGATGGTGGTGTAAATGGTAAAACCAACGAAGATGAGAAACAGGCAGATATACAGGGCGTCCCAGACCCTACGAAGCAAGCAGGTGTCTGCAAACCTTTCAAAGGGACTCCGCTCAAAGTACGACAGGCGCAGCATCAGGGTCGTGGAGGGCGACACGGTAATGATAAAGCGCGGCGAGTACGCAGACGTGCCGGGCAAGGTGGAAAAGATCGACATCGCGTCGGGACGCATCTCGGTTGCAGGAGTCAAAAAGGAAAAGGCAAAGGGGGACAAGTTTGACGTTATGATACACGCGTCCAACGTCCTTGTGACCGGGCTGAACCTGAGCGACCATAGGCGCCGTGACAAGATCGGGGCAACCGGCGAGTACGAGACGGACGAGACCGCGGACGGCCCCGGGGCCGGCGGTGCTGCTACTGCTACTGCTGCTACTGCTACTACCACTGCTGCCGCTACCGATGACGCCGCTACCGCGGACGCCGGAAGCCTCCAAGCAGGAACGCCAGAGGGCGTCAAGACAGACGCAGAGCCCCCGGACGGCTCGGAGGCCGCCCCAGACGAGACTGGCGAGGACGGGCAGGCAGTTGACATACAAGATGACGACCAGGATATGGACGGGGATGGCGACGCTGATGGCAGTGAGAATAGCGATGGCGAGGATAACGAAGGTAGCGATGCCGGTGATGATATGAATGGTGACAACGACAGGGACCAAGGCAACGACGGCGGGCAAGCAGATAAAGCCAAGCAGAATCGCCCGGGGGATGAGGTATAATGGTGAGCATATCCGGAAGCAAAAAGCTAAAGCGGCAGATGGCCCCGCTATTTTGGGGAATCACGCGCAAGGACAAAAGGTTTGTAGTCACAACGAGGCCCGGACCCCACGGCAGGAACGTGGCGGTTCCCACGGCGGTCTTTCTGCGCGACATGCTCAAAATAGTCACTAGCCTGCGCGAGGCAAAGTCCACCATATACGCCGGCAAGGTAAGGGTCGACGGCGTGGTCAGAAAGTCGCTGCACCACCCCATCGGACTGATGGACGTGGTGGAGCTTGACGGCATGCCCGACGCGTACAGGATGGTGCCCACCGATGGGCGGCTGCTTGCGCCAATCAGGATTACAGACGGGTCGGAAGCCTCCAAGAAGCTTGCAAGGGTAAAGAGCAAGACCACGATTTCCGGCGGCCGCACCCAGGTAGGGTTCCACGACGGCCGCTCCCTCATTACCGATACCGATCTCAGCGTGGGCGACGCGTGCCTGCTGCAGGTGCCGGAACAGAAGATACTCGAGGTCCTGAGGCTTGAGGAGGGCTGCGAGGCCCTGGTGACCAGGGGTATAAACGCGGGCCGCACGGGCACAATCGAGGCGATAGAGCCCGGCACGTTCATACTGCCAAAGAGGGTGCTGCTTGCCCTCGAGGAGCGCAAGATCGAGATCCCCGCGGACATAATAATGCCCATAGGACGGGACAAGCCCGTTATTGCAATAAGGTGATGAGATGATGTCGGTCCAACAGACAGAGACAATAGAAGAGGAACAAGACCGCGAACTGCCTGCCGGTGGAGCTACTGCAGCTGCTACTGCCCCCGCGCCAAAGAACCCGATGAGGCGCATATACCTTGAAAAGGTCGTGCTCAACATGGGCATGGGCCGCTCCGGGGACGCCATCAACATTGCAAAAAAGGCGCTCGAGCAGATCACCGAGGGGCGCAAGCCCTGCCAGCGCGACGCGAAGAGCAGCCAGCGCGACTGGGGTGTCCGCAAGGGCGAGCCAATAGGCGTCTCCGTCACGGTCCGCGGCGAGGAGGCAAGGGCGCTGCTCAAGAGGCTGCTAGAGGCAAAGGGCAACGCGGTGAACGGTCGCTCCTTTGACAACTTTGGAAACTACTCTTTTGGGATAGGGGAGCACATCGACATTCCGGGCGTAAAGTACGAGCCGCAGATAGGCATACTCGGGCTCGGCGTCTCAGTCGCCCTCGCCCGCCCGGGATACTCCATACGCAAGCGCAGCAAGCACAAAGCGAGCGTCGGGCGCTCCCATGCAATCACGAGCGCAGAGGCGCAGGAGTTTGTGGCATCCGAGTTCGGGGTGCAGGTGGTGTCGCAATAATGGCAAAGGACCGCTCATACGAGTTTACCGGGAGAAAAAAGCATGACTTTGGGCGCGGCTCAAGGTGGTGCAAGCGGTGCGGCGACTATACTGCGGTGATTCAAAAGTACAACCTCATGATATGCCGGCGGTGCTTTAGGGAGGTTGCGCCCTCCCTGGGATTCAGGAAGAACAGGTGAGACGGATGCCGGCAGCCAACATACTTGCAAACCTGTTTGTCACTTTATACAACAACGAGGCGCGCCGCAAGCGCGAGTGCACCATACTGCCCACCTCGAACCTGGCCGTCGAGGTGCTAAAGACGCTGCAGCGCGAAGAGTACATCGGCGGCTTTGAGCACGTGGACGACAGGCGGGGCGGCAAGTTCAAGATCACGCTGCTTGCAAAGATAAACAAGTGCGGCGCAATCTCGCCCAGGTTCAAGGTGCGCAACGACGAGTTTGGAAGGTGGGAGCAACAGTACCTGCCGGCGTACGACAGGGGCATGCTGCTTGTCACTACAAACCAGGGCGTCATGTCGCACCGCGAGGCGCTACAAAAGGGAATAGGGGGGTTTCTGATCGGATATGTATACTAGGCCCGAAAAGATGCAGGACGTGGTGGAGGTCCCCGACGGCGTCACGGTCACAAAGAAAAAGCACATGCTCGGATTCGAGGGCCCGCTTGGCAAGACGTTCCAGAGCTTTAGGAGCATACCAGTCGGGATAGAGGTGGCCGACGGCCGCATAACCCTAAAGGCGGCGGGCCCGCGCAAGCGGGACTATGCGATACTGCACACCGCGCGCTCCATCATAAACAACATCTGCGAGGGGCTTGTCAGCGGGTACACCATAAAGATGAAGGTGGTGTTCGCCCACTTTCCGGTTACGGTAAAGGCCGAGGGCAGTGAGGTCGTGATAGAGAACTTCCAGGGCGAGCGCGCCGCACGCCGCACCAGGATAGTGGGCCCCACCACAAAGGTGGCGCCAAAGGGCGACGACGTCATAATAACCGGCGCCGTGTGGACCGACGTGACGCAGACTGCCGCAAACATAGAGCTTGCCACCAGGGTAAAGGGCAAGGACCACCGCGTCTTCCTTGACGGGATATACGTGTATGAAAAGTCAAAGGGCATGACTGAAAAGTAGCCGGGCTGGCGTGTGGTGGTGCGTGCATGGCCGGAAAGGGCGGCGGCGGGCTGGACCCCGAGTTTGCAGGCTGGCTTGACGGATACGTGGAGCAGATGCTGGACATCCACAGAATGGCGCGGCCCGCCCCCCGGACCGCCGACGTGTGGGGGTGCCAAAACGTGGGGGACTTTATGTGCGGCTTTTTTGTCGGGGAGATGATCGGCGCGGCCGTATCCGCGCTGCAGTCGCGGCACGGGCGCGAGCCCACCGCGCAGGAGCACGCGGAGATTGCCAGTGTCGTGGAGAAGCGTTCGGATTCCATACGGGACGTGTTTTTGCGGTTCAATTAGACGGCGGCCCGTTTTGGGCGCGGCATGCCAACTCCCGCGCGAGGCGGAAGGCGGCGGCATGCCAGTTAATGCGGGCCGCCGGGTTCAGGGCGCCCCGGCGTAAAACAAATCCTGCAGGGGGGGGGCGCCTGCACGCCAGGCCCGTGTCTGCACGATGCTGCAGGACGCAAGGGTTAAATCACAAACGTCCGGACGCTAGTCAAGGGCCGCCCTAGCTCAGCGTGGTAGAGCATCCGACTGTTAATCGGACGGTCGTCAGTTCAAGTCTGATGGGCGGCGCCATCACATTCCCATTATACGCCATCGCCGCGGCCGCCCATGCCGCTGCCGCAATACCGCAGAAATCCGCCGGCACGCCACGCGGATTCCTGCGCACCGGCCACGTACCGCATACGGTAAATACCGGTCCGGCCATCCAGTGTCATGGGGCGTTGCGCGATTGCCTAGGACTAGGAGGGCCAACAGGTACTGCGTGGACTGCGGGGCAAGGCTCGTGTATTATCCGCGCCTCTCAAACCCAAAGGCGCCAAACGAGCACAGGGTACTGGTGTACGCATGCCCCGACTGCACGGCCGACTTTGAGAAGCCAAAGCTGCTCTCAATACGCCGCAACCAGGTGGACGAGCCGCTTGAGGCAGTGGAGATAGAGATTACACAAGAGCGCAAAAAGGCCGGAAAGGATCACCCGTAACTGACGGAGGCCGTGCCGTTCCAAACGCGCCTAAAGCGGCAACCAATGGCAGCATATGCGGCAAGGGTGGCAGTGCGCCCCCCCCCTCCCTCCCTCCACTCCCCCGTCACGCCTCTATTATTATGGCCGCCCTTGCATCCTCGGCCAGCTCGTCCTGTATGGCGCCTAGTACGTGGGACGGCGACGTCAGCCCGGAATAGTCCAGCATTCGGGCGTCGTCTATCAGGTGGACGGGCGGGGCTATTCCAGAGTGGCCGGACTTCATGTATTCGCCAAGCTTCTCGACTACGGCAAGTTTGCCGCCGTGAAAGATCACGCCACGCGCAACGTCCAGCTTCGACCTGCCAAACCTGTCTAGTACCAGGACTCGCCGCCTGTTATTCTTGCCAAACAGGCGTCGCCGCGTCGCGTGCCCGACCACCACCAGGAAGTGATCCGATTCAAACTCCAGATTTACCAGGCCGGCGTCCACCCGCATTATCTCAGACGCCCTTTTGAGCGCCTCATCAGGGCCGAATGCGGCAAGCATCCCGGTACCGGATGGCGCATCCGTTGCAGTCGGCGGCGACGGCGCTTCTCCTCGGCCGTCCTGACCGGCGGCGTCGTCGTCGACGTGGCCAGATCCCGTCTCGCCTGCAGCCGCCCCCTGCAGGCCGGCAGAGGCCTCCTCCATTGCAACGCTGCCGATTGCCGTAATGCGCAGTATTCCTTTGTCTGATATGTGCCTGCTGTCTATCCTGACTGACTCTGGGACGGCTCCCTTTTTGATCAGGCCGGCGCGCGCATCCTTGTGGGCGGCCGATATCATCTCCGGCGTCGGATCAGACATTGCAATCTCAAGCTCCTCCTGCAGCATGGATGACGCAACGCCTATCGACGATATGACCTCCGCATGCGGCGCCTTCTCGTACGGCATGCCCATGTTTTTTGCCACCTCCGGGACAAGCACGGACGCCCCTCCGCCGCCGCCTATCACCTTTGTCGTCCTGGCATCCATCTTGTACTCTTTTAGGACCCGGCTCACCGTCTTTGTGATTTCCTGGGCGGACGTTAGGATTACGGACATCGCGGCCTCCGAATATGAGACGCCCATCGCATCGCCAAGCTTGCGCAGTGCGGCTTTGGCGGCAGCCTCGCTGCCACTGCCGCCGCCACCACATTCAGAGTAATCGCCGCTCGGTATGCGTCCGAGCGCATTTGCGGCGCACGTATTTGTTATTGCGTATGTGGTGCCGTCTTTGCATTTTATTGCCGCGTATTCGGGCTCATCGTTTGGCCGGGGGCTTATCATGACAAGCTGTCCTGATTCGATATCCGATGCACTCTTGGCGAAGCATGCGTACCGCAGCCCCGCAATGTGGGCGCTCCTCGGCCCGACACGGTGTACGCGCTTCTTGCGCACCACAACCATGCTGCCCCCCGCCACTCCCACTATCCGAACGTCCATAGAACGTATGCACGTGGGGTGGTCGCGTATAGTAACGTAGCGTATCTCGGGCCTGCCGTCTTTTATTATGCAGATGTTAGTCGAGGTGCCCCCTACCTCTATGAATATTCCGTTTGTGACACGCAGGTGCAAAAGCGCGCCCGCCACGCTGGCGGCGGGGCCGGACAGCACCGTAAGGATGGGCCTCGAGCGAAACGTCGACATGCTGGTGACCCCCCCGTCGCCGCGCATTATCAGCAGGGGGGAGGTGACGCCGGCCTCTGACATGGCCCCCTCTACAAAGTCGGCAACCTGAAGCGTCTTTGGCATTATGCTTGCGTTTACGGCCGCAGTCAGCGTGCGGATCTCAAGCCCGTACGTGCCCGATATCTCATGCGACGCGGTGCAGGGCAGCCCTGCGGCTGCCGCCTGCTCGGCAACAAACTCCTCGTTTGCGGGATCGTCTACCCCGAACATCTCAGTGGCGACTATGCACTTGGCGCCCGAGTCGCGCATGCGCGCTATCACGTCGGAGACCTCTTGCTCTGTTATCAGGTGTGACGTGTCCAAGAATTCGTGGTACGTGTGCAGGTTCTTGTTTGGGCTGTCCTTGCGGCTTTGAAGGATCGAGCTGCCCTCATCAAGTTTGGTCCTTTTGATGACGTCCTTTTTTGTCGGGCCCACGCCCATGGCCACGATCCCGACAGGGTACGTGTCGCCCTCGAGCAGCGCGTTTATGGCCTGCGTGGTACTGTGCGCGACCAGATCTATGTTGTCAAGCAGCGTGCCCGAATCGTTCACCACGCGCGTAAACGCATCAAGTATTCCATCCGACACACCACGCCGGGCATCGTGCGTGGTCGGTACCGTAGACACTGAAACGATGTCCCCGGTGGCAGAGTCTATTGCGACTGCCTTTGTGAATGTGCCCCCCACATCTATGCCAATACGGATGCGTCGGCGGCAGGCGGCACTGTCAGACTCCTCGCCGTTACTGACAATCGTGTTTTTGTTATAGTCGTCGCGCATGCGGGCGCTGCCGTGGCTGTCGTTTCTGCCGACGCTACTGCTGTCCATGCCGTCACCATTTCTACTGCGGTATTTGCCGTCATGGTTCCCGCCATCACGATTAAGATTGTGACGGTATGACTCCCGGTCAGGGCCCGGGCCGACATCATTGCCAAGAAGACGGATGCGACCCGCACTTGGCGCGCGATGACTCGCACATTCGGGATTTGGGCCGCCTTCAAACTCACGCATATGATGCAGCCCGGATGGGACGCCCGGCATGCGCGTAGATGCAAAATTACGTGACGGCAACAGTGATGGCACACCGCACTGCGACCCGTGTTCATTATAAGTATTCAAAGAGAGATTGCAAGATTTCGGGCGATGCACAAATGCACCACGTTTCGCGCGTCGTCATTGCCATCATCGCCATTATTGTCACTGCTGCCACTACCACCACGCCGGGTCATTGGTATCGGCAACGATAAAGGTCAATTCTAGAAACCTAAATCAAACCCATGAAACATACGGACTGTTTATAACAAAACATCCCGTGTCGGATTTAATGATTAGAAGAACAATAATAATGACATCCATATTGACTGTGGCCGTGGCGCTTGTCGCCACGACCCCGCACATTGCATACGGAGAAGACATCGGCATTCCAGAGAGGCTCGAGTTCGGGGCCGCACTCGAGGAGACGCTGGGGCACTTTAGGGCGCTCGAGCTGAACCTGGACGCGGGCAACG
>JAGWAX010000034.1:0-358 GCA_021296175.1 Nitrosopumilaceae archaeon | reverse complement strand
TGCCGAGTACGGCGAGGCCGTGTCAGACGGAAGGATAACTGAGATGGCAGAGTTCCAGGACGGTTCGGCATTCGTGTGGCGCTCGCAGCAAATGTTGCAGACCATGGAATCTGAGCTCGGCTCCGAGACATATGGGTACCTGGAGCTGTCGTACGGGAGCCTCTGGGACGCGTATGACACAAGGCTTGATCCCTCCGAGGTGTCCGGACTTACAGACGCGGTACTCGGACAGATCGAGGTTGCGGTTGACGAGCAGCTTGCAGAAAGGCTCGAATTCGGAGCCGCACTCGAGGAGACGCTGGGGCACTTTAGGGCGCTCGAGCTGAACCTGGACGCGGGCAACGGGGAGCTTGCCGTG
>JAGWAX010000116.1:1494-4159 GCA_021296175.1 Nitrosopumilaceae archaeon | reverse complement strand
CCGGATGCAGGTGCCGTACGTGCAGGGGTATGATCCGTCGCCGATACGGCCCATCCCGGACGGCGCCCTGGACGGCGCAATATTTGCCGGCTGCGGCGACTCGCTTGCGGCCGCGATGCTTGCCGAGCACTTTTCTGGCCGGCGCTCAAGGGCTGCGGATCCAAGCGACCTGGCAGAGGAGGGCCCCGCGCCCGCGTCCCTGCCCCCCGGGCGCAGGGTTCCGTACCTGATATCCGTATCCGGCGAGACTGCCGCCAACCTCAGGGCGGCCGGCGCGTGCCGCAACGCGGTGGCGGTAACCGCAAACCCGGACAGCAGGCTTGCCGCCCTCGCGTCCGGCCGCGTCGTCCCGCTTGACTTTCCCCGCACCGGCGTGTCCACTGCCGGAAGCATCTCGTTTACGTCAAGCGTCCTTGCGTGCCTCTCCCTTGTGAGCCCCGGCGCGCTCCGGCCGCTTGCGGGACACGCGCGTTCCATGTTTGAGCATGCGGAGCGCGACGCCGCCCAAATTCAAGTTCGCGGCCCCCTCTACATACTGGGCGGCGTGATGACGTACCCGCTTGCGATGTATGCGGCGGCAAAGTTCTACGAGGTCCTCGGATACGACGCCAGGCATGCCCGCACCGAACAGTTCTCCCACATGGAGGTCTTCTCCGCGCACGAGGGCGACACCGTCATGCTGTTCGAGGAGCCGCGGGGACGCATGTCGGACCTGGTCGGCTCGCTTAAGGAGGCGGGGCTGCACGCGTTCTGCGCCTCTCCCCCGGATTCGGCGGCTGCCGCGGGTGGTTATAGCGGCGACGACGGCGACGGCGACGACAATAACGACAACGACGACGGCCGCGGCGCGGATGACGTCAATGATTCGGATGGTGCCGGCACCGGCACCGGCACCGGCGGCGGCCGCCACGGCCCATACGCGCGGGCCTCGCGCGTGCTGTACTATGCGTTTTTGTCACAACTGTTGACGCTCAGGATTGCAGACGAGTCGGGCATTGCAGAGTGCCACTATGTGTCCGACGCGCGGATGCGGGGTGCAAGCAACGCGGCGATATACTGACGGCGCCGCGCCTGCGCCCGCGCCTTTGCGCGTCTTCCAAGCCAAGGTTTAATAGATGATCTCAGAGCGTCCGGCTATGGTAAAATTCAAGTCGACTGGCGAGGTCCTCAAGATAATCAAGAACAAGGAACAGATACGCAACTTTGGTGTCATTGCCCACGTCGACCACGGCAAGACAACTATGAGCGACAGCCTCCTTGCATATTCTGGCATCATCGCACCGTCGGCGGCCGGAAAGGCGCTTGCAATGGACTTTGACAAGGAGGAGCAGCAGAGGGGCATCACCATATACCAGGCAAACGTCACACTGCACTTTTCGCAGGCTGGCAAGGAGTACGTGATAAACATGATAGACACCCCCGGGCACGTGGACTTTAGCGGCAGGGTGATCAGGAGCCTGCGCGCCATAGACGGCGCGGTGGTGGTGTGCGACGCGGTCGAGGGCATAATGACGCAGACTGAGACCGTCACGCGCATGGCCCTCGAGGAGCGGGTGCGCCCGGTCCTGTTCATAAACAAGGTGGACCGCCTGATAAAGGAGCTCCGGCTCACCCCTGAAAAGATGCAGCAGCAGCTCGCAGACGTGGTGTCGAACTTTAACCGGCTTATAGACACGTACGCGGAGCCCGAGTACAGGGAAAAGTGGAAGGTCGCCATACAGGATGCAAGCGTAACGTTCGGCTCTGCAAAGGACAGGTGGGCCATCAACATAGACATGATGAAGGAGCGCGGAATCACCTTCAAGGATGTGATCGACGCATACGAGGGCGAGAAGGTGCCCGAACTGGTGGAAAAGGCCCCACTTGCCGACGCAGTCCTCGGCATGGTGGTAAAGCACCATCCCCCGCCGCACGAGGCAGTAAAGTACCGCATACCCCAGATATGGAAGGGCGAGCTCGACTCAGACGTCGGCAAGGCGCTGCTGGCGTGCAGCGACGACGGGCCCACCATAATGATGGTCGTAAACATGGTGCTCGATCCTGCCGCCGGACCAGTCGCCATCGGCAGGCTGTTCTCCGGTACAGTCAGGGACGGCCAGACAATCCACATAATAGACGAGAAGCGCGAGGGGCGCATCCAGTCGGTCAACTTTTTCATGGGAAACCAGCGCGAGCAGGTCGGCGAACTCGGGGCCGGGAACATACCCGCGCTGCTCGGACTCACGGAGGCCAGGGCCGGAAACACGGTATCCGCGATCAAGGAGATGCCGGTATTTGAGGGGGTAAAGTACGTCTCTGAGCCCGTCGTCCAGGTGGCAATAGAGCCAAAGCACCCAAAGGACCTGCCAAAGCTGGTCGACGTGCTAAAGCAGCTTACAATAGAGGATCCGAACCTCGTGGTGAAGATAGACGAGGAGAGCGGCGAGACCATAGTTGCGGGGATGGGGGTGCTGCACCTCGACGTTGCAACGCACCGCATACAGGACGCAAAGCTCGAGATCGTCACGTCAGAGCCTCTGATAAACTACCGCGAGACCGTGCACACCTCCTGCGAGGCCGTCATGGCAAAGTCCCCCAACCGGCACAACAAGATATTCATGAGAGTCGAGCCGCTGGAGCCCGAGATTGCCGAGATGCTCCGCACGGGCGAGATCAGCGACATGAA
>JAGWAX010000116.1:0-1472 GCA_021296175.1 Nitrosopumilaceae archaeon | reverse complement strand
CGGACACCATAAAGAGGGTGATGAGGCTCGACTCGCGCGGAAACGTGCTGATAAACGGCACCAAGGGCGTGCAGTTCGTCCAGGAGTCGACTGACTCCATAAATTCCGGGTTTGACGACGTGATGAAGGAGGGGCCGCTGTGCAGAGAGCAGATGCGCGACTGCAAGTTCACGTTTACGCACTTTGTGCCGCACGAGGATACGGCGCACCGCGGGCTCTCGCAGCTGGGGCCGGCGTCGCGGCGAGCGTGCATGGGGGCCCTGCTGACTGCCGGCACCGCCATACTGGAGCCGATGCTTGCAATAGAGGTGCGCGTTCCGACCGATCTGGTCGGAAATGTGGCGACCGTCCTGTCCGGCAAGCGCGGCAAGGTGCTCGACATGTCGCAGATGGGCGCGTCAAGCATAGTGACCGGCGAGATACCCGCCTCCGAGACGTTTACTTTATCTGAGGAGATGAGGGGGCAGACTGCCGGCAGGGCCACGTGGAACACGTCGTTCAAGGAATGGAGCGAGGTGCCAAAGTCCATGCTTACCAGTACTATATCGGAGATTCGAAAGCGCAAGGGGCTCTCGCCGGAGCCGCCCGGGGCCAACGAGTTCATCGACAAGGAGTAGCTGCTCTCGTTTCTACCGCTATGGTCGTCGCGTCCCGCATCCCGCCCCCCACCCGAGTGCCCGAAATCGCGGCGCCCGGCTGCGTCTCTTTCCCGTCGACTATCAGCAACCTGCACCCGGCGGCCTGGTCGATGCCGAACATTATGCCCAGCTGATCCTGGCAGTTGTTGCGGTACTTGCGTATCAAATCAAGCAGCAGCACGTACGCGGGGTGGAGCCTGCACCTCCCATGTGAAACGTTCTCCCACCCCACGCCGCGCACCGTGTCGTGTTGTCCGAGTCAGGATGTACTGGCTGCGTTCTCCATCTTCTTATACTTTCGTTCCGTCATCCGGCGGTCCTGCGTCCGGTACTCCTCGCCGTTGGTCAGCATGTGCCATATTATCTCCAGCATGTGGCGCGCCACCGCGACCCTTGCCTTCATTGCGCCCCGCCGCTTGCGGATCCTCTCGTATATCTTTCTCATCCTCTCGTCGTGCCGTATCGTCGTGGCGGCTCGCGTTGCGCATCCACACGGATCCCTGCTTGGTTATGCCGCCCCCGCGGTACGTCGACGCGCTGTTGCGGTGCGAGGGCATCACCCCGCCGCTTGCAGCAAATTTTTCGGCGGTTCTGTTGCCCGGCTCCGATGCCCTTAGCGGTTCGTCGCGTATGAGCGGGATGTTCCTGACGTAGTCCCCGTACGCGTCCGCAGCGGGCCTCGGGCCCCCTTTGCCGGCGCGTTCCAGCCTGTACTGCCGCCGCCTCTCGATCTCCTCCCTTTCCACGAGCTCCCATCTCTCTGCAAAGGCGCGGTACAGTATCCCGAACTCTTCGCGGCCGTACCCTGTCATTATGCGCAGCTCCGCGTCGGAC
>JAGWAX010000033.1 GCA_021296175.1 Nitrosopumilaceae archaeon | reverse complement strand
ACCCGCAACAAAGGCTTATAATTACTTGCATGAGACGGGGCAGTATGACTGACTACGTATCGGTCGAGCAGGCCAAAAAGATGCGCGGCGGGATTAACATCAAGACCACCGTCAAGAGGCTGGGCGAGAAGAGGACAGTGACCCTAAGGTCCGGCGAGCCAAAGGACGTGTGCGACCATATACTTGCCGATGATTCCGGCGAGATAAAGCTGACGCTCTGGGGTGATGAGATCTCAAAGGTCAAAGAGGGCGACACTGTTGAGATCATCAACGGGTACACCAAAGAGTTCCGGGGCGAGATATCGATATCTTCTGGCAAGTACGGCGAGATGAAAGTCAACCCCTCGGACTGACGTCTTTTCCCCTGTTCCAGCACCGCATTCACGTCTTCGGCCTTGGAGGGTGCCGCACGGATTCGATTCTCCACTGTCCGCGCGCGTACTGGAAAACGTTATCTTGGTGTTGTTATTGGCTTTGCGGCAGCCTTGCCGCAGCCCTGTCATCTTTGCATGCTATTATTGGGCAACCTGTTGCTGCCCCTCTATCACCCAGTCGTACCCGTCTTTTTCGAGTTTGTCTGCAAGAGTCGCGTCTCCGGTCTTTAGGATCCTGCCGTCTGCAAAGACGTGCACATAGTCGAGCTTGTCAAGGAACCTGAGTATCCTTGCATAGTGGGTTATGACTACTATGGTGGAGTTGATGCCTGACACCTGGCTTATGGCCTTTGCGACTGCCTGGACTGCATCGATGTCAAGTCCCGAGTCCGGCTCATCCAGTATCGATATCTTGGGCTTTAGCACGGCCATCTGCAGTACCTCGGCGCGTTTCTTCTCGCCCCCCGAGAACCCCTCGTTGAGGTACCTTGAGAGGAACTCCTCCTTTAGTCCGACCTTTTCGAGGTTCTCCCTGAGGTACTTTTGGAACTCGCGTACCGTGATGAAGACCTCGCGGTCGTCTCCCTCGAGCGCCTTGCTCAGCGAGTTGTACGCGGTGCGCAGAAAGTGCGAGAACCCGACGCCGGACACCTCCGTTGGGTATTGGAATCCCAGAAACAGCCCGCGCCTTGCGCGCTCGTCGGCCTTTATGTCCCGTATGCTCTGGCCGTCAAGCAGTATGTCGCCCTGCGTCACCTCGTACTTTGGGTGCGCAAGCAGCGTGTATGCAAGCGTGCTCTTGCCGGAGCCGTTTGGACCCATTATGGCATGGACTTGGCCCGGGCCCGTCTTGAGGTTGACCCCCTTGAGTATCTTCTTGCCGTCCCTGCTGACGTGCAGATCCTTTATCTCGAGAACCGCCATTGCCGCGCGTCCTCCGCCTCGATATATAATGCAGACGGTATTTAGCTGATCCTAATGGCGGGGGCCGGCCCTGCGGGGGACGCGCCGCAGCCGGCAAATCCCGCACGACATAATAAAAAATAAAAAGTCTCGAGGTCGTAGGCGCACTCATCTAGTCAGCATGGCGCGTGCCGCCGTGTTTGTGGGACGCAAAGCCACTGTGAGCTCGTAGCTTGTCAGTATCTCCCTGCAGCGGTTGCGTATGGTGACCTCTGTCACCTCGGCCACGGTTGATATCTCCCTCTGCGGGATCCCGTACCCGAGCAGTATGGACGCCATGTACAGGTATGCTGCTGCTATCCCGCTTGGCGACTTGCCGTCAGTTATGGACGCGTTCTTGGTCTTGCCTGCCATGTCGAGGGCGAGCCTCTCCACCTTGGTATCCACCTGTGCCATGTTTGCAAACTTTGAGATGTACTTGTCTGTGGTGACCGTCGGCGTGTTTATCTGGCCGACTCCCATCACCAGGTTGCGGTAGTACTTTGCCGCCAGCCTCGTCTTGGGCTTCTTTGAGGGGCTCGTCCCGCGCGCAATCTCGTCAATGGAGCGCACGACGCCGCACTGCTTGCATGCCATGTAAAGGATGGCAGATGCAATCGCCTCTACTGACTTGCCCTTGATGTTGGTCTGGCCGTCGATGTTCCTGTACAGTATGGACGCCGTCTCCAGCACGGTCTTTGGGAGGCCGAGGTACTCGGCCGCGGATCCCATTACCGTCAGGGCCGCGACAAGCCTCCTCTCCTGGGGGCTTGAGACCCTTATACGCTTCTGCCAGTTTCTGAGGTTGTTCATCTGGCTTGCGATGCGCCTGTCTATGGCCTTGCCGCTAAAGTCCTTTGCCGACGGGCCGATTGCAGTGGTCACCCCCAGGTCGTGCTGGGTGTAGGTGTTCAGTCCGGAGGCCCTGGCGAGCCTGATCTTCTCCTCGTGCTCGGCATTGGCGTTCTCCGGCCCATAGTCTACCATGTGGCTGTCAGCTACGATACCGCATCCGGTACAGATGGTCTCGCCGTTCTGCATGTCGTCCACTAGCGGGGATCTGCATTCCCGGCAGACTTGCTGTTCTTCTCCTAGCATTTTCATCTTGTTCTTCTTCTCCTAGTCTTTTGTGCAAATGCCTGGGATTCGCGTTTCTCGTATTGCTCTTGGCCTGCAAAGACCGTCCTGCCGACGTACTTTTTGATGCTGTTGGTAAGGGCAGCTGCCGAGGCAAACGGGCTTTTGACGGGGCCTATAAGCTCCATCACCCTTGCCACGCGCGTGCCGCCTTTGTCGCAGAGTATCTGGCCCTCTGGCAGTGGCTCGGATATCTGTATGATGACCCTGCCGCTGCCTGCCACGTGCAATATCTTGCCGATCTCACGCATTGCAATCATACTGAGTGCGGCCCATTTAAGATATGGGTCGATCAAATTTGTTAGATCGAATAGCTAGTTTTGAATCAGGGTTTCTGGCCGTCGGGCTGCTGCTGCTTTTTCTTCTTTGACTTTGCGGCCCTCTTGGCTACCAGCTTCTTTGATATCATGTCAAGTATGGCGCCCTTGGTTTTTCCTGCTTTTGGGAGGGATATGTATCCGGACTTGACGTAGGGCCTCTTTGGAAAGCGGGCCCTCTCACTGGTCTCTGCTATGTCCAATCCGGCCTCCGTTGCCGCGTCGGACATCTCCTTGAAGGATGGGTCAAAGACGCACCTTGCAAGGCCCAGCCTGCGGCCCCTTGATTTTTTGAGGTTCTTGTTGAAATAGTCGAGCCACACTATGACCTGGTCGTAGTCCTTCATCTCTATCTGTGTTCGGCTTCAAATTGGCGGCAAATATTTGTTTTGCAATTAGCCGTTGCTTGGTGCGCCGTCTCGTTGTGCGGATTGAGGCCGGCCATGATGGCAAGAAGATGCCAGCGGCAATTATGGTGCCGGCTGTGGGAATTTCATACGTGGTAATACAACAACAACAACAACAACAACGACGACGACGACGACGACGACACCAACAACAACAATAATAATAAAATACATTGTCGGCCGCGATGGCGATCGCGTGGCATTGGCGCTTCCGTCCTGCGACTGTCATTTCGTGGCCGCATCCTGCGCCCCTGTGCCTTGGATCGGGCCGCGACATTCCCAATAATTAGTGCGCGGCCAGCCGGCCGCGAAATATCCTTTATTGTCACACCGAGGGCAGCGAGCAGTGATGCGGTGCGGCGCATCACGCAGTTGGGGCCGGAGCGGCGCGCGAAAAACCCCGATCAATTCTCTGAGAGCCACGCGTTGAAGGAGTTTTGAAAAGAGGGGCCGTCTAGAAGAGACCGCGCGGATTTGGAATGTGCCTTTGATGGCGGCGGGACGGGACGGGACGGGACGGGACGGGACGGGACGGGGAGGAGGGCGCATCTATTGCAGGGTGGCCACGCCGGCTTGCGGGCTCCTGCCGCGGCGCTCCGCCCCGTCTACTGCAGGCCTTGCTGTCTGAAAGCCGCCAAAAACACCTGAAACCCGTGCGTGTTGGTCGTGTCTGGCACCATTACTCGTGCGGCATGCCGGCTGGATTGCCGGGGGGCGGACTGACTGGGTATGCAGGCCTCCGCCGTTCCTGGGGGACAGGCCTTCGCCGCGGATGCGGGATGGGCTGCCCTGACCCATGGGATGACGTGAGGGGCAGCCGTCCGGCCCCCCCAGCTCGCCGTATGCGCAACTGGACCGGCGGACGCCAAGTCGGCGCAAAGGATCTGGCCTGAGTCTCGCCCTTTCTTCTGGGTGGGCTCCATGGCAGTTGTCAGCTAAACCTGCGGGTTGCAGGTCCACGCGACACGTTTTTTTTTGAGAGATTGATTGTAAAGAATCAGGGGAGTGGGGATTATTCAGGCGCCCCCGCAACTACCATAAGATCCCGGCGTCTCTTCAGGTTTTTCTGTCCTGCTTGTCGCTGTTTACAAAATGTTCGTGCATCTTGTTAGATGCAGTGATCCCGCAACAGTTTCATTGGCCGGCGTAATTTTTGCCGTAATGCTGCGGCCCGTATATGGCACCGTCTGTTTTTTGGATGGTGGATGCTGGCGTATTTATGATCGGTATTTGTAATTAGGCGGACGTATGACTAATCGCGCTCCATTGGTGTGGAATATTTTTAATTTGTGCAAGGGCAGAGCGAGGGCCAAAATCAACATCCGGGAAAAGACGTGATGGCACATGCGTGCATGAATGCGACAGGAAATCGAAATGCCCTGCCTTGCAAGATCGTGCCGCCTGCATGTGTGCGCCTATACTCCCTCCGTGCACGCATTGAAAAATGCTCCCCGTCTGCAACAATTAGCATCCGAGCAGAACTCACCACATGTGATCCGCCGGTATTGTTTTGCCTGCATGTCCTTTATTTTTTGGACCCGCCGAGTCCGGAACCGGGCGTTTGCCTGTCTTCAAACGTGCATTTGCAAAGTTTCAATCAGGACATCATTTCCCGTTATGATTATTGGATCCTGCCTGCTGAATCTCAAGGCAGCTCGGCCTTGCCCACTAATCTTGGACTTTTTTTTTGATACCCGGTTTGGTGTCCCGGTCATTTATCGGTGCATTTGTGATTTCTGTCCTGCAGATGTCACGTCTTGGCAGGTCCCGTTGTATTTAGCTCCAATCGCAGATCACTGGCGTTCCCTGCCGGCCCCATGTCTCTGGCATGGGACTGATCCCTGTGCAGAGATGCGAGGCGTGGCCATGCCCGCCCGCCCGCCCGCCCGCCCCCAGAGTCGCTCCCGGACGCCAGCCTGCAACGTTTTTATTTTCAAACCCCGGCAAGAGGCCTGATGAGTAGCAAAAAGAGGTCCGCACCGCTTCCTGCGTCTAGCGGGGGGCTCATGAGATTCTTTGAGGATGAGACTAAGGGATTCAAGATAGACCCGCGAATAGTGGTGTCGATTCCCATCAGCCTTATTGTGGTATCGTGGGTAATCGAGCTCTTTTTGGCGCCGTGAGAACATGGACACACACGACCGCCCGGACGGCAAAGACGGCGTCTCTGTCATACATGGCAGGTTCTCGCTTACCCTGCTGAACCCCTCATCACATTACTTTTCGCTGGCCGCGTCGCTCGGCATCGCCGCGGCCATACCTGCAATCATACACATGTTCTACCTGCCCGACTCTGGGAATATCGTGGCCGCCGTATTCGCATCGGTGGCAGTCCTGTTTCTGACCCAGCTGCTCGACACCCGGTTTACGAGAAAGAAAGAGTACTCCAAGTCCCTGCACTCGTCGCTGTTTGCAAACCTGCTGTGGCTTGCGTCCCTCCTTGCCGGCCTCGCTGCCGGACTCGTGCTGGCAAAGGAGATGACGCCGTTTTTTGTCACGCTCGGAATGTTCCTGTTTGCAAGCTTTAGGATCGGCATATACACCACCACGCTCGGCACCTCGCTGAGGCGCGCGTGGGCCATTGCAATGGTGCAGCCCCTTGCAATGCTCCTTGTGATCGTGCCGTATGACGCGTGGGCCGACGCGCTCGGCGACCCGCTTGCGCTGGGATACGGCGTGTCGTTCATGATAATTGCCACCGCGTGGTCGCACCTCACCAACGTGGCCGGCCGCCCCGGCATGGAGAGCACGCACAAGACCATCCAGGCGTATCTGGCCTCGCAGGGCGGCGACTACGAGGACGCCGAGAAGATAATGGAGCAGCGCTCAAGCGAGGCCCGGGTCTCCACTGCGCAGATCCGGCTCTCGTCCAAGGACTCCGGTGACAAGTTCCACATAGTGCTGCCGGACATCCATCCGGGCCCGTACCATCCGGTGGGCGGGAGCAACATCCCGTACCTCATATACAAGAATCTGGACTCGTCTGCCATGGTGATGCACAGCGTGTCTCACCACGCACTGAACCTGCCGTCCAGGGCCGAGGTTGCCAACTACCTGAGGACAATCGAGGAGTGCAGCGTGACGGAGGAGGGGCTCCGCTGCACCGAGCCGGTCACGGTTACCATAAACCGCGCCCGCGTCATGTGCATCCTATTTGGGCGGCGCCCGATACTGTTTTTGTCCCTGTCACCGCACGGCATGGAGGACGTGCCAAGCTACGTAAAGACTGAGATTGTGCAGTATGCCGAGAACCGGGACTATTCGGGGGCGATGATCGTCGACTGCCACAACGCGATGGGCCCCACCATCTCTGAGGACGACGGCAGGGACATGCTGGAGGCCGCAAAGTCGTGCCTTGACAACCTGGTTGCAAAGGACACCCACCCAATAGAGTTCGGCTATGCAAACTCTGACGCCATGGACATACGCGCCGACGACATGGGGCTGGGCGGCCTGGGGGTGGCCTGCCTGCGGATAAACGGCAGAAAGTTCCACATCGGATGGGCCGATGCCAACAACATGGAGAACGGGGTGCGCGAAAAGATAATCGAGCACCTGGCCTCAAAGGGGTATGAGATGCTTGAGATATGCACGTCTGACACGCACTTTTCGCGCGTAAAGGTCAGGAACCGCAACGGGTACTACCACCTGGGGCTGGTGACGCCCGCCGAGAGGCTGTCCGGATGGTTCGAGGAGCTGGCCTCCGCGGCCGAGCGCGACACGTCTGCGGCCTCCTACGAGATACTGGAAAACGAGGCCGTGATCCGGGTGATGGGAAGCAGCATATTTGACGACTATTCAAAGGCGCTCGAGAACTCGCTGCGGATCACAAAGTATTTTGCGCTCGGCGGCGCGGCCCTCTTTGTAACCGGGCTGTTCCTCTAGGTATGCGCAGCCCCTGCCGGGGGAGCGCCGTCGCCGCCCATTATCGTCCTCATCCTGTCCAGATGCCCGTGGAACTCGTCTACAAACGACGAGAATCCGGCTATGGGCACTATGGGCACGTTGCCTACGAACTCCGTCTCGTGCTGGTGCAGCGTCACTATGACCGGGGCCGCCACCGCGCCCGGCGTCTCGGCCACGTACCTGCGCGTACGCTCGATCTGCTTTGAGACCGCGTCGGAGACGGCCGACGGGGCGGTGCGCCTCCAGTGCTTGCAGTCTACGAGCATCGCGACCCCCATGCGTATGCCCACCACGTCTATCTCGACCGCGGGCTTTTTGAACCTGAGGTTCTTCATCACCGCAAAGTTTCTCGAGGCCAGTATCTCGCCGGCCAAGCCCTCAAAGTCCCTCCAGTCCATCTCCCCGGCTACCTCGTCGAGCGACGCGGTTCCATTCTCCAGCATCATTATGGCGGCCCGCAGGCGGTCCCCCTGTTCAAAGTGGTACGTATCGCCTACGGAGCGGCCGATCCTGGACTGCTCGAGCCGGTCCAGTATCTTTCGCGCGTCTTGGATGCCGACGCCGGTCACGGCGCTGTAGTCCTTGGGGGACACGCCCCCCTGTATCATCCCGCGCAGTCCGCGCACAGTCATCATGCTGGCCATGCCCGTCGGGCGCGCCCTTGTGATATAACGGTTGATCGGCGCCTGCGGTATGCCCTGCGGCGCTGCGGCGGCCGGCCTGCGCCGCCGCGCGGCGACGGCGGCGGCGGCGGAAAAGGGGTTGCCGCGCCGGGCCCGCGCCCGGCGCGCGCAGCCCTTCCCTGAGGGAGAATCGCGCTCAATAGTTTTATTACAACAGGGCAGTCGACGCGCATGAACGGCGTGGCGCGCGGCAGTGATATCCCGACGGGCGGCCCCTTCCGCCCCAAACTCTTGATCCCGTGCGCGGCCGCGCTGCTGCTCGCGCTGGCGGCCCAGATTTCGCCGTGCGACGGTATCTGCGAGGCCCGCGCCGACGGCGCCGCGTACGTGGACTCTGTGAGGTTCGTGCAGTACCTTGATGAGAACACCGCGCTCGAGGAGGTGCGGGGCGGCGGCCTTGACATGTATTACTACCACGTCTCCTCTGACCGGCTCGAGTCGAGCCAGTCGCGGCAGGGACTAAACGTGCACGAGTCGACGGGCGGCTCCTACAGCATACTTGTAAACCCCGCCGTCTCCGAGTCCGCCTTCAACCCGTTCCAAGACAGGGACGTCCGCTTTGCGCTGAACTACCTGGTAGACCGGCGCCTCGTCGTAAACGAGCTGATGGGCGGTTACGGCGTGCCGATAATATCACACTACGGGCCCTACGATCCCGAGTACCTCACGGTCATCGGGCGGCTTGCGGCCTTTGAGTTTGGGTACAATCCGGTGCTTGCCGAGCGGCTGATATCCGACAGGATGCACGCGATGGGCGCGACCCGGGACGAAAGCAGCGGCGCGTGGATGGCAGGCTCCGAGCCCGTCTCCGTCTCGTTCTTCATACGGAGCGACGATCCCGTGCGAAAGTCGATAGGGGAGATACTCGCGTCCGAGCTTGAGCGGATGGGGTTTGCCGTACACAAGGAGTTCGGCGACCTCAACAAGGCCTTCGTGGTAGTGTACGGCTCGGATCCGGCGGACCTGAAGTGGAGCCTGTACACGGAGGGGTGGGCAAAGTCCGCGTTCGTAAGGTATGACTCTACGGGACTCAGCCAGATGTACTCGCCGTGGTTCTCAAACATGCCCGGGTTCAACGACCCCTCGTACTGGAACTACGAGAACGAGATGCTTGACAACGCGACCCAGCGCATCTACACGGGGGACTTTGGGGGGGCGGAGGAGCGCGCAGAGCTCATCCGGGCCGCCGTCGCCGAGGGGGTCTCCGAGTCCGTCCGGATATTCATCGCCGGCAAGAACGTCCTGTACGTGACGCACGAGTCCGTCAGCGGGGTGGTAAACGATTTTGGCGCCGGGCTCCCAAGCCGGTTCACCCCGATAAACGCCAGGGTAGCTCCGCCCGCGTCCGGGGATCATGACGGAGGTGGCAGTGGCGCCGAGGACGAGCTCCGCATAGGCGTCAAGCAGATCTACCAGGGATCGTGGAATCCTGTGATGGGGTTCAGGGACGCGTACAGCAGCCAGATCGGGGCGCTCCTGTCGGATCCGGCAGTCTTTCTGCACCCGTATACGGGCAGCGTGATCCCGCTCCGCGCGGAGTGGAACGTCACTACCGCGGGCCCCCTGGGCGCCCTCGGCGTGGCCCATGACGCCATCCTCTGGGATCCCGTGCGGCAGCAGTGGCGGGAGGTGGGCCCCGGGGTCAACGCGACCAGCATGGTGACGTTCCGCTACGCGCTGGGCAACTGGCACAGCGGCGCCGCGATGGACATGCTTGACGTAGTCCACTCGCTGTACTTTGCAAAGGAGTGGGGGACGCAGACGGGCCCCGACGACGCCACGTTTGACACGGAGTTTACGTCCGTCGCAGCCCCCAGTGTGCAGACCATAAAGGGGATCAGGCCCGCCGGCCCCGACACCGTCGAGGTGTACGTGGACTACTGGCACTTTGATGAGGGACAGATTGCGCAGTGGGCGTCGCCGGGAGTCAGCATGCCCTGGGAGATGATCGCCGCAATGGAGGGCGTGGTGACCGACGGCAAGGCCTCGTTTTCGCGGTCCGGGGCCGCAAGCAAGGGCATCGGATGGCTCTCCGTAATCATACCCAACGACTCTGCCATGATACGCGGCGAGCTGGAGTCGATGAGGGACGCCAAACACGTGCCGGCTGCGCTCGCGTACGCGCAGCCGCTTGCGGGACTGGTTGGAGACCATGGCGGCGGCGACGGCGACGGCCAGCACTATTTCCAGTCACGGTACGATTCTGCCATATCGTGGATCGACGGTATGGGGCACGCCATGGTGGGGAACGGGCCGTTCTACCTTGACTCGTACTCACCAGAGTCCCGCAGCATCAGGCTGATATCCTTTGATGACGAGACGTACCCGTTTGAGCGCGGCAGCTGGTCGGGCTTTGAGCGCGCGGCGTTCCCGGAGATTGCGGGGGTGGAGATCCACGCGAGGCCCGTCGTGGCCGGGGGCGAGATGCGCGTGGATGTGTCCACCAAAGGGGCTGACTCCGTCCTGTATTTTGTGACAAGCGGGCGCGGCGAGATCGTGTCGTCCGGGACTATACCTGTCACAAGCGGCGGCAACATGGGGGATGCTACTGATGCTACTGCCGCTGACACCGCCGACACAGACACCGCCGACGTGACCTCCGTTGTGATTGAGCCTGGCGACACGAAACTCCTAAGCGAGGGGGCAAACACGGTGCGTATATTCGCCCTGTCGGAGACTGTCCTGAGGCCCGACATCTATGAGGCTGGGTTTCTGGCAGTCTCGCCGGGCGGCGCGGATCTTGGCATGGCAGGCGGCGGCGATGTCGACGCCGGTATCGGCTCCCCGGACGCGCCGGAGGCCGGACCGCCGGGCGGCGGAGGGGCCCCGGCAGTAGCGGCGCCTACGCCGGATGCGGCCGCCGACGAGTCCTCCCTACCGTATGCGGTTGCAGCCGGCCTGGCGCTGGCAGCGCTCGGGGCCGCGGCATACTGGGTGCGCAAAAGAAAGACGCAGGCCTCAGATATGATGGCCGCCGTCTCAGGAAAGTGACGCCCACGCGTGCTCGTGCAGCCGGTGGCGGCTGCCGGCGCTGATGCTCGCGGCCCCCCGGGGACGTCCATGCAGCCGCGTTCCCGCTCACGCCAGTCCGTACCCTGCCGCTATCTCCGCCGCGTCATCCTGTCCTGTCATTGCGGCATACTCTGCCAGAATGTTGCGGTTCAGGTCGTAAAACGTGTGGCCCCACTTGAACCTGCCAAGCACGTTGTGGGCCATGTCGTCGTATCCCATGATGAACAGCGAGGCCGCTATGGCCTCTGCCGTCGTCAGCACGCCTATCTTCGCATAGTTTACGGGGTTTCCTGCAAGGAGCGGCGGTAGGCGCCTCGAGGATCCCGCATCGTACCGGCGGCGCGGCGCGCCGCCTGCTTCCCCCCTTTTGCGCCCCCCTCCCGCGTCACGGGGCGCGCCAAACTCCCCACCTGCAAGCCTCCAGGAGCAGTCCACCCCGACTACTGCCCCCGCCGTACGTCCATCAGACGGCATCAGTACCGTGTCACTGTAGGGATTCAGTATTATGGCCCTGCGGCTGCGCGGCGCCCCCCTGATCTTGCGCGCAATCCCCGCCTTGAGTAGGCGCGCCGCGGTGCACTTTCTGGGATCGTCCTGGTACCTCATCAGGATATCTACTCTCATCGTACGGCATGGGACGCCTTCATATTTGATGTTTTTTTGGGCTGCGCCGCACGGCCCCGGCCGCACGGCCGCGCCCGCTAATCCGTATCCATATGCTAATGCAGCAGCGGCGGCGGGGCGGCCGGGACGGCGAAGGGGCCGCGCCCGACTGCTACACTGCCGCAAACGGGTCCGCGGACTGGTCGCGTGACGTGTACGTGCGGCCCCTCCATGAAAGCGACGGGTTGGGGCGCGCGAGTCCCGCGAGAAACCCGGCCGCGACTACGAGGCCGCCCACTGGCGCGAGCAGCCCGTACGGCACGCCTATCCCCAGGCCCGTCCTCGACTCCAGGACGGCCCCCGCCCAGACTAGGGCAGACGCCGCCGCGCTGGAGGACGCGGCCAGGACAGCAGGGACGAGGCCCGCCCAGGGCCCGCCCGATGCGGCGGCGGTGGCGACGGCGGCGACGGCGGGAATGACGGTGCCTGGGAGCGCCAGAAACGGCGCAAACAGGAGGAACGTGACCGCGGTTGCAACGCCGGCCGTGGTGCGCCATCCGTACTGCGCGCGCATTGGGATCATCAGCCTCTTTAGCGCGTTCCACAGCGTGTGCCCGTCCCGGGCCCAGACGGCCTCGATCAGGTGCTCGCCCCGGAGCATCAGCATGCGGTGCCCCGCCTCCTTTGTGCGGCAGCCCAGCGCGCCGTCCTCTATCATCTCGCCCCTGACGCCCTCGTGCGCGCCCACTGACAGGTACGTTTCGCGCCTTATGATGAAAAAGCTTCCAAAAAAGTAGCCGGTCTTGCTGTCCGGACTGTTGACGTTGAGCGCCGAGAACCGAGTGTGGAGGAAGACCGATATCATGGGCAGCGTGGCCCTGGTCCAGAACTCGGGTGCAAGCATCCGCGGCATCACCGTCAGCGCGTCAAGCTGGCCCCCGAGCAGGCGGCGCACGGCAAGACCCATCATCCCCTTTGTGTGGTGCGTATCGGCGTCCGTGAACAGCAGCAGGCCGCCTTTGGCCCTGCGGTACCCCTCCATGCAGGCCCAGTTCTTTCCCATCCAGCCGTCAGGCTTTGGCCTGGCAGAGACGGGGACGATCACGCCGGGGTGGCGGCGGGCGCACCGCTTGATTATGTTCATGGTATCGTCACCAGACGAGTCGTCGATTGCGACAACCTCGTAGTTTGGATAGTCCTGGACCGCGAGCGACTCGAGGCAGCGCTCTATGTAGTTCTCCTCGTTGCGGGCCGGAAGTATGACAGACACCATCGGGCAGCCGACGGGGCCGGAGGCGGCAGGTTTGGCACTGTCTCTGCTGCTGCTGTCGCCGCCACCGCCACCGCCACCGCCATCACCATACCCACTGCCGCTTTCATCATAATCGTCATCAAGGTACGGGACCTGCCTGAACGTGGCCGACATCGAGCGTATCAGGTACACCCAGGCGCCTGCCACGCATATCATAACGGCCGCAACGGCGCAGAGCGCCACGTCTGCCGCAAGGGTCTCAGACATTGCGCACATCACACCGACTTTTCAGCGGACTCCTTGATGGACTGCATGGCCATCTCGGTGCCGTTTCTGATGTGCCCCTTTAGCATACCCGTAAACATGCCCATCATGCCGGTCATCTTGACGTCCCATACGGTACGGAGCAGCACAGGGCCGTCACCGCCGTCGCCGCGCGGCTCCATGCTGACTGTCTTTGTGCCCTTTATGATCCCGTCAGTGAAGACCGCCTCGATCTTTTCCTCCGGATACAGGGTCACGTCCTGCATGCACTTTTGGTCCCGAAACGCAATCGTAATCTCGCGGCGAATTGTGTTTTCCTGCCTTGAGATGTTGCGGACAGACTTTGTGCCCTTCCAGTATACGGGCTCGTTGTCGACGTCAGATATGATCCCCCAGACCGTGCCGGGCGGCGCCCGTATCTCAACGTCCACTACGATCTCTGCCATGGTGGTACGGTAAACCGCATTAAATATATTAGATTCCGCCACCGTACAGGCAGGCTGTGATGGGCACCACGCCCAAAATCCAGAACACTAACTCCAGTTCTAACGGCGTGTGCCATTCTTCCGTCACAGCCCTCACTTAAAATGACCCCTCCCCGCGGCACCCAACGTGGCGCCAAGGGGCAGAAAAAAGATGCACACGTTTGACGGCCCCTCGTTCTGGAAGAACGCGTACGCGCACCAGAGGGCGGCGCTGCTGCGCATGATCGGCGTGCCGGAGGACAAGGTTGCAGAGATGTCAAGTACGGCGTACCTGGACCTCCCGATTGACGCCAGATACGACATAGAGACCTCGCCGGACGTGGACGTGCGCGGAATCCCGGACTGAGCGCCGCGCGCCGATGTTAGCAGTGCAGGTCCTGCCGCCGCCGCCGTCTTACGCAAGCGCGCAGGCGGGTTCTGTTGCGGACTCGCGACCTACCTGCCACTAGACTAGGTCACGAATTGGCAGCAGAGCCACCCTGAGGGTTCTCTCGAAAATGCGGTTGGTGGTTGTTTTCACGCCTGGCGGCCGGCCGGGGCGCGTTGCATGTTCCCGAGGCG